>JBBIOE010000161.1:0-19309 GCA_037443525.1 Archangiaceae bacterium | reverse complement strand
CCTCCGGCACGGCCACCTCCCCGGGCGCCGCGGCGGCGTCGGGAGCAGCCGAGTCCGCGGGCGGCGTGGCGCGGCCGAGCGCGACGGTGGGCTCCGACGCAGCGAAGACCTCTTCGACCGCCCAGCACCCGAGCGCGTTGCTCGCTGGCGCGGCGCTCAGCCCAGAGGCTCCGAGCTCGACGCCCGGCACGATGCACCCCGCGGAGCTCGTCAACGTCTCGGAGGTCGACCCCGCGTCGGTGCGATCCGACGTCGCGGGCTCGGCCGAGGATGACGCCGAACGTGCCCCATCGCCGCGCGAGCTCGTCCGCGAGCTGTGGGACGCCGCCACCGCGCTCCGCGTCGCCCAGCCCGGCGGCCTCGCGCACGCCCGCGCGCTCCTGCACGCGCGAGCCGTCGAGCTCGCCCTCGTCGCATTGAGCCCGGCCGGGCGCGAGCAGAACCTCGCCGCGCTGCTCCAGTGGATGCCCGACGCCCGCGCCCAGCTCGCCCGCGCGGCGCTCGCCGGCGACACCCTCCTCACCGACGCGCACCTCGCCGCCGTCGCCGAGGCCCACCGCCAGGCGCTGGAGCTCCTCGAGCGCGACGCCATCGCCGCCGCGCGCGCCCGAGACCTCGCGTGGGTTCGCCGCGCCGCCGTCCTCCTCGCCATCCTCGCCGGCGCGCTGCTCGCCTGGTTCCTCGTCGCCAAGTGGCGCGCGCCGCCGAACCTGGCCGCCGGGAAGCCGTGGACCGCCTCCTCGAAGGCCCTGGACTGCAACCCGGAGATCGGCCTGTGCGGCTCCGAGCGCACCAAGTCGTTCTTCTACACGCGCGAGGAGCTGAGCCCCTGGGTGCTCATCGATCTCGGGGCGCCGACGCGCTTCTCGTCGGTCACCGTGGTCAACCGCGACGACCTGCTCGTCGACCGCGCCATACCGCTCGTGGTGGAGCTCAGCGACGACGGGAAGACCTTCCGCGAGGTCGCCCGCCACAAGGAGCTCTTCCTGACCTGGTCGCCGGAGCTCGGGCCGCAGGTCGCGCGCTACGTGCGCGTGCGCGTCGATCGCTACACCTCGCTCCACCTCGTGGCCGTCGAGGTGCACCCATGAGTCGTCCGTTCATCCCGAGAGCGGCGACCGAAATGGCGACATCGCTCGGACTGAACGGTGCCAGGCTCCGCAATTCGGGCGGCCCCGTGAGCTCGTCGAAGGGGGCCGGCCCGTCCTCACCCGCCTCGTCACCGGTGGGGCCGCGGGGCCAGGCCATCGGCGCGCGGAAGCAGCGCCCCGAGGTGCACCCATGAGGTGGAACACGGCCCTCGGCTCGTGGGTCCTCACCGCGCTCGTCGCCGCGGCGCTGGTCGGCGTCACCCTCACCCTCATGCCGCCCGCCGCCTGGGCCGCCACCTTCTGGCTGCGCTGGTGCACCACCCTCGGCTTCACGGCGCTCTTCGCCTTCGCCTGCTACTCGTTCGGCCGGCTGGTGGTGGAGCGCCTCACCCCTGCGCCGGAGCGCGACGGCCTCGCCGCCTTCGCCTGGGTCACCGGCGTGCTCGCCTTCGGGCTCTTGGTCGGCGTCGGCGGCCTCTTCGGCCTCCTCACCGCGCGCTTCTTCTGGGCGCTGCCGCTGGTCATGGCGGCCGCCGGGCTCTCCGCCGTGATGCCCTCGCTCCGGCGCTTCGCCGCCGCGCTCGCCGAGAAGCCGCTGCGCCTCAGCGCCGCCGAGCTGGCGCTGCTCGTCCTGGGCGTGCTGGCGATCGCGCTCGTCGTCACCCAGGTGCTCAACCCCGACAACGTCAACTTCGACGCCCGCTGGTACCACCTGCGCGCCGCCGAGCGCTACGCCCTCGCCCAGGGCCAGGTCCGCACGCCCGAGGGCGACTACCTCCTCGCCCTGCCCCAGCTCTCCTCCTGGCTCTACACCTGGGCCTTCATCGCGCCGGTGCCCACGCTCACCGATCGCCTCCAGCTCGCGCTCCACCTCGAGCTGGTGACGGTGCTGGTGACCCTCGCCACCATCCCGCCGCTCGCCCGCGCGCTCCTCCCCGATCTCCCTCGCGCCGCCACGCGCCTGTCCTGGGTCGCCTTCTTCTTCTTCCCCAGCCTCTTCATCTACGACACCGGCGCGATGGGAGGGTCCGATCACATCGCCGCGATGTGGGCCGCGCCCATCCTCCTCGCCTGGCTTCAGGCGCGCGCGCGGGCCGACTGGCGGTCGTGGGTGCTGTGGGGCGTGGTCACCGCGGGCTCGCTGGCGAAGTACACCGCGCTCTTCCTGGTCCTCCCGCTGATGCTCGTCGCGGCCGTCGACTGGCTCTGGAAGCTCCACACCAAGCCCCGCGTGCAGCGCCTGGGCCCGCTGGTCGCCGCCGCCACCACCCTCGTGCTCGCCGCGCCGTGGTGGCTGCGAAACTGGGTCTGGTACCACGACCCCATCTACCCCATGGCGCAGCGCTTCTTCGGCGGCACCCCGTGGACCGTCGACGGCGCGTACCTGCTCGCGCGGCTCTCCACGCCCATCGCCTTCGTGGTGGGCGGGCTCCCGCTGCGAGGCCGCGAGGGCACGCTCGACGGCACGCTCCTCGCCCTCACCGACTACTGGCGCGAGCTCTACACCTGGGGCGACTTCACCGGCGGCCAGCCGGCCTTCGGGTTCGTCTTCCTGGTGAGCCTCATCGCGCTGCCCTTCCTGCGCCGCGCGAAGCTCCTCTGGCTGGCGGCCCTGCTGGTGAACCTGGGCATCGCGACCTGGTTCAACATGAAGCACGAGATGCGCTACCTCTCCATGCTCGCGCCGGTGATGAGCGCGGTGGTGGCCGCCATCGCCGCGGCGCTCTGGGCCGAGGGGCGCCTCGCTCTGCGGCTCGCAGTCGTGGGCACGGTGATCGTGCAACTCCAGGTCTACGGAGACCTTCCGTTCCGCCGCACGAGTCGCACCAACGGGCACCGCTCGCCGGTCGAGGCCGGGCTCGACGCGCTCAGCCGCCCCAACGCCCAGGCGGCCTACGTCGAGCAGTGGAAGCCGGTGAACGCCGCGCTCCCGCCCGAGGCGGTGGTGCTGCTCCACGGCATCGAGCCGGGCCTGGGGCTCGAGCGCCAGAGCGTCACCGACGTCCCCGGCCTCCAGTTCGGGCTGAGCTACGGCCGGTTGGGGACGGTGACGGGCCTCTGCGAGAAGCTGCGTGAGCTGGGGGTCACCCACATCCTGTACTCGCCCGATGCGGGCCAACTCGACAGCATCGCCGGAGAGGCGCTCTTTCGCGCCCTGACTCTGAAGCTGGTGAGCCCCCAGCCCCTTGGCCCCTGGATGGTTGGAGCGCTTCCTGAGCAGTGTCCGACGAGCACGTTGTCGGGAATCCTGTACGTTGGCTGCACTGGCCTGTACAAGAATGGGCTCTATACCGTTGATGCCTTGGCGCAGCCTGTACCGGACTGGCCGACGCAGTTCCCCGAGGCTCGACCGAGCGCCGAGGCGCCAGATTGGCGCGTCCTCCTGCCCCACGCGAGCGCGGTCGTCATCGAGGACGGCTGCGAGGCTGCGAAGTCTCCCTTTCCTGACTTCGTCGTCAATGGAGTGCAGCGAGCGCCGATGAGAGCGTGGCGTCACTTCACCCGGACCACCGGGGCGCCGCTCCCCTTCTGAGATCGGGGCCGGGTGCCTCGCCAGGCCACGCGCGCAGGGGAAGTCGGAGATGGTATGAGCCGGCCATGAATTGGCGAGCAGAGATCTTCTGGGAATCCGTTGCCTCGTACCGAGGCCAGATCCTCCTGCTCCTGCTGCTCGCGGTCGCCGCCTTGCTGATGGTCGTCTGGGAGTGGTGGTCCCGCCGACACGAACGCGTTGCTCGAGCGGCGTTCTGGATCGCGTTGGCCTCGGCCTGTGGCTTGGGGGTCTTTCGCGCCTGGCAGGTGAAGTGGCTCTGCGATGATGCCTTCATCACCTTCAGGTTCTCGAAGAACTTCGCGGAAGGGTTTGGCCTCGTCTTCAACCCTGGCGAGTGGGTCGAGGGCTACACGAACTTCCTGTGGACACTCGTGCTCGGAGCGCTGGGGCGGGTGGGTGCCGACATTCCGCGCGTTGCGCTCCTTCTGAATCTTGCTACGTTTGTCGGCGTTCTGGTGTTGTCTTCGATGTACGTCAGCCGCGCCGCGGTCGCGTCGGGGGCCCACCGGCCGGTTGTTCCGTTCTCGGCCGTCGTGCTTTGCGGCTCGGCGGCGATGGTCGATTTCGCGACCTCCGGTCTCGAGACCATGCCGGCGGTCTTCCTGGTGATGGTTGGGGTGTGGCTCGCGCGCCCAGGCCGGGGCGCCTGGGCCTCTGCCGTGGCGTTCGTCCTCGCTGCCATGGCGCGCCCCGATCACGTTCTCCTCGCGGCGGCGATGGGCGTGGCGCTGTGTTGGGAAGAGGCGTTCCAGGGGCCCGGTCGAGGCTGGCTCGTCCCCTGGCGAACGGCCGTGGCGTTCTCGGCGCCCTTCCTCTTCGGCTTCGTACCGTATTGGCTGGTGCGGTGGCGGGTGTACGGCGATTTCTTTCCAAACACCTATTATGCGAAGTCTGGCGGAGTGTCGTACGTCGAGCAGGGCCTCGTGTACGCGACCCACTTCGTCTGCACGACGGGCTTCTGGGCGATGCTCGCGGCGCTGCTCCTGGTGGCAGTTCTGCCCGTTCGCGCGGGCTCCGAGCTCCGCCTTCGCGTGTTCGCCGTGCTCAGCGTGCTGTTCCTTGGCGGGTACGTCGTCCGGGTGGGCGGCGACTTCATGGAGTGGCGTTTCCTCGTCGTCCTCTTACCCATCGTCGCGGTCGCCGTGGAGGTGGGCGCGCGGGCCTTCTTGGCCGCGGTCGAGCCGGTGCCTCTCTTGGGGCGTCGGGTCGCGCTGGCTGGCGGGGCGTTGGCCAGCGCGGTCGTGGCATTGATTCCAGTTCAGCTCATCCCCGATCTACAGAAACGGTGGCACCTGGCGCACGAGGCAAACTATTACCCGCTCGAGTCCGTGTATCCGATTCGCGACGTGGCGACGTTTTGGGCGGACGGCGAGATGTTGGCCCAGGTGTTCCCCCGCGGAGGCGTGCAGCCGAGGGTCGCCGCCGGCAGCGTGGGCATGCTGGGCTACCTCTCCTCGGTTCCGATCGTCGACGTGTACGGGATCATCACCAGGAGCATCGCGCACGCGCCGCTGACGACGAGGGGGAGGCCGGGCCACGAGCGGTCGACGTCCGTGGAGCAGCTCGCGGCGGAGCAGGTGACCTTGACCATGCACGACTGGTGGTACGGAGGCCACGCGCCGTGGGTGCGCGCCGACGTGCGGGGCAGGAGCGTCTTCTTCTTCAGGTGGGACGACGAGACCGCGGAGGCGATCCGGGCGGCGGGAGGGCGGGTTCCGAACCCACAGGCAGACATCGCCAGCGCAGCGGCGGGCACGCGCGATGAGGCGCTCGAGGCGCTGGAGTTCTTCGAGCCCTTCCTGGAACGAGCACCCGACAAGGACGCGTGGTTGAAGCCTCTGAGAGACCGGTTGGCGGTGGTTCGCGTCGACCTCCCGAACGGGATCGTGGCGGCGCAGGGGCCGAGCCGGGCGCGGTGGTTCTCGACCACTGGTACCGGCCGCTGGACGATCCCGCTCGGGGGCGCACCCACCATCCGGTTGCGCCTGGGGCCCTCGGGCTCGGACCGGCTCTTCGTCGTCCTCGAGGTGAAGACGTCCGACGGGTGGACGCGTCTCGACGAGAAGAGGCCAGTGAAGGGGTCCGTCAAGGTGGTGGGCTGGCCTCGCCCGGAGGGCGCGGAGGAGCTTCGCCTGACCGTCGTCGATGAAGACCCCGCCGTCGATCTGCTGTGGGGCGACGTCCACTCGGCCACTTCGGAGGAGCCGACGCTGCTCCAGAAGGTGGAGAGTCTCCGCGGCGACGCACTCGTGAGGCTGGTCCGCCGATGGGATGACGAGCTCGAGCCGGAGAGCCCTGTTCGCGCCGCGTGGGCCTCCCGCATCGAGCGGGTCGACTTCGACGACGGTCTCCCTCGCGACGCCGTCGGCGAGGGCGCCGCGTTGACCCAGCCGACCGTCGGGACGGCGGCGAATCAGCTGCCGGTCGCGGGCAGTCTCGGCGCCTTCCTGAACTCCTTCGCGGCGGGAGGGGACCCGGCCGTCGGCTCCTTGAGCATTCCCCTCCGCGCGCGCGGCGACATCGTCGCCAGCGTGCTGGTCGGAGGCGGCGCCGACTGCGGTCATCTCAGCGTGGCCCTCGTCGTGGCTGGCAAGACCGTCGATCTCGCCTGCGGTCAGAACGATGAGCTCCTCCGGGGCGTGCTCCTCCATGGGCACGCCTCGCCGGCGGACGACGTTCACCTCGTGGTGCGCGATGACGCCACCGGGCCGTGGGGCCACATCATGGTCGACCAGATCCTGGTGACGTCGGAAGGCTGAAGGGCGTCTTCGACGTCCCGCGCAGCAGCTCGAAGCCGACCAGCGCCGCCATCGCCACCGAGTACACCAGGGTGTCCTGGAAGAAGTGGGTGGTGGTGTCGGCGGTGATGGAGGTGAAGTAGCTCGCCGCGCACATCGCCGTGAGCACGAGCCAGGGGAAGGCGCCTCGCCAGGAGTCGTCCTCCCTCTCCCGGCCCAGCACCACCAGCGCGAAGACGACGTGCTGGTAGTAGTTGGCGGGGTTGAAGACGACGCCGATGAGGGTGATGCCCAACGCCGCCGCCTCGTCGAGCGGCCGCTGGCGGGCCGCGAACATGACCACGCCGACCAGCACCGCCGCCGCCACCCGCCAGGCCCGCTCGTCGGGGAAGACGTAGGTCTTGAGCGCGATGTTGTTCACGTGGTTGTCGCGGTTGAGCAGGGAGACCTTGTGGAGCCACTCCGTCCAGGCCTCGACGCCGAAGAGGGCGGTGGAGACGGCGAGGAGCAGCCCGCCCACCACCGCCGCGCCCAGGGCCACGCGCCACAGGGTCTTCTGCCCCGCGAGGAAGGCCTTCCAGTCGAAGGCGCCGCGCTGGTGCCAGAGCCCGGTGCCCAGCGCCCACAGCGCCGGCGCCGACAGGGTCACGAAGGTGAGGAAGGGGAAGGCGCGAATGAGCCCCGCCCAGGCGAGGAGCGCGCCGGCGAGGAAGGGTCTCTCCTTCTTCAGGGCGCACAGGCCGAGGCACCACAGGGCGAGCCAGTCGTGGCGCAGCGCCGCGCCGAACCAGTTCGAGCCGAACATGTAGAAGTCCATGGCGCCGAAGACGGTCATGCCGAGGAACGCGGTGCGCGGGCCGTACGCCCAGAAGAGCGCCGCGAAGCCGAGCAGCACCAGCAGGGCGTCGGCGGCCACCCCGAGCCAGAGGGTGAGGTCGCTGGCGTCGAGGGGGCCGAAGAGGGCCATCGCGCCCAGAAACCACACCGGCGTCGCGTTGCCGCCGTGATCGGTCATCGAGCCGAGGAAGTTCCCCTCGCCCATGCCGGCGATGAAGTAGCCCATGTCCTTCGTGAAGGCCTTCCAGCGCTGCGGACTGAAGCGCGCGCGCACGGCGTCGATGTGGGCGCGGTGCGTGGCCACGGTCACCGAGGCGTGGGTGCGCAGGTCGCGCAGGCCCACCCCC
Source organism: Archangiaceae bacterium (assembly GCA_037443525.1). Classification (GTDB taxonomy): domain Bacteria; phylum Myxococcota; class Myxococcia; order Myxococcales; family Myxococcaceae; genus JBBIOE01. Next base: position 11,742 of record JBBIOE010000161.1, on the reverse strand, counting down.
TCGAGCGACTCGAAGCCGCCCCGGCGCTCCGCCACCACCGCCACGCTGGCCGCGTAGACGCCATCGAAGCGCAGCTCGTCGAAGTAGCGCGCGATGGGGTAGTAGGTGCGCATGTCGTAGTGGTGCAGCCAGGTGTGCTTTCCCCTCCCCGCGTCCCAGAACTGCGGGTGCGCGAAGTTGAGAAAGCACACCACGCCGAGCACGCCGCTCACCGCCAACACGCCGAGCACCAGCCCCTCCCGGGCCGGGAAGCGGCGGCGGAAGCTCACCTCGCGCAGGACCGCCACGAACGCCGCCGACGCGACCACGGCGCGTATCCAGTTGAGGCGGGCCGGCGCGATGCCCGAGCTCTCCCAGGTGCGGCAGAGGACGTAGCCGAGGAAGCCCAGGAGCGAGAGCGCCACCAGCGCGCGCCACCAGCGCCGCGCGTGGCGAGGGAGCACGACGAGCGCCAGCGTCACCGCGCCGAGGAGGCCGGCCCAGAGGAGATCGAGCGGATGCTCCGGGGCCCAGCGCGGGTGCGTGAGCGGGGTGGACCAGGGCCAAGGGGGCGAATCGAAGAGCTCGAGCTCGGAGACGCTGAACGCTCCGTCGCCGCCCTCGGTGGTGAGGCGCACGAAGCGCCCGTTCGCCTCGAAGCGCCCGGTGCGCGTCTGGAGGCCCGGTGGTCCGGCGGGGGGCGCGCGCCACGCCTCGGTCCACGCCGCGCCGTCCTGGCTCACCGAGAGGACGTAGGCGTCGTTGTTGTCGCCCTGCAGGGCCGCGGCGGCGAGCCGGGTGGGAACGCCGAGATCCCACACCACCGAGACCTGCGCGGGGAGGATCACGGCCGAGGGCGCGTTCCAGCCTTCGCCGTCGAAGGCCACCACGCCGTCGACCAGGCGCTCGCTCCCTACGGGACCGGCGATGGGGGGCCGACCGGCCAGGACGTTCGCGCCGAGGGCTTCGAGGCTCACGAGAACGGCGAGGGTCGCCCAGCGCGCCATGAAGCGCTGCTCTACGCTGACCGCCTCGGACTGGCGAGCCCATTGCGCGAGCGTGGAGCTTCGCCTACAGGTTCCATCGTGATGTCGAACGATCGTCTCGCCGGCTGGGGTCGGCAGTTCCTTCCCGGGCGGGAGCTCCAGCCCGACGACTTGACCGACTCGCCGCGGGTCCTCTTCCGGGGCCTGGGCCGCAGCTACGGAGACAGCTCGCTGCCTCCGTCGTCGAACCCGCTGGTGGTGAACACCACGCGCGCCAACCGCATCGTGCGCTTCGACGCGGCGACCGGCGTGTTGCGCGCGGAGGCGGGGCTCTCGCTCGTCGATCTCAACCGCACCTTCCTCCACCGCGGCTGGTTCGTGCCCGTCACGCCCGGCACGCAGTACGTCACGCTCGGCGGCATGGTGGCGGCCGACGTGCACGGGAAGAACCACCACGTCGACGGCTGCTTCGGCGCCCACGTGACGCGGCTGAAGATGCGCGTCGCCGACGGGCGGGTGCTGGAGTGCGGGCCGGACCTCGAGCGCGAGCTCTTTCTCGCGACCGTCGGCGGCATGGGGCTCACCGGGCAGATCCTGGAGGTCGAGTTCCCGCTGCGCCGCATCCCCACCACGTGGATCTGGCAGGAGACCGAGCGGGTCCAGGACATCGACGAGTACATCGCGAAGCTCAAAGAGGCCGCGGACGAGTGGCCGATGACGATGGGGTGGATCGACTGCCTCTCGCGCGGGAAGAACCTGGGCCGCGGCATCGTGATGAAGGGCCGCTGGGCGCAGGCGCACGAGGCGCCCACCACCACGCCGCGCGTCTGGCCCCGCCCGCGCTTCCCGTTCCTCGCGCCCGAGGCCTTGCTCTCGCCGTTGACGGTGAAGGCCTTCAACTTCGCCTACTACTGGAAGCACCTGCCCAGGAAGATGGAGGGGCTGGTGAGCCCCTTCACGTTCTTCTACCCGCTCGACATCGCCCGCGACTGGAACCTGATGTACGGGCGGCGCGGCTTCACCCAGCACCAGTGCGTACTGCCGAACGCGGCGGGGCCGGACGCGGCGCGGAGATTCCTCGAGGTGCTGACCAAGAAGGGCGGCGCGTCGTTCCTCTGCGTGATCAAGGACTGCGGGCCGGAGAGCTCGGCGATGCTCTCCTTCCCCGAGCCGGGCATCTCCATCGCGCTCGACATTCCGGTGCGCGACGCGACGCAGGAGCTCATCGACGCGCTCAACGAGCAGGTGCTGAAGGAGGGCGGGCGCATCTACCTGGCCAAGGACTCCTTCACCCGGCCCGACCACTTCCTCGCGATGGAGCCCAGGCTGCCGCGCTTCCTCGAGGTGCGGCGGAAGTGGGATCCCGATCTTCTCTTCAGGAGCGCCCAGTCGGTGCGCTTGTTCGGAGACCCGCCGTGAAGCGAGTGGCGATCCTCGGTGGGACGAAGGGCATGGGCCGCGCGCTGGCGCGGGCGTTCGTCGAGCGCGGCGACTGGGTGGCGTTGCTCGGCCGCGACACGGAGGATCTCGGCCGGAGCGCGGCGGATCTGAAGGCCCGCGGCGTGCCGGGCGTGCGCATCGCGCAGGCGGTGTGCGACCTCGAGAAGCCCGAGACCTTCCGGCCGGCGTTGGAGTCGGCGGAGCAGGCGCTCGACGGCCTCGACGTGGTGGTGGTGACGGCGGGCGTGTTCGGCACGCAGGAGCAGCTCGAGACCGATCCGGCGCTGGCCTCGCGGGTGCTCACGGTGGACTTCTCGAACACGGTGCTGTTCTGCGAGGAGGCGCGCAAGAAGCTCCTCTTCCGGGGCGGCGGCACGCTCTGCGTCTTCTCGTCGGTGGCGGGTGATCGCGCGCGCAAGCCGGTGGTGATGTACGGCGCGGCGAAGGCGGGGCTGTCGGCGTACTTGGAGGGCCTCGACCTGCGCTTTCGCTCGCAGGGGCTCATCACGGTGTGCGTGAAGCCGGGCTTCGTGCGGACGGGCATGACCGAGGGGCTGAAGGCGCCGCCGTTCGCGGGCGAGCCCGACGAGGTGGCGGAGACGGTGCTGCGGGGCATCGATCAGGGCGCGCCGGTGGTCTACGCGCCGGCGGTGTGGCGAGCGGTGATGACGGCGATCCGGGCGATGCCTCGGTTCGTGATGCGCCGGGTCGGGTTCTAGCGGCGCGCCGAGCTCCGCCGTTCAGCCGAGTCGATCGGGCACGAGGCGCACGGCGGTTCGAGGCGGGTCCTCGGGCGCCACGCCACGCGCGGTCAGCGTCTCGGTCTCGAGCGACGGACGTCCACGGTCCGGCACACCGCTCCACCGTTGGTGGATCAGGCGCGTGGCCGCGAGGCGGTCGAGAGGGCCGCGTGGAGGGAGGGGTTGCTCCGGCGTAGTTGCAGAAGATACATCGAGGCTGCGAAAAATCGGGTTCTGGTTGCACTCTCTGCAACGACTTTGAAAGCCGACCCGGCCCGGGGCGAGGTTCAGGTCGAGCCTGGATCAGAAGGGGAGAGCGGGCCCAGTGCGCACCGTCGTCCGGAATCGCGGGGCTCGACGGCGGAGGCGCTGCATCGACCAGCCAACCGACCCACCCCCATGAAGAGCCCGACTCATCGTCCGGTCCCGCGAATCCGCGCGAGCACGGCCCGGGCGGTCGTGGACAACCCTTGTGGATCCAACGCCGCTTCCATCTGTCTCAACTTCACCGTCGCCTCGAACGCTTCCCTGCGCGCCTCGGCCCCCAGGTCATGCCACGCGGGATGACTCTTCACCGACCCATCGCGGGTGCGGGAGCGGATCGCGGACGTGACCTGCTCGAGCAGGAGCTCTTCCTCTCTGGTCATGGCAGCGACTCCTCGTCGAGCTCGACGCCGGCCTTCCTCAAGCACTCCGACAGGAACCTCCGGGCGCGGGTGAAGTTCTGGAGGAAGGTGTTCAGCGACATGCCGATCCTCGCGGCGAGGACGGAGTCCTCCTCGAACCCACCCTCGAGGCGCTGGGCGAGCGCCTGGCCGGGCTTGCCGGGGAGCTTCCTCCGGCACTCGGCGATGGCCTTGCGGAGGAGGGGATCGGGCAGCGACGGCGCGACGGCCTGCTCCGCCGCCAGCTCCCGCTCGAGGGCGTCGAGCTGCGCCCGCGAGGGCGACGCCTTCCTCAGCTCACTCACCGCCACGTTCCGCGCGGCGGTCACCGCGAAGCGCAGCAACCCGTTCGGCTTCCCGTCGTGACGAAAGCGAGGCGCCACCTGCCACACGCGCAGGAGCGCCTCCTGGAGCACGGCCTCGGTGTCACACACCTCCGCGAACGGCCGAAGCGCTCGCCGCACCTGCCCCTCGGCTCCGCATACCCAGCGCGCGAAGGCGTCCGGGTCTCCAGCGGCGATGGCGGCAAGCGTGGCGAGCTCTTCGTTCATGCGCGACCGTTCCTCACAGCGAGATGACCCACAGCCCGCCGTCGACGTGGAGCTCGACGGAGCCCGGCGCGGCGAGGCCCATCGGCACCTCGAGGACCAGCGTCACGGTGAGGGTGGCGGCGTACGAGCCGGGCGCGGTGGTGAGCGCCTCGAGCACCTTCACCTGGAGCATGGACCCGTCGGCGAAGTGGAGGCTGGCCACCAGGCCGGGCGCCCACGTCGTCGACTCGCCGAGCGCCAGCTCCACCACGAGCTTGCCGTCGCGGTTTCTGACCAGCTTCCCGCGCATCGGGCGGACGGGCGCCTGGGCCCGGGCGCGCTCGCCCGCCGCCTTGGGAGCCGCCGGCGGAGGCGGCACCGGCGTGCCCTGGGAGAGCCCGTAGGGTGGGGCCTCGCCGGTGGGCTCCTCGGCTTCGTACGGCGGCGCGGCGGCGTCGAACGCCTCCGAGCGCTCCTCGTCCGCCGAGGGCTCCGCGGCCGGAGGCTGACCGGGCGTCGCCGGAGCGCCGCCCTCATCGCGCTTCGCCTCGTCCTTCGGCGCGAACGCGTCCTTGACCAGATCGCTCAGCGAGCGGCGCGCCTTCGCGGGCGCGGCCGGGCGGGGCGACGGCGCGGCCTTCCGCTTCAGCTCCTTCGCCTCCTGCTTCGCCTCGTCGTCCGCGCCGCCGAACCCGAGCGACGCCATCTCCTTCATCCGCCCGGCGCCGGTCGGCGCGCCACCGCTCGCCATCGCCTGCGCGGCGTGCGCCACGCCCTTGAACGCGCCCGCCAGCGTCGAGGTGAGCGGCGCCGGCGCGGCGGGTCGCAAGCCCACGCCCTCCGCGGAGAGCCCGTAGGCGAGCTCCTGCGGCATGGTCTCGGTGCGCTTCGGCGCGCGCGGATCGACCGTCGCCTCCTCGCTCACCGCGATCCACGACGTGTGGCGGGTGGAGATCTGGAAGTCGAGGCCGGTCTTCTCGATCTCCTTGTTGGCGGCGGCGTCGCCGTCGAGCACCCAGGCGAGCTCCAGGTCCTCCACCCGCTCCCTGGCGAAGAGCGCCGGCACGGCCGCGCCGCCCTCGCCCCGCTCCACGGGCTTGACCTCCAGCCGCTGCTCGAAGGGCCCGTCGGCGGTGCGCCCGCGCAGCACGATTGTCCCGCCGCGCGGCTCGAGCTCGAGCCCGATCAGCGCCGGCGCGCCCGCGAAGAGGTCCGGCACGTACTTCGGCGCCACCGCCTTCACCGCCGTGCCGGTGATCTCCACCTCGGTCACTAGGGGCGCGTTCGTCCGCGCGAGGATGCGCTTCACCGCCACCTCCGCGTCCTCGCCGAGCCCGAAGACCAGCTCCACGCCCCGGCCCGCCCGCGCCGCCGGCTGGGTGAGGCTGCGGTTCACCGCCGAGCCCACGCCCACCGTGTGCACCCGAGAGCCCTTGGGCAGCTTGGTGGCGATGGCGCGCAAGACCTCGTCCTCGCTGCCGATGAGGCCGTCGGTGATCAGCACCACCTGCCGCTGCGCGCCCTCCCGCAGGGGCTCCAGCGCCGCGAGGATGCCGCTGCGCATCTCCGTGCCGCCCGAGGCGGCCAGCTTCGACAGCCACGCCTGCGCCGCCTTGCGGTTCGCGGCCGTCGCCTTCACCGCCTGAGGCTTCCACCGCCGGGGCGAGTTGGAGAACTCGATCAGCTCGAGCTGATCGTCGTCACCGAGCGAGTCCACCAGCGCCGAGGTGATGCGCCGCGCCTGGTCGAGCGGCAGCCCGGACATCGAGCCCGAGGTGTCGAGAAGCACGATCAGATCTCTCGGCAGCGCCTTCATGCCCGCCTCGGGCATCGGCGGCACCAGCGTGAGCAGGCCGTGGGCCGCGCCCGCGACGGAGTCCCGGAAGGAGCGCCCCACGTCGAGCGCCGCGCCCACCGTCACGTCCGCCGCGCGCCACCGCACCACCACGTCGCGATCGAGCGAGGCGCCGCGCTCGTCGCCGAGCGTCACCTCGCACCGCCCCACCCCCGCTTCGGTGTGCAGGGCGTGGCTCGGCGAGAAGGGCCGCGCCTCGGCGAAGAGGCGATCGCGCACCGTGAGCGAGAGCGACAGCCTCACCGGCAGGGCCCGGTCGGCCACGTCCACCGTCACGCGGGCCGCGTCCGCCACCCGCCCGCTCTCGCCCAGGTAGCGCGGCGCGACCACGGTGGGGAAGCGCCACTCCCAGCACCCGTCCGGCAGCCACCCGAGCTTCTGATCGATCACCGTCTCACACCTCACCTCGGTGCGCGGCGGCACGTTGCCCACCTCCTGAGTGAAGAGGCTCGTGCGCTCCTGATCGAGCAAGGCCGCCGTCTTCCCCTCCAGCACCGCGTCCTCGAAGCGCTGCCGCGCCTTCTGCCTGGTGTCGATCTCACCCACGATGGTCTTGTCGCCCAGGCGGAAGCGGAAGCCGCTCACCGCCCCATCGGCCGGCAAGGGCAGGGTGTAGGTCACCCGCATCGGCACGTCGTGGGGGTTGGCGAAGGTCTGCACCAGCGTCACCCGCGCCACGCCGGCCCGCGCGTCGGCGACCAGCGAGGCCCCGCGCAGGGGCAGCACCTTCCCATCGGCCGCGACCAGGCGGCCTCCGGTGGACTCGTACGTCGACGGCGAGGCGGGGATGACGGAGGCGAGGGGCGACATGACAGGCGTCCTTTCGGTGAGGGTTCATGGACCTCAACGCGACGCGCCTGCTTCTTGTGACAGCACTCCGCGCCGGCTCGCAAGTGCGGGCGGCGGCTGGAGATTCTCCGCGACGTACGCACCCGCTCGTCGCCCGGTCGCTCTTCGCCGTGGCATAGTCAAAGCAAGAACGCGATCGCACCCGGCTGTCCGGGGCATGGGGTGGGCAAGTCGGACCGGCGGAGTCATTCGGTACCCGGAGAGGACGAGCGATGGACACCATCGACTGGCCAGCGCTGAGGGAGAACTGCGGCGGAGACGAGGAGCTCGTCGCCGAGGTGCTCCAGCTCTTCGTGCGCGAGGCGCCGGGGCTCTTGGGCGACGTGAAGACCGCCGTCTCCTCGAACCAGGGCCCCGCCGTGAAGAAGACCGCCCACCGCCTCAAGGGCGCGCTGATGAGCCTCGCCGCCAAGCCCGCGGTGGCCTGCGCGAAGGAGCTCGAGGAGATGGGCGCCCAGTCGCGCCTCACCGGCCTCGCCGACGCCCTGGCTCGCCTCGAGGCCGAGATGAAGCGGGTGGTGGCCGTCGCCCAGGCCGCGCCCAAGGCGGCCTGACGCGCTCACCAGAGCGCCGACTCCCGCGCCCTACGCCGCGAACTGTCGCTCGACCAGGCGCCGGTACAACCCGTCCTCTCCCACCAGCGTGGCGTGCGTGCCGGCCTGCACCACCGCGCCGCCGTCGAGCACCACCACCCGCCCCGCGCCTTTCACCGTCGACAGCCGGTGGGCGATGATCAGCGTGGTGCGGCCCTGCATCAGCCGCTCGAGCGCCTCGCGCACCAGGTGCTCGCTCTCGGCGTCGAGCGCGCTGGTCGCCTCGTCGAGGACGAGGATGCGCGGATCCTTCAAGATGGCCCGCGCGATCGCCACCCGCTGCTTCTGCCCGCCCGACAGCTGCACTCCGCGCTCGCCCACCAGCGTCTGGTAGCCCTCGGGGAACTTGGAGACGAACAGGTGTGCGTTGGCCAGCTTCGCCGCGTGCTCCACCTCGGCCGAGGTCGCGCCTGGGCGCCCGTAGCGGATGTTCTCCTCGATGGAGGTGGAGAACAGCAGCGGCTCCTGCGCCACCACGCCGATCTGCCGGCGCAGCCACTCCGGGTCGAGCTCCGCCATCGGCACCCCGTCGAGCCGCACCTTCCCTGCGCTCGGGTCGTAGAGCCGGTAGAGCAGCGACGCGATGGTCGACTTCCCCGCGCCGGAAGGGCCCACCAGCGCCACCACCTCGCCCGGCGCGAGCTCGAGCGTGAAGTCCTTCAGCACCTCGACGTCCTTGCGCGAGGGGTAGGCGAAGCCCACTTCCTCGAAGCGCACCTCGCCCTTGACCGTCGCCAGCGTCTTCCCCCCCGTCGCGGGAATGGCCGGCGTGCGGTGCAACAGCTCGAACACCCGCTCCGCCGCTCCCGCCGCGCGCTGAAAGTCGGCCCACAGCTCGGCCATGGTCCCCAGCGCGAAGGCCAGCATCATCGTGTACATCAGGAACTTGGTGAGCGAGCCGGCGGTCAATTCGCCCCCCGCCACCAGCCGCCCGCCGTACCAGAACACCAGCGCGCCCGCGGAGTACGCCGCGAACGACGTCGTGCCCATGAAGATGGCCGAGAGGTTGAGCCGGCGGAACGCGAGCTTGAGGCTCTCTCCGATGGCGCTCCGGTAGCGCTGGGCCTCCTTCTTCTCCGCCGCGAAGGAGCGCACCGTGCGAATGCCGCTGAGCGACTCCACCGCCACCTCGCCCGCCTTCGCCAGCGCGTCCTGCACCTCTCGCGCGAGCTTGCGCACCCGCCGCCCGTAGAACACCGCCGCCAGCGCCACCGGCGGCACCACCAAGAGCATCAGCACCGTGAGCCGGGGCGAGGTGTAGGTCAGCATCGCCAGGGCGCCGATGGACTGCGCGATGTTGCGCAGCAGCATGCTCACGTTCGCCGTCACCGTGTTCTGCAAGACGCCCGTGTCCGAGGAGAGCCGGTTCGCGAGATCGCCCGTCTTCTGCCCGTCGAAGAAGGCCGTCTCCTGGTTGATGATCGACTCGAAGAGATCGGCGCGCAGCGTGTTGACGATGCGCTCGCCGGCCCGGCTGAAGAGCACGAACCGGAACGCCATCGCGAAGCCCTGCACCAGGAAGATCCCCGCCAGCACCAGCGCGGCGCGATCGATGGCCGCGGTGCTGCTGGTCGACGCCTTCACCGCGTCCAGCGCCCGGTCCATCATCGAGCCGACCGCCTGCGGAAAGGCGAGGCTGGTCGCGCTGCCCAGGAACAGGAAGATGGTCGCCAGCCCGATGTTGACCCGCTCCGGCCAGGCCAGCGTGAACAGCCGGCGCAGCGTGACGGCGGGCGGCGGGCGGACGGTCGTGTCGGGGGTCGAGGGCTTCACCGCGCCCACACTAATGACCAGGGCCCGGGCCAACACCTGTCTTCACGATTCTTCATCTCCCACCCAAGCTATCTTCCACCCTTCATGGCGCAGCCCGAAGACCAGCTTCTCTCCAAGATCATTCTCCATTTCAAGCTGGCCACCCAGGTGCAAGTCGACGCCGCGGTGAAGGCGCAAGACGCCGAGCAGCCCTGGTCGAACTTGGGCGAGATCCTGCTCGAACAGGGAGTGCTCTCCCCGCAGCAGCACACCTGGCTCGGCAACGCCCGCAAGCAGATGGAGGGGCAGGGCGGCGGCAGCTTGCCGATGGCCGGCCCGGTCTCGAAGGCCACGCCGCCGGCGACCACTGGCGCGGCGGCCCAACGCCCCTCGGCCCCGACCCCGGTGGCCGCGAAGCCCGCGGCGCCGGCGCCCGCGCCCGCCCCCAAGCCGCCCGCGCGCGCCCTGGTGGCGGACACCGCGCTCTCCGGCGTGAAGGTCTCACCGGAGTCTCCCCTGGGCGAGCTGCTCGAGAAGGCGGTCGAGCTCCAGGCCTCCGACGTCCACGTCCACGCCCTCGCGCCGGTGCAGGTGCGCCTCGCCGGAAAGCTCACCGAGCTTCGGACCGGCCTGCTGGCGCCCGAGGAGACGAAGCGCATGCTCCTCGACGCCCTCCCCCCCGAGAAGCGCGCCCAGCTCGAGGAGCACCTCGACCTCGACGTCTCGCTGGTGATGCCCGGCGTCGGCCGCTTCCGCGCCAGCTTCTACAAGCAGCAGCGCGGCTTCGACGCCGTCTTCCGTCCCATCCCCGCTGAGCCGCCCACCATCGACGCCCTCGGGCTGCCGCCGGTCTTGAAGAAGCTCGCCGACTTCCACCAGGGACTGGTGCTGGTCACTGGCCCCGCCGGCAGCGGCAAGTCGTCGACCCTCGCCGCCCTGGTGCGCATGCTCAACGAGTCGCGCACCGATCACATCATCACCGTCGAAGACCCCATCGAGTTCGTCCACGCCCCCAAGGGCTGCCTCGTCAACCAGCGCGAGGTGAACCGCCACACCAAGACCTTCGCCGCCGCCCTGCGCGCCGCCCTGCGCGAGGACCCCGACGTCATCGTCATCGGCGAGCTCCGCGATCTCGAGACCATCTCCCTCGCCATCACCGCCGCCGAGACCGGCCACCTGGTGATGGGCACCCTGCACACCAACAACGCCATCCGCACCATCAACCGCGTGCTCGACGCCTTCCCGCCCAAGCAGCAGTCGCAGATTCGCTCCATGCTCTCCGAGTCCCTGCGCGCCATCTTCTCGCAGCGCCTCGCGCCACCTTTCGAGCCGGGCAAGCGCGTCGCCGCCTACGAGATGCTCCTGGTGAAGCCCTCGGTCTCGAACCTCATCCGCGAGGAGAAGACCTTCCAGCTCCGCTCGGTGATGCAGACCGGCCGCGCCGAGGGCATGTGCCTGCTCGACGACTCGCTCTTCGAGCTGGTGAAGACCGGCAAGATCGCCAAGGACGTGGCGAAGAAGATCGCCGAAGAGCCGAAGCGCTTCGCCTGAGGGACGCCATGGCCAAGATCGACCAGCTCTTCAAGTACCTCAAGGACAAGGGCGGCAGCGACCTCCACCTCGGCGCGGGGCTCGTGCCGCTCCTTCGCCAGCACGGCGAGCTGACGCCGGTGGAGGGCTGGCCCGCGCAGTCCGACGCCGACGTGCGCGCGCTGCTCGAGCCCATCGCCGACCCCAAGCTGTGGGCCAGGTTCGAGGAGCAGTGGGACTTGGACTTCGCCTACACCCTCCCGGGCGTCGCCCGCTTCCGCGCCAACTACCTGCGCCAGGAGCGGGGGCTGGGCGCCGTCTTCCGCATCATCCCCGAGAAGATCCGCACCCTCGAGGAGCTCGCGGCCCCGCCCGCCCTCTCTCAGCTCGCCGAGCTCGAGCAGGGGCTGGTGCTCGTCACCGGCCCCACCGGCAGCGGCAAGTCGACCACCCTCGCGGCGATCATCGATCAGATCAACACCCGCCACGCCAAGCACATCGTCACCATCGAGGACCCGGTCGAGTTCGTGCACCCGAACAAGAAGTGCACCCTCTCCCAGCGCGAGGTGGGGCACGACACCAGGAGCTTCGCCAACGCCCTGCGCTCGGCCATCCGCCAGGACCCCGGCGTCATCCTGGTCGGCGAGCTGCGCGACATGGAGACCATCGCCCTCGCCATCACCGCCGCCGAGATGGGCGTGCTCGTCTTCGGCACCCTCCACACCAACAGCGCGCCCAAGACCATCGACCGCGTCATCGACGCCTTCCCCACCGATCAGCAGCAGCAGGTGCGCACCATGCTCTCGGAGTCCCTGGCCGCGGT
>JBBIOE010000160.1:0-19407 GCA_037443525.1 Archangiaceae bacterium | reverse complement strand
TTGCCCGTCACGGTAACGTACGACGCTCGCGGCCGGGCGGCGAAGGTGACGCAGGGCACGCGTTCGACGACGGTGGCGTACGGCGCGAATGGCTTCCTCGCGTCGTCGACGGACGCGCTCTCGAAGAAGACGACGGTGGCGACCGACTCCACGGGCTGGACCTCCTCGGTGACGCGGCCCGACGGGAAGGCCATCGGCTTCACATGGGACAAGGCAGGGAACCTCAGCTCGCTGACGCCTCCCGGGAAGACGGCGCACGCGTGGGGCTACTCGGTGGTGGACGAGGCGACGTCGTACACTCCGCCGGCGGTGTCGGGCACCTCGCCCGAGGGCTACACCTGGGACAAGGACTCGCTCTTGGCCTCCTTGACGAACGCCGACGGCAGCACCACCACCGTGACACGCGACTCCGCCGGGCGCGTGTGGAAGGTGACGGCGCCGTGGGCCTCGACCGTGGCGAGCTACGACACGGCGAGCGGGCAGCTCTCTGGCCTGACGCGCGGCGCTCAGGCGCTCGCGTGGAAGTACGACGGCTTTCTGGTGACGGAGGAGAAGGCTAGCGGCCCGGTGAGCGGCACGGTGAACTGGGGGTACGACGCCTTCTTTCGGCCGACGTCGGTGTCGGTGAATGGCGGCGCGGTGGCGTACGGGTACGACGACGACGGGCTGCTCACCTCCGCCGGCGTGGAGACGCTGACGCGCGATACGGCGACGGGCTTCCTGGCGTCGACGGCGGCGGGCACGGTGACGACGGCCTGGAGCTTCAACGGCTACGGCGAGGTGGCCTCGCTCTCGGCGAAGGCGGGAACGACGGCGCTCTACTCCGAGACGCTGACCTGGGACGACGCCGGGCGCCTCACCGGGAAGACGGAAGTCGTCCAGGGCGTGAGCGCTGTCTACGTCTACGGCTACGACGACGCCGGACGACTGGTGTCGGAGACCAGGAATGGCTCGCTGGCGCACACGTGGAGCTACGACGACAACGGCAACCGAACGGCGGCCGATGGCGTCGCTTCGACGTATGACGCGCAAGACAGGCTGCTCACCACCGGCGCGGTGACGTACACGCACGATGCCTTCGGGAACCGCACGTCGCGCACCGACACCTCGGGGACGACGACCTACGTCTTTGATGGAGAGGCGCACTTGCTGAGTGCCACGCTTCCGTCGGGCACGAAGCTCGAGTACCTCACCGACGCCCGAGGACGCCGCGTCGGGAAGAAGCGGAACGGAGTGCTGGAGAAGGGCTGGGTCTACGATGGGCAGTGGCGCATCGTTGCCGAGCTCGACGGCAGCGGCGCCGTGACCGCCCGCTTCATCTACGGCGAGCTCGGCAATTCGCCAGACGTCATGGTGAAGGGCGGTACGACTTACCGTCTCGTGCACGATGCCCTTGGCAGCATCCGCCTCGTCGTTGACGCCAACTCAGGCACCATCGCGCAGAGACTCGATTATGACGCCTGGGGCGGGGTCGCGTCCGACACGGCTCCTGGCTTCCAGCCACTTGGTTTCGCGGGCGGACTTCTCGATCGCGACGCGTCACTCATTCATTTCGGGGCTCGCGACTACGACTCATCAACCAGCAGGTGGCTCTCGCGAGATCCAAACGGATTTGCTGTGAGCGACCTGAACCTCTACGCGTACTCGTCAAACGCGCCAACTTTCGCAGTCGATCCCAATGGACTCGGGTGGCGAGAAATGGGTCAGATGCTGATGCTTGCAGGCAAGATCGCCATTGACAACTTGACAGGAGGAGACCCAGTCAAGAAGCCAGTTGAAGATCCAAATGAAATCCAGAAAGCCATTCGAGTATCCAAAGAGACCAACCCACAGCCTCAGAAGTGCCCCTCAGGTGGTAGCCGGCCGCCTCCCTCTCCACCCGAGGACATGTCCGGACCCTTTCGCCTGCTTCAATTCCCGATCATCTTTATCAATCCAAAGCTGACCCCCGTTCGATCGCTTCCAATCTGGACCACGGATCCGAATAAGCCACCCGAGGTCACCTAGCCAGACACGGATTCACAAGCCACCGTGAAGAGATATCGAGTTGGACTCCTGAGTTTCCTTCCGTCTTACCTGTTTCACGCAGGCCTACGACTCTCACTGCGCAGAAGCTCGATCCACGAAGGAATACGGGTTCATTTCTCGCGCGAGAGCGAGGAGGCCTCAACGAGAGCGGGACTGACTCTGGCGCGCCGAACACTCGGGGAAGACCTGTGTATGCGCGAGATATTCTGGGTCGATCGGACACAGACATTCATCGATGTCTTCTACGAGTCCGCGTTCTTGTGCGAATCAGAGATTCATGACGAATCAGAGACTGCATCCATTCTTCTCTGGGCTCACACTGCAATTCAGGAATGGCGGCGCCACGAATCCATTGATGGAACATGGGGCGCCGCCAGAGCCCGTCTCGAGGGCTCGGTCGCGACATCGTCACTCGATGCAGTCGAGCGTCTCATCGAGCGCAAGACTTCGGTTCGCATGGGTCCGCTGAAGGCGAGGTGAGGCCCTGCACCCAGCACCGCTCACCACGCCCCAGTGGGCGCCGTCACGCCGGCGCGCTCGAAGTACGCGAGGAGATCCTTCGGCAGCGGCGCCTCGAACAGCTTCCCCAGCACCACCAGCCCCTGCGCGTGCAAGAGGCACCGCGGTCCCTCGTCGCCGCCGTAGAGCCGGTCGCCCACGATGGGGAAGCCGATGCCCGCCAGGTGCGCCCGGAGCTGGTGGGTGCGCCCGGTGAGCGGGAACAACGCCGCCAGGCACGTCTCGCCGTCGAAGAGCCGGTCCACCAGCGTCGAGGCGGCGAGCCCGTTCGCGCGCGTCGTCGCCCGCCAGCGCCCCGGCCGCGACGGATCTCGCGACAGCGGCAGCTCGATGCGCGCCTTCTCGGGCAGACCCTTCGCGGTCACCGCGAGGTAGCGCTTCTTCGCGTCGCGCTCGCGGAAGGCCTGGGCGTACGCGCTCGTGGCGTCGGGGTTCTTGCCGAAGAGCGTGACGCCCGACGTCTCCCTGTCGAGGCGGTGAATGAGGCCGGCGTCCTTCCGCAGGTACTTGGAGGCGAGATCGAGCAGGCTGTCGCCCAGGTGCCCGGGCGTCGGCTGCGCCACCACGAACGGCGGCTTGTTCACCACCAGCAGGTCCTTGTCCTCGAAGAGCACCTCGAGCTTGGGCGGCTTCGCGCGCGGCTCGGTGGCGGCGACGCCGTGCTCCTCCAGCACCGCGGTCAGCTTCGCCCCGGTGACGATGACCTTCTCCGCGTCACGCACGCGCTTGCCATCCACGTAGACGGCGCCGCCCTTGATGAAGGCCTGGGCCTCGGCCTCCGGCAGGTCAAGCGCCTCGGAGAGCAGGTCGGCCAGGCGTCCGTCCTCCTCCGCCACCAGGGTGCGACGCTTCACGCAGGTCTCCTACGCCCGACCACTCCAAGAGGTTGACGGCGAGCGCGGGTTCAGCCGTCATAGGTCCGATGGAGCTGCCCATCAATTCCGTGCTGGAGCGCGTCGACGACTACCTCTTCGAGCGGGGGTCGAAGGGTTTTCGCGTCGCGGCCGGCCTGGAGAAGCACTTCTCCCTGGCGGAGCTCCACGGCGAGTTCCCCGAGCTGTCGAACCCCGACGTCCTGGCGTCGATCTGGGAGCGCCTCGACAACCCGCGCGCCGACGAGACGCGCAAGGCGCGGCTGAAGATGCTCTACGCCTTCCTGGTCGGCACCGGCCTCGACGCCCGCACCGCCGGCGCGCAGGACGCGATGCAGCGCTCGCTCGCCGAGACGCGCTTCGTCGCCGCCTCGAAGACGTGGACCTTGGCCGACGGCTTGCGCGAGCTGCCGCGCCTCGCCTCGCGCGAGGCCCGCGAGCTCGTCGAGCGCGAGGCCGCCGCGAGCCTCGACGCGCAGAAGGGAGCCTGGAACACGCGCACCGACGCGCTCTTCTCGGCGGTGGCGCCGCTCGGCCACGCCTCGGCGACGGCGCTGGTGGAGAGCGCGCGGGCCCGGCCCTTCTCGCGGAGCCTCCCGCTCGCCAGCGACTTCCTCGCCGGCACCGCCGACGCGTACAAGGACCTGCTCCAGTTCGCCTTGAAGCGCGTCGACCCCGCGCTCAAGCCCGCGCAGGCCCGGCTCCACGACGCCGAGCGCGCCGCGCAGGGGCCGTGGCTCAGCGAGCTGTTGCGCAAGGAGGACCTGGAGCACGCGGTGACGCGGTGCCTGGGCGACCTCAACGTCCCCTCGAACGCCAACGGCCGTATCGCGGTGGAGGCCGAGGCGCGCGCCGGGCGCTGGCCGGGCGCGCACGTCTTCGCGCTGCACGTGCCCGATCAGATTCGCGTGGTGCTCACCCTCGACGCGGGGCTCGAGACCTACGCCAGCGTGCTCGCTGCGTGGGGCGTGGCGCAGCACCGCGCCGGCGCGCAGCGGGCCCTGCCCTTCGTCGAGCGGACGCTGGGCGATCTCGCCGTGCCGACGGCCGTCGGGGTCCTCTTCGAGTCCTTCCTCCTCGAGGAGGGCTGGCTCAAGCGCTACCTGCGCCTCACCTCGAGCCAGGCCCGCGAGGTGGCGCGGGTGGCCGCGTTCCGTCAGACCTTCGGCTTGCGCAAGGAAGCGGCGCTCGCGCAAGCCGCGCACGCGCTGCTGGAGCGCGGCCCGGGCGAGGCCGTCGCCGACGAGTACGTGCAGCGGCTCTCCGACGCGCTGTTGGTGCAGGTGCCCAAGGGGCGCTGGGCGCACGACGTCGACCCCACCGCGCCCCAGCTCGCCTCGCTCGACGCCCGCGCCCTCGAGGGGCTGTGGCACCAGAGCTTGCGCGAGCGCTTCAACGAGGACTACTGGCGGAACCCGGCCACCGGACGGTGGCTCCTCGACCAGGCCCACAATGCGCAACGCGACGACGCGGTGGCGATCGCCGCGCAGTCGGGGCACGAAGCCCTGAGCGCAGGTCCCGCCGCGCGCCGCCGCGTCGCGGTGATGGGGGCGTGAGGGGCCCCCCTCGAATCACTTCTTCTTCGTCTTCAGCTTCGAGACGATGCGGTCCTTGGTCGCGTTGCGCGGCGCCGCGGCCTTCACCGCCATCGCCTTGCGCATCTTGAGCGCCTTGAGCAACCGCACCTCGAGGAGCATCAGCTCGTCACCCAGCTCCTCGTTGTCGCCGTACGCGGTCGGGAGGACCTCGTCGCGCTGAACCGTTGCCGCGTAACGCATGCGGAGGATTCGCTCCTCCTCCGCCGTGAACGTCGCCTGCTTCAGCGACGACTTGACCATCTCCGCCGTCACCACCGCCGTGCTACCGCCCTTGCGCTCCATGGTTTTTCGTCCTCTTTCGGTACTGAACAACCGGCCATGTACGATGCGGCAAAGCCGCAACCGTTGGGCAGTGTAGCGATCGACTTCGACCCCGCAAATTTTCGACCGCCGGGTCTGACAAGCTGCGTCATTTCGCCACAGGCGCCGCTGTCGCGCCCGGACATCGCTGCCTCAGGTGGGGTGATGTACCCGGGAGCAAAGCCCCCGCAAGTTCTCCGCGGGAGCGTTGGCAAAGCTCTTGAACTCCCGAGGAGTCGAAGCGGTTGGAGTGAGACCTTGTCCCCGCGCTCTGACAGGCGCGTCGCCTTCCCCTCGAGGGAGGGCACCGTCGGGAGTCTGGGTCTTCTTCCCCGCGAGCGGCCGAAAGACCGACTACTCCCCCTCCTCGGGGGGCCCTTCTTCGCTGTTCTTGGCCTTGCCGGACGAGGGGAGCCCGCCGTCGGGGAGCTTGTGCTCGACGCCGAAGCGCTCCATCGCCGCGGCGATGCCCACCGGCTTGTCCTCGTCGGGGAGGAAGTCCTTGGGGGCGGCGAGCGATGGGGCCTTGCCGAGGTCGGTCATCGCGGTCTCGAGGGTGAGGCGCAGCTCGGCGTCGCCGGCGTCGGTGGCCATGGCGATGCGGCCGTCGAGCTTCGCCTTGAGCACGACGCTGGTCTCGGCGTCGACGAGCACCTCGCCCTGCAGCGTGCGCGGCGCGTGGGTGTCGTAGAAGGCGAGGCGGCGCGCGGTGGTCTCGTCGAGGCCGCTCTTGGGCACGGCGCGCGGCGGCAGCTTCTGGCCGGTGTCCGGGAGCGGCGCGGAGAGGCTCACCGAGTACTTCCAGGCGGTGCGGCCCTCGACGGTGGAGGTGCCCTGGGCGGTGAGCTTCAAGCGCCCGCGGAAGAGCTCGTCGAAGTCCCGCACCGCGCCATAGGCCTCCTCGCGGGTGCGCTCGGCCATGCCGCGATCGCGGCGCCGCTCGCGGAAGCGGCCCGCGCCCTGGCGGCCGTAGGTGGTGCGGGCGAAGACCTGGCCGCCGACGCGGATGACCTCGAGGCCCTGGTCGTCGGTGTTGGAGAGCTGGGCGTCGAAGTCGCCGGAGACGCCGCCCTTGCCGGCGTGGAGATCGCGCGTCTCCTTCAGGCGGACGGAGTGGGCGTTGCCGTTCCACTCCCAGCCGATGGTGGCGGTGTAGTGGTGGGGGCCGATGCGCTCGGTGGCCTCGGCGGCGCCCATGCCGAGGATGCGGCGGGAGATGGCGGGCGAGTCGGCGGCCTCCTCGGGCGGGAGGCGCTGGCTGGCGCTGGCCACGGCCTGGGGCGGATCTTCGGGAGAGAAGATGCGCTTCTTGGCGGCCTTGTCGACCGGGTCGGTGCAGGCGGCCAGCGCGACGACGGCCAGGAGGGGAAGGAGGGACTTCACGAGCGGCGCGGACCCTAGCAACTGAAGCCCCCGGGTCGCTACCAGCCTCTGGTATGAGGGCTGGTCATGCAGAGCCTCAGAGACAAGCTGTTGAAGGCCGGGTTGGTGTCGGAAGACGCGGCGAAGAAGTCGGAAGCGGACGCCAAGAGCCGCACGGAGGCCCGCGCCAAGCCGCCGCCCCCGCGCGAGGCGAGGCCCCGGCCCGGGTCGAACGGTGGGGGAGGCGGGAGGAGCTTCCGCCCCGAGGCCTCCGACGCGCGCATTCCCAAGCTGCCGCCGCTTCAGGGCACGGCCGCCGCCAACCGGGCCGCGTCGCGGCAGCAGCTCGAGCTGGACCGGAAGATTCGGGAGCGGGTCCTCTCGGCGCAAGTGCCGCAGGAGCCGGGCGCCACCACGTTCTACTTCGTCACCCGGAAGAACAAGCTGCGCCGGCTCGAGCTGTCCGAGGCGCAGGCCAAGGCGCTGCAGGAGGGCAAGCTCGCGGTGGTGGAGCGGCCTGACCCGGACAAGATCGATCACGCCCTGGTGCCGCCGGAGGTGGCGCTGGAGCTCAAGGCCCTCTCCGACCGGGTGGTGCGGTTCCTGAACCAGGGCGGCGCGGCGGTGGGCTTCCTCACCGAGGAGGAGATCCACGCCCGGGCGCACGAGGCCAACGAGGTCGAGGCGCCGGCGGCTCCGGAAGCGCCCGCCGCGGAAGCGCCCGCGAAGAGCGATGGCCCGCTCATCACCGTGAAGCGAGCGCCGCTGCCGGGGAGCTGAGCGCGCTGGGCGTGGCCCGCCGAGGGGCCGCGAGCGCGTCGAGTTTCGTCGCCCTCGGGCAGGGATTTCACGCTGGCCTGCACGTACGGCCGCGAGAAGCCCCTGATGCCAGGGGTGAATCGGCGCGGCAGGGTTGTTGCCACCGGTCTCCACGTCCCCGCAGTCCTCAGGAGACTGACCATGCAGACCCTCGTCGCCGCACTCGCGTTCACGCTGTTGTCCGCCGAGCCGCCCTATGGCGAGCAGCCCATGAAGCAGCAGCCGAGCAAGATGCAGCAGGGCGCCAAGGAGAAGCCGGCCAAGCCGAAGGCCGGGATGAAGATGAAGGAGGAGGCCGCGGTCTTGATGGAGTCCGACCTCAAGTGGGGCGACCCGCCTCCCGGGCTGCCCAAGGGGTCGCAGCTGGCGGTGCTGAGCGGCGATCCCATGAAGCAGGGACCCTTCATCGTGCGGCTGAAGATGCCCGAGGGCTACAAGATCCCCGCGCACTGGCACTCCAACGCGGAGCGGCTCACCATCCTCTCCGGCACGCTCTCCATGCGCATGGGTGAAGGCGCCGACGCCCCGCTGAAGGACCTCGAGACGCACGCCTTCTACAGCTCGAAGGCGCGCGAGCGTCACTCCGTCGAGGCGAAGACCGAGGTGATCGTCCAGATCGAGGGCACAGGCCCGTTCGACATTCACTACGTCAACCCGAGCGACGATCCCCGCAAGCAGGCGTCGCGCTGAGCAGGCCGGGACGCGGCATGATCAGGCCTTCGCGCGATGCCGCTCGAAGGCCTGCTTCACGTCTTCCGGCCTCCAGATCGGATTCCCGAATCTCGTCCTCGGGCTGATAGCCTCGCCGCTCGCGAGGGGAGCGCATGGTTCGGCGAGACGTGAGGGCACGAGGTGGGTTCCGGTGCGCGCGCCGGGTCGTGCTCTTCGGGCTCGTGGTGGGAGGGCTCGCCGCCCACGCCGACGGCGAGCCGGGCCCCCACCGGAAGACGAAGGCCGCCGATCTCTTCATCGACGTGAAGCGCAGCGTGCTGCCCAACGGCGTCACGGTGCTGCTCGCCCCAGACCCGCGCGCGCAGGTCGTGGCGGTGGAGATGAGCTTCCCCGCTGGCGCCATCTACGAGCCGCCGGGCAAGAGCGGGCTCGCGCACCTGGTCGAGCACCTGATGAGCGCGGGGGCCACTCCCGAGACCGACTACTGGAAGCTGCTCGACCGTCGCGGCGCCATCGGCTTCAACGCCTCCACCGACTTCGATCGCATGTCGTTCCACGTGGAGGTGCCGCCCGAGGAGCTGCCGCTGGCGCTCTGGGCGGCGGCCGATCGCATCGGCACGCTGCCGGGCCTGCTCACCGAGGCCGAGGTCAAGCGGAGCGTGCGCATCATCGGCATGGAGCGCATGGAGCGCGTCGAGGACCAGCCCTACGGCGCGGCCTCCGTCGCGCTGATGCACCAGCTGTTCCCCTCCCCGCACCCACTTCACGAGCAGGTGATCGGCCGGGCCGACGGGCTCGCCTCGGTCACCCTGGCCGACGTGCTCGCGTTCGTCGATCGCTGCCTGGTGGCCGACGGGGCCATCCTCGCCGTCACCGGCCGCTTCGACCCGGCGGTGGCCCAGGAGTGGGTCGGCAGGACGGTTGCCCGGTTGCCTCCGAGCCCGAAGGTCTCACCCACCTTCCCCACTCCGGAGGTCGCCGCCTCGCGCGGGGTCTCGGTCGCCGAGTCGCTGGGGCGCCGCCCCCAGGTCACGCTGGGCTGGACCTTCAAGCAACCCTCGCAGCTGCTCACCGACGCGCTGCGCATGGGCGCCTTCCTCATCTCCGGCGGCACCGACCTCTATTCCCTGATGAGCATCGACGCCGGCCTCCTCGAGTACACCGGCGGGGCGCTGTTCGAGCTCGAGCTGACCCTGCCGTACACGGTGGGGTCGGAGGAGGCGAGCGACGACGCCAACCGATTGGTGGCGAGCCTGGTGGACCTGCGCTTCTCGACCAGGCTCATCGAGGCCGCCTACCTGGTCTGGGACCGGGCGATCATGACCCGGCTCCAGCGGCCCGGCGAGCTGGCGGAGCAGCTGCCGCGCATGGAGCTCGCCGCCGAGGACCACGAGTTCGCCCGCTACCTCAACCGGCACTGGCTGCTGACGCCGGAAGTGGTGCGCGACATGCTCGGCGCGGCGCTGCAGGGGCCGCGCATCACCGTCCACGCGAAGCCCAAGCACCCCCTGGTGCCCCCGAAACGCCGATGAGACGACCCGCCGCGCCCCCCGTCGCCCAAGCGCTGCTGCTCGTTCTGGCGGGCTGCGCCACCACCGCCAAGGTGCCCCCGGCGCCACCCCCGCCGGCCTCGTACTCCGTCTTCCGCACCTCGCACGCCTGGACCCGCATCGAGCCGCCGCCGCCGCTGCCGCGCCTGCCCAGGTCCGAGCCCAAGGTGTCGACCACGGTGCTGCCGAACGGGCTCACCGTGGTGGTGGTCGAGAACCACCGCCGGCCGCTGGTCAGCGCGCGGCTCTTGTTCCCGAGCGGAACCACGGCCGACTCGGACGCGAGCGTCGGCGCCACCTTCCTCTCAGTGTCGATGCTCGACCTGGGCTTCGAGTCCCCGCTCTCGGAGATGGTGGCGCAGAGCGTCTATGACCTGTCGGCGAGCAACCAGGCCGCCGATCTCGGCGCCCACTTCTCGTACGACGTGGGCGAGGACTCGGCGTGGATCGGCGTCGACGGCGTCACCGCGGACCTGCGCGAGTACCTGCAGATTCTCTTCGGAGCCGTGGTTCGCGTCTCCGAGCACGAGCCGATCGAGCTGTTGAACGCCGCCGAGCGCGGCGACGGCATCGCCGCCATGGGCGCGAGCCACGACGCGCTGCTGGAGCGAAGCCTGGAGCGGCTCGCGTTCGGCGAGGGGCACCCCTACGGCCGGCCCTACTTCGGCACCACCGAGGACCTGATCCGGCTGGGCTCGAAGAAGGTGGAGGACCGCCAGGCGGCGTTGTTCAACTCCCGCGGCTCGACGCTCTTGGTGGTGGGCGACGTCGCGCCGGGTGCCGTGGTCGCGCAGGCGCGCTCCGAGTTCCAGGCCTGGGACAGCAAGCGCGGGCCCGCGGCGCCCAAGCTGTCACCGCCCCCGGTGAAGCCGCGCAAGACCGTGACCTTCCTCCCCCGGACGCCGGCCAAGCTGAGCCGCATCTGCGTCACCCGCGCGCTCTCGGACACCTCCGCCACCACGGCCACGCTGGAGGTGCTCGCCTCGGTGCTGACCAGCGGCCGCCTGAGTCCGGCGCTGCGCGAGGAGAAGGGCATGACCTACGGCGTATCGGGGCGCATCGTGCAGCGGCGGTGGGGACGGGCGCTCCTGGCGTGCACGCGCGTCAGCCCGGCGGCCACCAGCGATGCGCTCGCGCTGTTCCTCAAGACGATGTGCGACACGGCCGGGAACCCGCCGACCGACGACGAGGTGGCCATCGCGAAGGCGGGGCTCGTCACGAGCTACGAGTCGACGCTGGACGACGTGCAGCAGACGACGTCGCTGTGGACGAGCAACCTGTCGGCGAAGGCTCCCACGTCGGTGGCGGCGCACGTGGCCGAGCTGCAGGCGGTGACCGCCGATGAGGTGCGGAGAGTGGCAAAGGCGGTGCTCGAGGCCGACACGCTGCAGGTCGTGCTCGCGGGCGAGCGGGCGATCATGGAGCAGGCGGCGCGGGCCAACCAGCTTGGCCCG
The DNA here is from genome assembly GCA_037443525.1 of Archangiaceae bacterium. Taxonomy (GTDB): domain Bacteria; phylum Myxococcota; class Myxococcia; order Myxococcales; family Myxococcaceae; genus JBBIOE01. The sequence goes on along the minus strand of JBBIOE010000160.1, from coordinate 8,233 downwards.
CTGAGGAAGTCGGTGTTCGGCGGCGTGCCGGAGTAGCGCTCGAACCAAGGAGCAGCCTTCGAAGGCGCGACGCGGATCGGCGTTCGTTGCGAAGGGAGGCGGTAGCTTCGCCGGCGCTCAGGCGTCGGCAGCCCGGTGCCGCGCGAGCGCCGCCTTCACGTCCTCCGGCATCGGCACGGCGGTGAAGGTGTCCATGTGGATGGACGCGACGACGACCTTCACCACCGCCACCTGCTCGCTGGTGTCCCCGCGGAAGATCGTGAAGCGCAAGGAAGCGCTCCCCTGCCCCACCCGGGTCGACTCCAGCACGATGCGCGCGGTGTCGCCGAAGCGCAGCGGCGCCTGAAAGTCGGCCTCCGCGTGCACCGAGGGGAAGCCGACCTTCCGCCGCCCCAGCATCTCGGCGTAGGGCACCTTCAATTCGTCGCCGAAGAAGTCCTCCATCACCTGGTGGCAGTAGTCGAAGAAGCGCGGGTAGTAGACGACGCGCGCGAAGTCGACGTCGGGGAAGCGAACCGGAAGGCGCCGCTCGTAGCCCACGTCACGCTCCGAAGGCGTCGATGCCGGTGATGGCCTTGCCCAGGATGAGCGTGTGCACCTCGTGGGTGCCTTCGTAGGTGAAGACGCTCTCCAGGTTCAGCATGTGCCGCACCGGCGGGTACTCGTCGGTGACGCCGTTCGCGCCGTAGATGCTGCGGGCCGAGCGCGCGATGTCGAGCGCCGCCTTCACGTTGTTCCGCTTGCACAAGCTCACCTGCGCCGGCTCCGGCTTCCCCTCGTCGGCGAGGCGGGCGAGGCGCAGGGCGAGCAGCTGCCCCTTCACGATCTCCTGCAGCATGTCGGCGAGCTTCTCCTGGGTGAGCTGGAAGCTGGCGATGGGCTTTCCAAACTGCACCCGGGAGAGCGCGTACTCGCGGGCGCCCTCGAAGCAGGCCACCGCCGCGCCCATGACGCCGAAGGCGATGCCCAGCCGCGCCTTGTTGAGGCAGGACAGCGGGCCCTTCAAGCCCTGCACCCCGGGCAGCAGGTTCTCCGCCGGCACGCGCACGTCGGCGAAGGAGAGCTCCGCGGTGTACGAGGCGCGCAAGGAGAACTTCCCCTCGATCTCCTTGGCCACGAAGCCCGGCATGCCCTTCTCGACCAAGAAGCCGCGAATCGACTCGGCCCCGCCGTCGTCGACCTTGGCCCAGACGATGGCCACGTCGGCGATGGTGCCGTTGGTGATCCACAGCTTCGAGCCGTCGAGGACGTAGTGCGTGCCGTCCTTCGACTTCCGCGCGCGGGTGCGCATGCCGCCCGGGTCGGAGCCGAAGTCCGGCTCGGTGAGGCCGAAGCAGCCCACCGCCTGTCCCGCCGCCATCTTGGGCAGCCACTTCTGCTTCTGCGCCTCGGTGCCGTAGGCGTGGATCGGGTACATGCAGAGCGACGACTGCACCGACGCGAAGCTGCGCAGCCCGGAGTCGCCCCGCTCGAGCTCCTGCAGGATGAGGCCGTAGGCCACGTTGGAGAGCCCCGGGCAGCCGTAGCCCTCGAGCGTGCCACCGAAGACGCCCAGCTCCGCCAGCTTGGGGATGAGGTCGTTGGGGAAGGTGTGGTTCCGGAAGTGCTTCCCGACCCGCGGCAGGTACTCGGCGTCGATGAAGCGCGCGACGGTGTCGCGAATCGCGAGCTCCTCGTCGGTGAGCAGGTCGTCGATGCGGTAGAGATCGGTGACGGCGGCTCGGCTCATGGGGGCCGACCTAGCATGCCCGCGGCCCCGCGGCGCCTGGTCAGCGCTTCGCCCGCTCGACCAGGTGCGCGACCGCCGGCACCATGCGTTCGGGAAAGAGGCGCGTCCCCGGATGGGCGGTCGCCCAGACACGAAAGACCTCGTCGCAGAACCCCTGCCCCACCTCGGTGACGCCCTTGAAGTCGAGCACGGCCTCCTCGAACCGCTCCAGCCCCGCGCAGAGGCGCTTCGCTTCGGAGCGGGAGATGAAGTGCAACCCCGTCTCGAACAGCCGCACCCAGGTCTTGGTCTTCGCGAAACCGAAGTCGTCGTCGCTGTACGCGTCGAAGACGTCCTTGAGCACGCGCGGAGTCTGCATCGCAAGCTCGAAGACCACGCGCGTCCCGCGGCGAGGCGCGATCTGCCCCAGCGCCGTGTCGTCGAGGTCCGCGTCGATGGTCCACCGCAGCTCGCCGCTCTCCACGCTCAACCGGTCGACCGCGCGGGCGCTGAAGAACAGCCCCTGGCCGGTGTGACGCGTCGGGTCCGAGGTGACCTTGCCCTTGGAGAGGTCCTGAACGGCCTCGAGCGCCGAAGCGAGGCGCCGGAAACGGCGGAGGTGCTCGAAGGCGCCCTCGCCCTCGTCGATGACCTCGACGGTGAGCCGCGCCGCGGGTGCGTCGGCCGCCGGTCCCGACAGGGCCACTCTGACCAGCGGCGCTCCGGAGTGATCGATGGCGTTGTTGATCAGCTCCGACAGGGCGTAGTCGAGGATCTTCGACGCGTTGGGCCCGAGCCGCCTGGCGAGCGCGGAGCGAGCCCGGATCTGCTCCACCGCCACGTGCTCCTCGAGGCCCGCGGTGGGGAACTCGAAGGCCTCCCGCACCGGAGCCAGGGCGACGTAGCGGCTCCCCGCACCGGCCCCCTCGAGGCGCAGCTCCTCTCGCTGAACCATCGCCGTGAGGTACTTGAACGCCGTCTGCCGGGAGACCCCGCCGGCCTCGGCCACCGAGCCGCTCGTGACCGCCTTCCCTTCTGCGAGGAGTTGTTGGACGGCTTTTTGGACGGTCTCGACCTTTTTTGGACGACCCACGGCCTCAATCATCTAATAACTGCCGCAATTCAGGCAAGTTTCTAGACGGCATCTCAGAGGCCGTACAGCGCCCCGTACCGCGCGTTGAGCTCCTCGAAGAACGGCCCTTCGGTCAGCCCGTCTCCGGTCACGTGGCGGATCAGATCTTCCGCGTCCACCCGGTAGCCCTGGGAGTGCACCTTCGAGCGCAGCCAGTCGCGCAGCGGCATCAGCTCGCCCTTCGCGAGGTGGCGCTCCAGCTCCGGCACCTGCTTCTTCGCCGTCTTGAACAGCGCCGCGGCGTAGAGGTTGCCCAAGGCATAGGTGGGGAAGTAGCCGAACTCCCCGTAGGCCCAGTGGATGTCCTGCAGGACGCCCTCGACCGGGTTGGTGACCTCGAGCCCGAGCAGCGCACGGGTCTTCTCGTTCCACGCGCCCTCGAGGTCCTTCGGCTCGAGCGAGCCGCGCACCAGCGCCACCTCGAGCTCGTACCGCAGCGCGATGTGCAGGTTGTAGGTGACCTCGTCGGCCTCCACGCGGACGAAGCTGCGCTCCACCCGGTTCACCGTGCGCAGGAAGTCGTCGAGCGGCACCTTGGAGAGCTGCTCGGGGAACGCCGCGGCCAGCTTGGGGAAGAAGTGCGTCCAGAAGGGCCGGCCGCGACCGACCAGGTTCTCCCACAGCCGCGACTGCGACTCGTGCAGGCCCATCGACGGCGCCTGCGCCAGCGTGGTGCGGAAGTGCTCGTGCGCGAAGCCCTGCTCGTAGAGGCCGTGCCCGCCCTCGTGGATGGTGCCGAAGAGCGCGGACAGGGGCTGCTCGGCGTTGAGGCGCGTGGTGAGCCGCACGTCGGTCGGCCCGGCGCCGCCGGTGAACGGGTGCACCGAGCGGTCCTGCCGGCCCGCCTCGAGATCGAAGCCCATCGCCTTCAACAGCTCGAAGGAGAACGTCCACTGCTTCTCCACGTCGAAGGTCTTGCCGAGGAAGACGTCGCGCGGCCGGGTCCTGCCCTCGATGGCCGCCACCAGGGGCGCCAGCTTCTTCACCAGCGACGCCAGCACCGGCGACAGCCGCGCCACCTTCATGCCCGGCTCATAGGCCTCGAGCAGGGCGTCGTAGCGCTCGCCCTCGTGCCCCCAGGCGTCGGCCTGCTCGCGGCGGAGCCTCACCAGCCGCTCGAGGAAGGGCCGGAAGTGCGCGTAGGCCTTCTTCGCCCGCGCCTCGCGCCAGCCGGTGAGGGCGTGCGACTGGGCCTCGGCCAGGGCCTTCACCAGCTCGCCCGGAATCTTCACCGCCCGATCGCGCTCGCGCTTGAGCACCCGCACCATGGCGTGCTCGTCGCTGGTCGCGGCCTTCGCCCCCAAAAGCCACTCGCCCAGCCGCGGGTCGACCAGGCGCTCGTGGTAGAGCCCCTGCAGGGTGGCGAGCTGATCGGCCCGCGCCGCCTCGCCCTTCTTCGGCAGGTACGTCTCCTGGTCCCACGTCGCGAGCCCGATGACGCCCAACAGGTCGCGGAGCTCCTGCATCCTCGTTCGCAAGCCCTCGTGCATCCCGCCCGTCTAGCACTTCGCGGTGCTTGAGGTGCGCGGGCGCGCGTGGTTTGGGGCCCTCATGGCGAACCAGCTGCGGACCTTCATGAACGCCGAGGACGAGGCGGCCTTCGCGCGCTTCCTCGAGCGCTTCGTCTTGGAGGTCTACCCGCGTCGGGTGCCGCCCGACTGGGTGCCCTTCCGCGCCTCGGCCAAGGAGCTCTCCCGCTTCCCCGAGGAGGACGTGTACTTCGTCGCCAGCGACATCGGCGCCGCCATCGTCGACAAGGTGAAGCGCGGCCCCGACAAGGGCAGCTGGCGCATCGACGAGGTGCGCTCCCCGGTCATCTACTGGGAGCGGAGCCGCCTCAACGAAGCAGGAGAGCTGGTCTCCGGGCAGATCTGGGCCGAGCTCGAGGTGACGCCGCAGACCGGCCGCCGCGACCCCGCGCCCGATCGCTTCCGCGTGCGCTGCCTGGAGATCGAGGAGTGGCTTCGCCGCACCTTCCGCAAGGGCGACCCCAAAGGCTTCCTCATCGGCCCCGCCACCGCGCGCCAGGTCAAGGAGGGCTCCCTCTCCCTGCGCGAGAACCACCACTTCGGCCGCGTCGTCACCGTGCACCGCTGAACGGAAGTGGAACCGCGCCCGCGCGATCGGCGTAGAGTGCCGGCATGAGCTGGCTCGATACGCTCGAAGACATTCGAAAGAAGGACTTCACCAAGGCCAAGTCCGAGGATCGCGAGCGGGCCGCCCGCGACGTGGTGAACCTGGCCTCCTACTCGTGCGCGGTGGTCGCGGTCTCGCCCATCCCCTTCTCCGACGCGGTGCTGATGCTGCCGGTGCAGAGCGCCATGGTGATGACCGTCGGCCACGTCTACGGCCGGAAGGTCACCCAGGCCGACGCCAAGGCGCTGATCCTCGAGCTCGGCGCCACCGCCGGCGTGGGCCTTCTGGCGCGGCAGGGCATCAAGGCGCTCCTGCCGGTGGTGGGCGCGCTGCTCACCGTGCCGGCGGCCTTCGCCGCCAACTGGGCCATGGGCCGCGTGGCGATGGAGTACTTCCGCGTGCCCGGCGTGCCCCGCGAGCAGCTCAAGCGCGTCTACCAGGCGGCCAAGGAGGAAGGGGCGGGCATCTTCTCCGCCGAGCGCTTCGAGGTCTTCCGCAAGCGGGGCCACGAGAGGAGCGAGGAGCCGGAGGCTCGAAGGAGCGCCGAGCCCAAGCAGACCGCGCCGCCCAAGCCCAAGGGCAAGAAGAAGCGCAAGGCCCGCGCCAAGCCCGCCGCCGCTCCCCAGCCGCCCAAGTCCGAGGGAGAGGGTTGAATCGCGCCGTGAAAGTTGGCAGAGCCGTCACCCCGTGAGCACCCTGCGCCGCTTCGTCGTCTTCTTCTCCGTCGCCGGCCTCTCGGTGCTCGTCGATCAGGTCACCAAGGTCATCGCCACCGCCGAGCTCAAGGGCGTGCCGATGCGCACCTACCTGGGAGACACCTTCCGCCTCGCCTACGCCACCAACGACGGCGCCTTCCTCTCCCTCGGCTCGCAGCTGCCGCCGCTCTTGCGCTTCTGGGTGCTCACGGTGGGCGTGGGCCTGTTGCTCGCGGGCCTGATGGTGCACGCGCTGAGGAGCCCGCTGCTCCACGCTCCGCAGATCTCGGCCTACGCCCTCATCGTCTCCGGCGGCTTCTCGAACTGGGTCGACCGGGCGCGCTTCGGCGGCCTGGTGGTGGACTTCATGAACCTGGGCATCGGCCCGGTGCGCACCGGCATCTTCAACGTCGCCGACCTCGCCATCCTCGCCGGCATCGCGCTGCTCTTCTTCTTCGGCGCTCCCCCCGAGCCCAAGAAGACCGCGCCGGCCGACACCGCCGCCGATTCATCGAGCCCGACCAGCGGCCCGTGAGCGAGTGGCACGACTGCCCACCTTTCCACCGTCTGTCGCAGATCAACTTCCTACGCGGCGCGGCGCACTTCGTGTTCAATGCGCCCCTCGAGGGAGATCCCCGCCCATGCGCCTGTGGCTCGTCATGCTTCTTCTGCCTGGGTCCGTGTTCGCCCACGGCGTGCTGATCGTCCCCGAGGATGACACCGCGCGGACGCTGATGGACTCGCTGGTCGAGCAGCTCCCGAAGAGCGTGAGCTACAAGACCGCGGGAGGGCGCGCGCCGGCGGTGGCGTGTCTGGCCGAGAAAGACGCGAAGAAGAAAGAGAGCTGCGTGCTCGAGGCCGCGAGCCGCGCCGGCGTGGTCGGGGTGCTGATGGTGCACGCGACCCAGGCCAAGAACGTGGTCGACGCGAAGTTCGAGGTCATCGAGCTGGGCTCGGCGCGGAACGCGTTCCACGAGTCGCGCAAGGGAAGCGCCGCCAAGTGGAGCAAGGGCGCCGGGCCATTTCTGAAGAAGCTCGGCGCCGCGCTCACCGGCTTGAAGAAGGTCGAGGGACCGCCGGTGCCCCCGGAGCCGCCGGCCACCACCGCGCAGGCAACGCCGCCGCCCGCGAACGGGAACGGGAACGGCCAGGAGGCCGCGCGCGTGGAGCCGAAGGTCGAGCCCACGCCGCCCGCGCCACCCAAGGCCGCAGACGCGCCGGTGGCCGTGGCCATCACGCCACCGCTCCCGAGCGAGCCGATCGTGCCCGGCCTGGTCTCGCCGCCGCCCGCGAAGTCGAAGGCGGGCGCGGTGGCGCTCACTCTGGCCGGCGTCGTCGCGGCGGGGACGGCGGTGGCCTTCACCGTCTTCGGCACTTCGGCGAAGGGCCAACTCGAGGCGAGCAACACCGGCGTCTCCGAATTCACCTACAACGAAGCGGTGGCCAAGCAGAGTGAGGCGAACCGCGACTTGAGCATCGCCGCCGGCGCGGGCGTGGGCGCGGTGGTCCTCGGCGGGCTCGGCGCGTTCCTGTGGAGCTCCAACTGATGAAGCGCTTCCTGGCGGTGATGACGCTCAGCTCGCTGACCGGGTGCACCTGCGCCCAGCTCCCCGACGTGCTCTACCTCTGCGAGGAGGGCAACACCTGCGCGCAGCCGGGCTACGTGTGCGGCGCCGATCTGATCTGCCGGCCGGCGGCGGACGGCGGCCTGGACGCCGGAGCGCTCGACGCCGGCGCCGTCGACGCGGGACTTCCCGATGGCGGCGTGGGCGACGCGGGCGAACCCGACGCGGGGCTCCCCGACGCCGGCCCGACCGATGCGGGCGAGCCCGACGCGGGCCCCTTCGACGCCGGCCTCCCGGACGCCGGACCGCCCGATGCTGGACCTCCGGACGCTGGACCTCCGGACGCTGGGCCTCCCGACGCTGGTCCCCCGGACGCCGGCCCGCCAGACGCCGGCCCGCCAGACGCCGGCCCACCTGACGCGGGACCGCCTGATGCCGGGCCCTTCGACGCCGGCTGCCCCTCGACCGTCGACTTCCCCGACGATCTCGGCCTCGACACCAACTGCGACGGCATCGACGGCGAAGAAGCCAACGCGGCCTTCGTCGACACGGTGAACGGCTTGGACAGCAACGCCGGCACCATCATCTCTCCCTTCAAGACCATCACCAGGGGCCTCGCCAGCGGCAAGGCGCAGGTGCTGGTGTCGTTCGGCACGTACACCGGGACGCTGTCGCTCCAGGCGGGCAACGTCTTCGGCGGCTACAACGCGGCCGGCGGCTGGGCCCGCGACGCCGGAGCGCCCGTGGTCTCCGGAACGCTGCACATCGTCGATGGCGGCGACGTGCTCGTCGACTACATCGACTTCCAGAGCCCCAACGCAGGCGGCGTCGGCCAGTCATCCATCGCCGCGGTCATCGTGAACTCGGGCCCGAGCGTAGTGCTCCGCCGCGCGCACCTCAGCGCCGGCGACGGCAGCGACGGCTCCAACGGGCAGGCGGGCACGGCTGGCGCGGCGGCGGCGGCGGGTGGCGCGGGACAGGCCGGCGCCCTCGATGG
>JBBIOE010000159.1:0-19631 GCA_037443525.1 Archangiaceae bacterium | reverse complement strand
GAAACCATAATCCGGCCACTTTGACGACGAGCACCCGGCCGCGGCGCACCGGCCGCGGCGTGGCCCGGCTGAACGGCATCGCGTCCTGCGCGACGGCGCCGGCGGCGGCAGGAAGGACGATCCGAAACACGGCGCCACGGTCGGGGGCGTTCTCGGCCTCCATCTGGCCGTGAAGGTCCGTGACGATACGGTGGCAGATCGAGAGCCCCAGGCCGGTGCCCTCGCCCTTCGGCTTGGTGGTGAAGAACGGCGTGAAGAGGCGGCCGAAGTGCTCCTTGGGGATTCCCGGGCCGCTGTCGCGGACCTCGATGACCACCCGCTCCGGTGCGCGCGGCCCCACCGAGACCTGAATCTCGTTCGCGTTGGCATTGCCGGGTGGAATGGCCTGGGCGGCGTTGAGCAGCAGGTTCAAGACGACCTGGCCAAGCCTTGCCTCGGTCGCGTCGACCGGAGGAACTTCGTCGAACCTCGTCACGAGCTGGGCCCGGTGACGGATCTCGTTCCTCGCCATTCGGAGCGACGACTCGACGACCCGGCGCACGTCGATGGCCGTGTTCCCGACTTCGTCATGGCGGGAGAAGATCTTCAGGTCACGCACGATGTCGCGGACCCGGACCGCCGATTCGCGCGCGTCGCCCAGCGCCTCGAGAAGCCCAGCGCAGTCCAGGCGCTGCCCAGTCGCGTCGCCGCCCTGATGCCTGGCCAATTCGTCCATCGCCACGAACAGGTTGCTCAGCACGGCGGTGAGCGGGTTGTTGATTTCGTGAGCCAGGCCCGCGGCCAGCAGCCCCACCGTCGCCATGCGCTCGGCGGTCACGAGCCGGTCTCGAGCGTCTCGTTCGAGCGCCTCCACGCGCAACCTCTCCGTGATGTCGATGGAGAGCCCGACGAGCTTCGCCGCCTCACCGGGCGCCCGTCGTATGGAGCAGCGCGTGTCCATCGTTCGCCAGGACCCGTCGGAGTGAAGGAGCCGGAGCTGCGCGCGAACCGGGCCTCCGGCGCGCTCGGCGTTCAGCTTGGTCTCCCGCCAGACCGCGACGTCGTCGGGGTGGACTCGCGCGAGGAGCTCGTCGCTCGAGACGCCCGAGCGCAGCCCGAGCAGCGCCAGGAACGACTCCGAGAGCTCGGCCGAGCCCGCCTCGAGGTCGAGCGCCCACGTCCCGACGCGGGCCATCTCGATGATGGAGCGCAGCTGTGTCTCTCGCTCGACGGCACTGCGCTCGGAGGCGCGCTGCGAGGTGACGTCGCGAATCGTGGCCGCCGCCAGCTCCTCGGTGCCGACGGTGACCTGGTTGAGCGCAATCTCCACCGGGAGCTCGACTCCGTCGCGCCGCCGGGCGGTCAGGGGGCGGAACTTCCCCATCATGCGCCGGCGCGGCGAGGCGATGAAGGCCCGGACGTGCTCGGCGTGACGCTCGACGGTCGCCGGGGGCATCAACAGATCCAGCGTCCGGCCGACGAACTGATCCCGCGCATGCCCGAACATCTCCACGGCCGCGTCGTTCACGAGCCGAATGACGCCGCCCTGGTCGACGAGCACCATGGCGTCCGGCACCATCTCGATGCACTCCTGGACCTGCCTGAAGTCACCCATGTCCACCCCACCGCGCTGCCGTCTCCAGGGTCGCTCGCGGGATGACGTTACACGCGCAGACCGCCGCCTGTCGTGTGATGGAGGCACGCCGCAGCGCCGCGTGGTCGAGCGCCTGGCGAGGGTGCGGCGCCGAGGTGATTCGGGGGGCAAAGGCTTGCCCGTTCGCCTGGGCGAGCCCGTCACGGCGCGGACTCGCCCGGTCCGCGCGTCCCGTGCGGCTCGCCGCTGAGCGGCTCGAGTGAGCTCACCGAAGGTGCGGGCGGTCTCTTCGGGGTCGCCGCCGACGGGGAGCCAGTGGCCACCCACCCTCCTGGGCTCACCGCGCTCGCATCGCCGGCGGCGGCTCGAGGTGGCTCTCGTGCCACGCGAGGTGGAGCAGCTCGGGCAGCGGCACCCAGCGCTCGTCACCGCTCGCGGCGCCCACCTTCCACTTCACCGCCGGGTTCGGCCAGTAGTGGCCGCGCCGCTCGCGGACCCAGAGCTTCCGGTTCGGCGTGTAGGCGCTGCCGGGCTCGTTGCGCGCCAAGAGGTGGTTGAGGTACTCGCGGCGCCGCCGGTGCTCCTGCACCACGACGTCGGGGAAGTGGCGGAGCGGAAGGGCCTGCAGAAGCTCGGCGGTCACGCCTTCGAAGCGGCCCCAGCGGGAATTGAACAGGCGGGGCACGACGGAGATGAACGCCTGGAAGTAGAAGTACTCGCCCTGCTCCCGCCCCACCTGCACCAGGTGGCCGTCGACCTCCAGGTCGAAGGACGGCGGCGCGAGCACGTCGTACAGGGCTCCCAGATCGCCGCCCTTCGCGAGGGAGGGGTCGCCGTACGCCCGAAGGAGCAGATGGTTCAACGCCGCGCGCCCGAGGTTGTCGCGCGCCTCCGGGTCCGCCCCCCGCTCGAGCAGCGCCTCCACCAGCGCCCGGTTGGCCTGGGTCGCCGCCAGCATCAGCGGCGTGAGGTTGTGCGGGGAGCGGAAGTCGACGCCGTACTTCTCGGTCTCCTCGAGCACGGGCTTGAGCTTCTTGCCGGGCAGGTAGGCGTCGGCGTACCGCCCGATGGCGGCGCGCCGCTGCTCGACGGGCGCCGCCGCCAGCGGCACCTTCAGGGCGGCGAGCCGCTCACGCAACAGGTCCTCCCCGTTGACGATGGCGTACTCGGTGAGCTGCTGCCGCGCCTTCGCGGAAGGGGAGTCGGGCGGCAGCGCCTTCTCGGCGAGCGCCCGCAGCGCCTTGTGGTCGAGCACCGTCCACGGCACCGGCGTCAATCGCAGGACCTCGGCGCGAATGGCCTCGGCTTGCTCGAGCTTCCCGTGCTGCTCGAGCCGGCGCGCCTCGCGCTGCCAGTCCTCGGCGGTCGCGGTCACCTGCTGCACCTCGGTCGTGCCGGCGCCAAAGGGCACGCCCAGGAGCTTCAGCAGCGGGTGCTCGGGGTCGTCTTCCACCAGGTGCACGTGGCCGACCGCGCGGGTCAGCGCGACGTAGAGCGCGTTGACGAAGAACTTGTACGCCTCGAGCGACCGGTCGCCCTTGTCCTTCGCGCGCCGGTAGTCGAGGGCCTCGACCTCGAGGTCCGCGCCGGTGACGCCCTCGCAAAGCTCGGCGAAGACACGCCGCTCCGCGGACACCAAGCGGTAGAGAATGACGGTCTCGTACTCGAGCCCCTTCGCCTCCAGGACGGTGAACACGAGCGGGGTCCGGAAGTGCTGGCGGGCCCCGGCCTTGTCCTCGTCGCGGAGCACCACCACCGCCGCCCGCGTCGAGCGGCGCGTCTTCTCGTCGAGCTCGCGCACCTCGGGACTGCCCGTCTTGAAGCCCGAGACCGAGCCCTCGGGACAGTCGGACGTCTGCATGAGCCCGGTCGATTCGCGGTCGATGCTGCCGAATCGCGCGTGCTTCACCTTGAGGAGGGCGTTGGCGGCGGCGGTCACGGCGTGGCTGTTGCGGTAGCTCGTGGAGAGCAGCACCACGTCGCGGCCACCCTCCAGCACCTCGCCTCGCCAGAAGAGGCTCTTCACCTTCGCCCAGGAGAAGAAGTTGGGGTGGACGATCTGGTTCGCATCGCCGGCGAGCAGGAAGTCGCCGCCGGGCTGGAGCGCCCTCAGCACCAGGGCGAGCTGGGCGTTGGTGAGGTCCTGCACCTCGTCGATGGCGACGAAGTCGTAGCGGGGCGTCATCTTCGAGAGCCACGCCTGGGCGACGAGGTTGCCCTCGTAGAGGCGCTCGGTCTCGAGCCAGGCGCGGTAGCTGGTGAAGAGGGCGTGCAGCGCGACGCGCTGCTCCTGGGTGAAGATGGACTGGCGCACCCCGAGCGCGACGTAGGCGTCGAGGGAAAGCGGGCCAAAGGGCTCGGCGGTTACGACGCCGCGAAGCTCTTCGAAGCACTGGTGGGCGCCGGCGAAGGGCACCTTGGCCCGGTGGCGGTCGAACCACCGCGCGAACTCGCGGAAGGTGACCGGCCGGCCCTCGGGCACCGCGACGCTCTCGAGCAGCTGGCGGTAGCTCAGGAAGTCCGCCTCCCGCTCGCCGGGGTCGAAGCCGTGCGAGACGTAGAGGCTGCGCGCCAGCTCGGCGAGCCAGGCGGACTCGGTGACGTAGGCGACGCGCCCCGGGTGGCGCCTGAGCCGCTCGACGATGAGCGCCGTCTTCCCGCTGCCGGCCGAGCCCACCAGGACGAGGGGCAGCGGGCGGTGGAGCGCCTGCTCCTGCGTGTCGTCGAAGGAGAGCGGCTTGTCGAGGACGGTGAAGTGCGAGCGCTGGGGGTGGAGGTAGCGGAGCGGGGCGGTCTCGAGGCCGTGGGGCTCGATGGGCTCGACCAGGCTCGCGTCGTCGACGGGCGCGCCGCGGAGGTAGCGCGAGCGGGAGTAGTCGTGCTGGGGGAGGACCTCGAGGGCGAGACAGGCCTTCTCTCCCCGGAAGGTGGCGAAGCGCAGGAGCAGGCGGGCGGAGGCGTCGAGCTTCGCGCGGTAGTAGTCGGCGACGTGCAGCTTCTTCACGTCGGGCGAGCGGAAGTCGTCGCGCTCGATGGCTGCGCCGACCTTCTCGACTTTGTCGGCGAGCGGGCCGGGGTGGAGATCCTGGGCGACGAGGAAACGCATGACGGGCTCATGCCAGAGGGGCGCGGGGTTGGCGAGGGCGCGGGGCCGAGGTGCTTCGGGTCCGGTGGGAGAGCCCGCCGGTTCGTCCGGGCGAGCCAGTCACGCCGCGGAGTCGTCCGGTCCGCGCGTCCCGTGGGGCTCGCCGGTGAGAGGAGTGAAGTAGGGTCGCACGCGCAGCGGCACGCCGAGCCCCGACGCCACGCGCCGGCAGGCGGCGAGGTCGAGGTCCCGCATCGCGACCACCGTGGCCACGACCTCGGGGACGTGCCGTCGCGCCAGCCGGACGAAGTCGCGGGCCGCGTCCCAGGCGCTGGCGCCGAACCTGTTGGGGCACAGGCGGGCGTAGGTCTCGGAGTCCGGTGCGTTGAGCGAGACGTCGACCTCGTCGAAGCAACCAGCGAGGCGCGACGACACGTCGGCGCCCGCGCGAAGTGACGCCAGCCCGTCCGTGACGAGGCGGACCCGGTGTCCGCCCGCGCGCAGCTGGCGACCGGCTCCGATGATGACCTCCAGCCGCATCGTGGGCTCTCCCAGTCCCACGAAGGCCACGTCGCGAAACCCACCCAGGCCGGCGTCGCTGGCGGCGCGGAGCAACTCGTCCACGTCCGGCTCCGCGTCGCGGCTCAGGTCGTTGCCGGCGACGGTCCACCGGCCGTTGGTCTTCGGGCAGAAGACGCAGCGCAACGTGCAGCGGCGCGTCACCGCCAGGTACAGCGTTCCGTCGTAGGCGTACGCGATGGCCACGGTGCCACGACACGCTTCGCAGCGGAAGGAATCAGGTCGCTCGACCTGCCGTCCGCGCCGCGCGCCGGCGCACATCGCTGGGCGCCGGCGCTCACCGTGACCCGCCGCGTGCGTCAGCCGATGCCGGCGCGACGACGTGCTGCCGCTCGTGGAACCACCGCGAACGTCGACCACATCGCCGCCGTCAGTGCGCAACTGTGCGACCTGTTCTCGTTCGTCCCCTTGCCGGGGATTCGTGGCCGCGAGACACCTGAGGCAGAGTTCAGTCATCGCGCTCCCGCGGCCTTGCGTGCTCCCCCGACGCGCAAGGCCGCGGGTCTTTTCAGGGTAGGTCCGAACGCGCGATGGTCCAGCGCTGGCTCGCGGACGCCGGCTCGGACTCGGTGCCGGGGCGTTCGAGCTGGTCACCCTCCCAGAGTTGAGCGCGGAAGGGCTCTGTCCAGGCGCCAGCGTCCTCGGGGCGCCGGCCGTTGAGCCGCAGCCCATCGATCTGCCGCCACTTCGCCCACAGCCCCTGCGTTCCCGGCTCGACATACGGGCACGCAGACCCGTTGGCGACGAGCGGAGGCGGTGGCTCGACAATCAGCTCGACCCCCGGTGGGAGTGGCGAAGACCGCGTGAGGTCTCCCCGCACCACCACGCGGCGGAGGCGGGGGGGCCCGAAGGCGGCGACCCACCCGAGCGCTGCCCGCGCGTCCTCGGCGTCGCGAGGGCTCAACCGGAGGACCTCGAGGGCCACGGCAGGTCCGGCCGCGAGCAGGTGCCAGACGACCGGCGCGAGCGGAAGGCCCCCTGGAGCCCACCGCGAGAGGCGAGCCTCCACGAGAAACCCGCGGGCCCACACGCACCGCAAGACCCCGAGTTGCAGCGGGCGCATCGAGCCCAACAACGCCTGGGGACTCACCTCCGCGCCCTGCTCGGCGAGCTGCTCGTTCAGCCCTCGAAGCACGTCGTCCCGGTCGGCGCCGGGGCAGCGCTCCAGCCGAATCCGTGGTGAGCGAACGGGGACTCGGTAGCAGGCGGACTCTCCGGGGTACTGCAGCACCGCGCCGCGGGCGAGCGCGACGGGGCGCCGGTGGGTCGTCATCGTCGCGAGCACGCCGCCGACGTAGGCGTCTTCGGGGGCGAGCCCGCGCTGCACCGAGGCCGGTACCGCAGATGTCGACAGCCGGTCCGGCGAGCACCACTCGTTCACGGCGGGACTTCGCGCCGGGTCGAAGACCTCGAGCCGCTCGATGGCGGGGCGCGGCGGCGGCGTTCGTGTTGTGGAGCCGTCGGAGCGCGGCTGGTATACCCGCTCGGTGCTCTCTCCAGCGTCCGTGACCTCCGAGATGGGAGGAGGATTTCGGTGTGCTGTGTCCATGTGCGAGGTGCCCCCTCCTGGGCTTTTCGCACGCAAGACGAGCGCGCGCCATGGGTGACGCGTCGTCGGTGCAGGTGGCCGGGCCCGCCGAGGGGCAGCTGCTCGGCGAGTACCGCGTCGAGCGGTGTCTCGCGGCCGGTGGCTTCGGCTCGGTGTACCTGGCGAGCAGCGTGAAGCTCGAGGGCCGCAAGGTCATCATCAAGGTGATTCACGTCGCCGAGGAGGACGCCAGGGCGACGCTGAGGCACGAGGCGGCGCAGCTGGTGCAACTGCGGCACCCCTCGATGGTGCAAGTCATCACCTTCGGCGAGGAGCCGGGCTTCCAGTACCTGGTGATGGAGTACATCGACGGGCAGACGCTGGCGGACTTGCTCGAGGCGACCGGCCCGCTCGGAGCGTTCGAGGCGGTGCGGATCGGCGCGAAGATCGCCGAGGCGCTCGAGGCCGTGCACGAGGCGAAGGTCATCCACCGGGACCTGAAGCCGGCCAACATCATGCTGCGCCTGTCGAAGGACCGCGGGCGCTACATCGACTGGCTGAAGCTCATCGACTTCGGCATCGCCGCGGCCGTCAACGCCGACGACGCTACGCCCGCGGGCACGCCCGAGTACGTGGCGCCGGAGACGGTGCGCCAGCAGGGCGAGCCCGTCACGCACGCGACGGACTTGTACGCGCTGGGCTGCATCCTCTTCGAGATGCTGACCGGCCGGGTGCCCTTCCAGGGGCAGACGCCGCAGGAGACCGTGACGCTGCAAGCCCGGGGTGAGGTGCCGCACGTCGGCGCGGTGCATGGCGGCATTCCTCCCGAGCTCGATGAGCTCGTCTTCCAGCTCCTGCAGAAGTCGCCGGCGCAACGCCCGCCGTCGGCGCTGGCGGTGACGAAAGCGCTGGGGAAGATCGAGCGGGGGCTGGCGGAGGGAGCGACCGGAATTCGACGGCTGCCGTCGGAGCTGGCGGCGGCTCCGGCGCCTCCGCAGGCCGCCGTGCCGACGATGCGCCTCGACCGGGGCCCCAGCACCCTGCAGGCGCTCGCCGAGGTGAAGCGGAAACCCAGGCGAGGTGGCTGGGCCGCCGCGGCGGTCGTTCTCGTCGGGGCACTGGCTGCCTGGTGGGTGGGGCGAGCGCCGGGGCCGGTGGCGTTGAACGACCCACCCGGTCCGCCGCCGACGGTGACCAAGCCGAAGCCCCTCGCAGAGGTGAGCCCGCGACCGACTCCTCCTCCTCGACTGCCACCTGCGCCATCGCCCGCGGTTGTCGACGAACTGCCTGACTTGGCCCCGCCGGCGACGACACCGTCGAAGACACCGAGAGCTTCGGCAGTGGTGGTGCCCAAAAGGCACATCGCCATCTCTGATAAGGACTGCGTCGCCGATGCACAGTGGGCGAAGGATCGGCTCCGCGATCTCGACGAGCTCTCTGCCATGTCGGCCAAGAACCATTCCGTGGGCGCGGTGGAGATGGAGGGCCTCGAGCGCACTCTCTCGACAGCTATTGCCCAGGCTCAGACCAGCCATGACTGCGTCAAGGTCACCGAGTTAATGGATGCGCTGCGAGCGAGAGTGATGAAGTAGTCGTCGTTCGGGAGGGATTTCGTGAATCGACAGTCGAAGCGCCTGCCATTGCTGCTTCTCGTGTGCGCCGGTATGGCCGTTGCCCAGGAGCCACAGCCGACGGTCGCGCCATTTTCCTTGGAGCTTCGCCGGACGCCCGCAGGCTTCAGCAACAAGGAGCGTGAAGAGCTCCAAGCCGAGTTCCGCCGGCTAGTGCGCGGTGCGGGCGCCATGGTGCCAAACGCCGGCTCGATGGACTCGGCGCTCAGGGCTCTGAAGCGCCAGGACTGCGACCGAGAGAACGAGTGCCTCCAGCAGCTCGCGCAGAAGGCTCAGACGCTCTACGGGCTCTTCGCTTCGGTCGACTACGACTTGGCGAAGAATGTGGTCGCCACCGGGCGAATCGTGCGCGACGACGGCCAGCTCATCGGCGAGTTGCGGACCATCACGCTACCAAAGGGTGCCGACTCGTTCCTCGCCGTGGCGCAGGTGGTGTTGGTTCAGTTGTTGGACGCGCTCCGAGTCAAGAGCCTTCCGCCCTTTCGTGAAGTGCGAACCGCGACGGTCGAGCCCACGAAGCCCGTCGAGGCGGTGAAGCCCGTCGAAGTCCCCGTGAGGGCCGAGCCCGTGGCTCCGGTGAAGCCACCGCCCGCGGCCGTGGTGGTCGATACTGGTGAGGGACGGCGCTCGACAGGGAAGCTCCTGCTCGGAGCGGGGCTTGGCGCGGTCGTCGTTGGCGGAGTGGCGTTGGGTCTGGGCGCTTCCTTGGGCGGTGGGCTGACTCCGGTCGATGGATTTCTTCCGCCCGATCAGCTCGAGGCCTACAAATCAGCGCGGGCGCTGACGACGGTCGGCACGGTGGTCGCGGGTCTTGGAGCCGTCGCCGCGGGTGTGGGCGCAGTGTTGTGGTGGACGACTCCGGACCCCGCGGTGCAGGTGGCGGTGAGCCCCACGGGTGATGGTGCAATCTTCTCGGTGCGGGGGAATTTCTGATGATTCGGCAAGCAGCGTGCGTGGGACTGGCCGTCCTGGTGCTGGCGGGTTGCCCGGCGTCGAACGTGAGGACTTGTCAGACACAGAGTGAATGCAGTCCTCGTGGCATTTGCTTGGACGGCGTCTGTGTCCTCGCAGAAGACGGCGGGACTGGGGGCGGCACGGGCGGAGGGTCAACCGGCGGAGGCACGGGAGGCGGCGGGGATGCCGGCCCTGAAGATGCGGGGCTGGCCCCATGTTTACTAGTCACGTGCGGCACTGCCTTCGAGTGCCGGGTGACGTCTACCGACGCCGGGCAATGCGAGTTCTCGTATGCCGGGATTCAACTGACAAATCCAACGGACGGCGGGCTCTTTGGAGCGACGGCGATGGTGCCAATCGAGGCGACGCTCGTGGTGAAGAGCGGGTTCTCGGCGCCGAATCCGCCGAGTAGCGTGAGCTACTCCTTGTCGGGACCGACGAATCCAAGCGGGAGCCTGACGCTCGGCGGCGGCAGGTACTCGAGCTCGCTGGCGGCAACGTCGTTGAGCACAGGGACGTATGTCGTGAGCGTTTCGCTGCAGGCCGGTGATTCTGGTGTCGGTGACTCGCGGGCCTTCGGAGTCGACTTGATCCCGCCGACGCTCTCGGTGACCGTGGCGCGGCCATACTACGACGGGGGAAGTACTGCGTTCATGCCGGTGGATCCGCAGAGCCCAACTGCAATTCGACGGGACGAGGTTGTTGCCGTGCAAGTCACCTCCCCAGCGAGTGATGTCGATCCGGGGAGCGTGACATTGAGCTTGTCGTTTGACGCGGGGACCTACGGGGCCCCGTGGACGGCGAGCTCGCCGCTGTTGTGCGACGCCGGGACGTTCTGCAGGAGCTTCACGGTCTCCCTTGGCGGCCAACCGATGGATGCCTTTCTCGGGACGGTGACGGCGACGGCGACAGGGAAAGACGTTCTGGCCAACGCCGCCACACCCGCGACGGGGACCTTCGAAGTGACGCGGTGGAAGTGGGCGACGCGCGTCGATGCGGTGAAGGCGATTCGCGGCAGCCCAGCTATTGGCGACGGAGGTGTTCTCTACGTGCCCCTCGATGGAAACACGAACGGCGCCCTCATGGCTGTCACTCCCGATGGTGTCGTGGCCAACGCGGCGCCGACCTTCACCGCGCCGATTGTGGCGAGCCCTGCGATTGGTCGAGGCGGAGGGAAAGAGTGGGTGTACTACCTATCGTCTGGAACGAGCGGGTTCGCGCTTCGGGCGCTTGGTGGAGCAGAATGTGGTCCCGTGAATTCTGCCAATGTTGGCAGCCTCGCCGTGCTTGGTGATGGACTTACGACGGTCAGAGGTGTGGCAGTGATTGATGCTGCTCCGAATGCGCGGGTTCGAACTTTGGACGCCCAAAGCGGCTGCGACGTCTTCTCGAATCTAGGAGTGCCAACCATGGCCTATCCTGGGAATGTGATTGTCGACGGTATGGTGGTTGCTTATCCAGCTGACGATGGCTCGATTCAGCGCTGGAATACCTCGAGCCCCTCGGCGCTCCTCACGCCCCTGTCAGGAATTGGTGCAGGGCCGATTTATGGAATGGCAAACTTTTCCAATGGCACCCATCTCGCAGGAGGAGGAGGAGCCGGCGTGGGGCGCCTGTTTGTCGCGCCGGTTGATGGTGGGGTAGTCACCGGCTACAACGTAGGGAAGCACGTCTCCGGCGTGGCGGTGGACGTAGGCGCGAACTTGTACGCCGTCACTCAGGACGCCTCGCAGTTCGGCACGCTGCGAAAGTTTGACCAATCCGGTGCGCCGACAGCGGTGGCCGCTTCGTCCGTGACGATGACGTTCCCGAGTTCGACGGTGCCCGGCTCGACGACTCCGGTGCTGGGTGCAGGCGGAATCGTCTACGCTGTCGGCAGCAACGGCGCAGTCCTCGCCGCCGCGCAAACCAATCTGACCCAGCGCTGGGCCCGCCCGCTGGATGCCTCCATCACCGGTGCGGTGCAGGCATCTGCGACGCTCGACTGCAATCGCCAGCACCCTTCGTCTGGCACGGGAGTCCTCTACTTCGCCACCAACGCTGGCTGGCTCGTGGCGTACATCGTCGACAGCCCAGGCCTTGACTCGACTGCCCAGTGGGCGAAGTACCAGCACGATGCGCGGAACACGGGTAATTCGGCCGTGCCCGTCGATTGCCCATAGGCTTGAAGCGACAGGACTGCGGCCGCGAGGACGAGTGCCTTGCGCAGCTGGCGAAGCTCGCCGGGACGCTCTACGGCCTCTACGTGCAGCTCGACTTCGACTCGGCGGGGCAGGTCATCGCCTCTGGCCGGGTGGTGCGCGACGACGGGGTGGCGATGGGCAAGGCGGCGACGGTGAAGGTGGTCAAGGGTGCGAGCCCATTCAAGGACGTGGCGCGCGACGCGTTGAACCAGCTGTTCTTGGGGCTGGGGGTCAAGGCGTTGTCGCCGTTTCGGCTCAAGGTGGACGCGCCGGTCGTGGCGCCTCCGGTCGCGAAGGTGGAGCCGGCGCCCGAGGTGGCGCCGAAGGTGGGCGCCGCGGTTGGTCCCGGAGTCGGCGTGGTCGTGGCGCCTCCAGTTGTCACCGACGAGGGCGCCGGGAAGAGGGCGTCGGGCAAGCTGGTCTTGGGCGCCGGCCTGGCGGCGGTGGCGGTCGGCGGTCTGGTGCTGGGACTGGGGGTCGCGCAGGCGGGAGGGCTCACGCCGGATCGAGGGAGCCTGCCGCCCGGGCAGTTGGAGACCTACAAGACGTCGCGGCTTCTGACCGTGACGGGGGCGGTCGTGACGGGCGTCGGAGCAGTGGCTGCGGGTGTCGGGGCCATGATGTTGGCGACGGCGCCGGCGGCTCCGGTCCAGGTCGGCGTGGTGCCGGTCGGTGGTGGAGCGGTGTTCTCTCTCTCGGGGGTGTACTGATCATGAAGCGAGCTCTGGGCTTCGTGGTGGTGTCGGCGGTGTTGGCGGGGTGTCCGGCGAACGTGGGCACCTGCCGTGAGGCGAGCGACTGCCTTCGGCCGGGCAGCGTGTGCATCGACGACGTCTGCGTGATGGTGGAGGACGGCGGGGCGGGTGGAGGAGTCGGGGGCGCCGACGGCGGGGAGGTGGACGCCGGACCGGTGGACGCGGGGCTCCCGCCATGCGCGATGGTGACTTGCTCGGCTGTTGAGGAATGCCGAGTGGACCCCGGCGACGCTGGTGTGTGCGTGTTGCGCTTCGAGTCGTTGACGATGACGGAGCCTTCGGGCGGGACGTACGGGAGGAATCAGGCGGTACCGATTCGGGCTGCGCTGGCGGTGAAGGCGGGCTTCGGGGCGACGGGGTTCCCTGCGCAACTGCCGGCTGAGGTAGCTGGCGACGGGGGGATCACGGCGGTTGCGTTGGTGCACCAGGGCAACGGTGGATACTCGAGCGCGTTCGCGGTGACGGCCGCCACACCGACGACGAGCTGGCAGGTGCGAGCCTGGCTGCCGGACTCTGGGCTGACGGCGAGCGCGGGCTTCAACACGGACACGATGGCGCCGGTGGTGACGGTGAGCGCGGCGGCGCCACCGGCGAGGCGCGGCGGCGGGCTTGGCGTCGCGAATGAAGTCGACCCGGACTCGGCCTACGCCGCGGCGTACAAGAAGGATGAAGTGGTGGAGGTGAGGGTGGAGGTGACGAAGCCGGTGACGGTTACGCTCGGCGATGTCACCGGTGTACCGGGAGCGGCCGTGACGGCGCGCGGGGTGTGCAGCGCGGGGTGTCCTGCCGGGGCGACGTGCAGTTGCTTCGACCTCGACTTGGCGAAAGCGCCGCTGGCGGGCTTCCGGGGCAGCGTGCCGGTGACGGTCGGAGTGGTGACGGACGCTCACGGCAACTCCTCGAGCGGCCCGGTGACGAAGACGCTCTCGGTGACTCGGTGGAAGTGGCGGTACCGGGCGGCGACGGCCCCCTTGGCAGTGCAGGCCCCGGCGCTCGCGTCGGACGGGCGGCTCTATCTCGGCGTGGCCGATACCGCCCAGGCTGGCAGCCTCGCGGCCTTGATGCCGGCCGGAACGCCTCTGCCTGGATTCACCGCGGCGTCCACGCTCGGCGCCGTGACGACCGCCCCCCTCGTCAGCGGAGGCAGCGTGTATGTCGCGACGAAGGATGCCAGCGTGGGACAGATTCGGAAGGTCGACGCGGCGTCAGGGAGTCCGACCGCGAGCACTTGTGTTGATGCCACGTACCTCCTGAACTCAGCGCTCGCGTTGACGGACCTGGGACAGAGCCCCGAGGCAGTGGTCGGCGTCACGAAGTCAGGAGTCCTCTTCGGGGCCCGCTTCGGGGCGACGCTGCCGTGCATTCTCTCCGTCGCCGCCTCCACGACCACGAAGTACGCCGTCGTCGCGACCGCTTCCGCGGCCTATGTCGCGGACACTGGCGGAGCCGCCGTTCAACGTTTCGCATGGACGCCGGTCTCGGCAAACCGCTCCTGGGGCTTGGCGGTCTCCAACACGACGACGCTCTTCACCCAGGGGCTGGTCGCCTTTGGCACGACTGTTGGAGGAGGAGGGCCGTCAACCGGGGGGGTCTACGCCCTCGCCGCCTCGGGGGACTTCACCAAGCGCGCCGACTCCCTTCAGTCCGGGGCCAACTCGCCAGCCGGACCGCCCGTCGTGTCTGGCTCCGCGTCAGCGCCGCGCTTCGTCTATGGGAACCGGGCGCCTGGCCTTCTTTCCACCTCGTACACCGAGGGCGACCCGGGGAGTTTCGACGGTGGCGTGGTGGCGGCGGTGCCTCCGGCGAAGCCCGTGACCGTGGCTCCCGTCGTCGGCGCCAACGGCGACCTCTACGTCGTCGACTCCGAGGGAAACGTGACGGCCTACGACCCGAGCCTCGCGTCGCAGCGGTGGGTGCTTCCGAGTGGGGCCACGGGCATCCAGGGGCTTCAGGTCGATACCAACCCCGCGCTCGACGTCGTGCGCGACGGTAGTGGCGCCAAGACGTGCGGCCGCGGCGGCCTTCTCTACGTTCCCTCGACGGGCGACGGCAGTCTCTACGCTTTCATCGTGGACTCCGACGGCCTGAGCGCGACTGCTCCTTGGCCGAAGTGGCAGCACGACAACGCCAACACCGGGAACCCGCTCACTTCGCTCTCCGCGTGGGCTTGTCCTTGAGCTCGCGAGGAGCCCCCGCGCTTCGCGATCGCCTGCTCGACGCCATCACGAAAGGACCATCTCCGAACCGTTTCACGCCGGCGGCCGAAGCGAAACGGTGACGGTCCTAAGGCAGCTCGAGCACTTCCCAGCGAATTCGGCGGGGCGGGCCGCCCTCGGCGCGCACCGCCACGTCCTGGAAGGCCGCCGCACGCGCGGAGGTGGCGAGGCGCACGCGTGGCAGCGCGCCGCTGGAGTCGGTCAGCGCGCAGGCCTCGCAGCTCGCGTAGGCCGCCTCGTCTGACGCCGCGGGCAAGTAGCCGTCGTTGGGGAACACGAGCCCGCGATGCACGGTCAGCGTCGTGCCGTCGGCGAGGGTGAGCGAAGCGTCCTTCACTGGCCCCAGCGCGATCACCACGTCCAGCACACCGGCGCGCGAGGCCTCGGTCACCACGCTCGGGTCCTCCGCCGGCGCCAGCGTCTGCACTTCGGCGTCGAGCAACGGCACCAGCTCTCCCTCGACGAGGAAGAGCGGCAGGCGCTCGAGCGGCGCGGGCACCTCCACCATCGAGGGCCCCGTGAAGAGCGTGCGCGAGGTCCACTCCACGAAGCGGCCCGGCGGCAGCCAGACCTTCCTCGAGGTGAGGCCACGCCGCACCACCGGGGCGCCGTAGAGCGCCTTCCCGACGAACAAGCTGTCCTCCACCGCCCAGGCCTCGGGCGACGCCGGGTAGAGCAGGAACGGGTGCCTGGTGATGGGCGCGCCCGTCCGGTGCGCCTCCACCGCCAGCGCGCGGAAATAGGGCGCCAGCCGCGTGTGGAGCGACGCGTGGGTGCGCCACACGTCCTGGGTGAACGTGTCGTCCCATAGCCGCGCCTTCGACTGCTGGCCGGTGAGCGGGTTCGCGCAGGCGTCCTCGTCGTGCATCATCGGCGAGAGCGCGCTCATCTCGTACCAGCGCACCAGCATCTCCTTGTCGTGCGGCGCGCTGGTGATGCACTTGTATCCGCCCATGTCCGAGCTCCAGTACGGCACGCCCACCAAGCCCAGGTTGAGGCCGCCGCGGAGCAACGCCGGCAGACCCTCCGTGTCGTCGAAGCTGGCTTCCGGGTCGCCGCCCCAGGTCTCCAGCACCCAGGCCTGGCTGCCGGTGTAGCCGCTCCGGGTGAAGACGTGCGCGTCGCCGCCTCGCCCCTGCTGCACCGCCTCGAAGCCCGCCCGCGCCGAGAGCACCGGGTACTCGTTGTGGACCTCGTCGCCCCCGCGGCCGTCGTGAAAGCGCGAGCCGCGCGCCACGTACTCGCCGAAGTCGTGCATCCACCCGTCGTAGCCGAGGTCGAAGGAGCGCCCGAGCAGCGCCTCGAACCACGCCACCGCGTCGGGGTTCGTCAGGTCGATGGCCGAGACGACCTGCGCCCCGCCGGAGAGGAAGAAGGTGGTGGCCGGCCCGCCGTCGGGCGCCTCTTCGAAGTACCCGTGCGCCGCGCCGAAGGCGTAGTCGCTCGCGCTGTTGGGCGCCGACGCCGAGACGTAGGGGTTGTTGTAGTCCATCACCTTGAAGCCGTGCGCGTGGAGCAGCGAGGTCCACGCCTGGTACGACGCCTCGGCGCCCCTCTGCGAGTACGAGGGCAAGGAGTGCATCGCGTCGTCGATGGTGGTGAGCGGGAGCTTGCGGTCGCGCATCGCTTGCCACTCGTCGACCCCGTCCACCTTCCCGCCCTGGTTGATGCGGCGGCGGGGGCCATACGCCCACGGCGCGGGCAGGGGCGGGCGGCCGGTGTCGGCGGTGTAGTCGTCGAGCGCCTCGAGCGGCTGGTCGCGCACGTAGAGCACCAGCGGCACGGCCTGCCCCTCCACCACCACGCCCAGGGTGCCGGGGAGCGTCTCGTCGCTGCCGAAGCGCACCTCGCTGCGCCGCGTGGTGTCGACCAGCACCGAGACCCCGTGGGTGGTGTGGAACAACGGCACCGGGAAGTAGGTCATCGACGGGCCGTTCGGGTACGGGTTCTGTGGGCCGCGCCCCGCGTCCTCGCCGCCACCCAGGCCGCCCTCCTCGGGCCAGGAGTAGAGCGACAGCCCCGCGTGGTCGACGCTGGCGGTGCGCTGCCCCATGCCGAAGAAGTGCGAGTCGGGCCCGAGCGCGAAGGCGAGGCCCGCGGTGTTGAAGTGCCGAGCGTCGTCGATGGTGGTGCGGAGCGTCACGCGCGGGCGCGCGGTGGCGACCGAGACCGTGGCGAGGACGGTGGCGCCCCCGGCGTGGAAGGTCACCGTGGCCGAGCTCTCACTCACCGCGGTGAGCGTGCCCTCGGTGAAGGTCGTCCACGGCCGCTCGTGGTTCCGGGTGCCGTCCCAGCCGGGCACCAGCTGCGCCTCGGTGGTGCGGGCGTCGAGGGTGAAGCGGGGGCCGGCGGCGGTGGCGAGCTTCGTCAGGCCGTCCGCGCCCACGAGCTCGAGCGAGAAGGGGTTCGCCACCACGTGCACCGAGAAGCCCGTGCCCCAAAGCGTGGCCTCCGCGGGCGGCGGCCGGGTGGGTGAGGGACAGGCCGCCAGCGTCACGCAGGCCAGCGCTGCGGGGCACGTCCATCGAACGTCGGCTCGACGTCGCTCAGTGGAAGTCATCTTCTCGCTGGTGCCGGACGGCGACCACGGTCACCACGCCCTCCTCGATGGTGAAGAGCGCAACGTACCCGGCTTTGCCGAAGGAGATCACCATCTCGCGCAGGGTCGGGCGCGGTGGGCTTCCTTCCGCCCTGCGACACGAGAAGGGAAACCGCTCGAGCAGCTCCCACGCGCGGCGCAGCGTCTCGATGGCGCGTCGCGCGGCCCGTGGCTCCCGCTCGACCAGGAAGGCGTGCAGCTCCTCGAGATCCGCCTTGGCCTCCGGGGTGAAGCGGAGCTGGTACTTCATCGGCGCGGTCGCGACGCACGGCGAGACGGCGAGGAGGGCGCGCTGAGCCGCTCCAGCGAACGCATCACGTCATCGATGCCGTACGTGAGGCCGGTCCGCTTCGCCCTCTTCGCCGACGCCAACCCGCGGGCGAGGAACTCGCGCTGGAGACGGCGCCGCTCCACGTGCTCCCGCACCGCCTCCTCGACGAAGGAGGAGAGCGTCTCTTCGCCTCGGAGCTCCCGCAGCGCTTGCTGGCGAAGCTCGGGCTCGACGCGAAGAGGGGGGAGGGTGGCGGTCTTCATGCGGGCTGAATGTAATGCAAATGCGATGCACGCACCATGGCCCGGCTCCTCGTCGGGCTCAGGCTGAACGGACGGTCACGCGGCCGGAGCCTTGGCCTGCTTCGCCTTGATCATCTCCGCGAGCTTCACGTCGATGCCGTTCGACACCTCGTCGCAGAGCACCCTGGCCTTCGCGAGCAAGGCCGTGGAGCGCGCCTGCCGGTCGGCCACGTAGGCCGCGTCGGTGAGGTCCTTCAGGTTGATGACCACGTTCCACAGGGCGCCGCGCAGGCCCGCGAAGGACACCTGCAACCCGACCGCCGCGTCGGTGAGCGAGTTGGGGTTGCCGATGGCCGCCGCGTCCTTCGCCAGCGTCATCGCCTCGAAGCACAGCTCCGCCGTCCGCCACGGCACCTCGATGGCGACCTTGAGGCCGTCCTGCATCTTCTGCTTCCTGAGCGCCTTCTCCTCCGGCGTGCTCTGCGGCAGCCGGCGGGCCTCCATGAAGGCGGTGAAGGCGTTGGTGTCCTCGTCGACCAGGGAGAGGAGCCCGGCCTTCGCGCCCTGGGCGCTCTCCGCGATGCGGGCCAGCTCCTGGTCCTTCGCTTCGGTGCCCTCCTTGCCGTGGGTGAGCGAGGCGACCATCGAGGCCAGCGCCGCGCCCAGGGAGCCGCAGAGGGCCGCGATGGAGCCGCCGCCCGGCGCCGGAGACTCGCGCGACACCTCGTCGGTGAAGTCCGTCACCTTCATCGACACCAGCGCCTTGGGGTTCGTCTTCGGCAGCCCCAGCACCTTCTTCTCGATCTCGAAGGGCGCCACGTCGGACAGGCCCAGCGCCATCACCGCGGTGCGCACCACGTCCATGAGCGGCATGCCGGCGCTCTTGCCCTGCTTCTTCAAGTAGTGCCGGCCGGTCTCCAAGAGCGCCTGGAAGGGCACCAGCCCCACGATCTCGCTGCCGGTGATGACCAGCCCCCGCTCGGCCGCCAGCTTCTGCGCGGTGTCGTAGACCACGTGCAGCGGGGTCTCCTTGTAGTTGGTCATGTTGATGGAGACCTGCGCCCGCTTGTAGTCGTCGACGTACCAGCCGATGGCCTTCACGTTCTTGTAGAGGCCCGGGCGGTAGACCTTCTGGCCCTCGAGCGCCGAGAGATCGAGCCCCGCCATCAGCAAGAGCGCGTCGAGGTCGTAGCCGTGCGCCGACTGGCAGTGCGCCTTGGCCTCGGCGTAGCTCTTCGCCACCGCGCCGCAGCTGCCGCAAGGGAAGGCGCCGGCCGCGTACTTGAGCTCCTTGCCCCGGTAGTAGAAGGGCCTGGTGTTGCCGGTGCGCGCCACGCGCCCGCGCTCGCGCAGCTCGTAGGCCAGCTCCGCCGCGTGCTGCTTGTCGGTGGAGGCGAGGTTCAGGTTCCAGGCGATGAGGAACTCGCGCGCCCCGATGACCGTGGCGCCGCTCTTCGCGTTCATCACCGCCGGGCCGAAGTCGGGCTTCCACGCCGGGTCGAGGAGCTTCTTGGCGAGGCCCTCGTACTCACCCTTGCGCACGTCGGCGAGGTTCCTCCGGGAGGGCGTCGAGGCCGCCTCCTCGTAGAGATAGACGGGGATGCCGAGCTCCTTGCCCACCCGCTCGCCGAGCTGCTTCGCGAGCTGGACGCACTCCGCCATCGTCACGCCCTCCACCGGCACGAAGGGGCACACGTCGGTGGCGCCGATGCGTGGGTGCGCGCCGTGGTGCGCCGCCATGTCGATGATCTGCGCCGCCTTGGCGATGCCCCGGAAGGCCGCCTCCACGATCGCCTCGGGAGGCCCCACGAAGGTCACCACCGTGCGGTGGGTGTCGGCGCCGGCCTCGACGTTGAGCACCGAGACGCCGCCGGCGCTCTCGATGGCCTGGGTGATCTGGGCGATCTTCTGCGGATCCTTGCCCTCGGAGAAATTGGGGACACACTCCACGATGCGCACGGTCATGGGCGCTTCATACGCGTTGGAGTGGGGCTCACAAGAGCGTCGAACCCTGT
>JBBIOE010000158.1:0-19753 GCA_037443525.1 Archangiaceae bacterium | reverse complement strand
AGCAGCCTGCAAATCGAACCCCGGCATGCCCTGCGCGGCCGGCGTCGTCTCCTGTGCCAGCGGCCTGACCGCCTGTGTCGACGGCGCGGCGCTCGACGCCGGCGCGGCCTGCGGCTCGAACCAGGTCTGCAACGGCGCCGGCGCTTGCATTGGCTGCGCGGCAGGCACCTCCTGCGCCACCAACCCCGGCGCGCCCTGCCTCACCGGCGTCCTCGCCTGCGACACCGGCGCGCCGGCCTGCCTCCCAGCGGGCTTCGCGGACCCCGGCCTCTCCTGCGGCACGAACCAGGTCTGCACCGGCGACGGCGGCTGCATCGGTTGCCAGGCCGACGCGGGCTGCCAGCCGGGGACCAACCCCTGCGTCCGCGGCGCCGTCGCCTGCACGAGCGGCGCGCCGGTGTGCCAGGCGCTCGGGCCGGCCGTCGACGGCACCACCTGCGGCGCCAGCGCCTCGTGCCTCCAGGGGAGTTGCCAGCCCAGCGCGGTGGTCAACACCGTGGTGAACCTGAGCCAGACCTCGCTCGTCACCGGCCGCGCCTGCGCCGACGCGCCGAGCTACGCCGTCACCGCGCTGACCGCGACCACGGCCACGCTCTCCACCGCGCCGGGGGCCTGCCTCGCCGCCGGCGACGAGGTGTTGCTCCTCAGCGAGCAAGGCGCCTCGGGCGCCGTCGCCAACGTGGGCGCCTACGAGCTCCTCCCGGTGGCGGCGGTCTCCGGCACCACGGTCACCTTCGGCGCGGCGAAGACTCGGAGCTACGGCGCCAGCGCGGGTTCGGACACCGGCCTCGGCACCGGCGCCGGGCAGCAGCGCGTTGCGCTGGTGCGCGTGCCCCACTACGGCGACCTCACCGTGGGGACGGCCGGCAGCCTCACCGTCGACCCGTGGAACGGGCAGACCGGCGGCGTGCTCGCCCTGCGCGCGGCCACGCTCCAGATCGACGGCACCATCACGGTGAAGTCCAAGGGGTACCGCGAGGGTCACTACAGCGTCGACGGGACGTGCAGCACCAGCGTGCAGACGGAGCAGGGCGAGTCCATCTCCGGCTTCGGCACCCAGAGCCTCGCCGCCAACAGCGGAGGCTCCGGTGGCATCGGCCCGGGCTCGACCTCCTTCAACGCCAACACGCCGATGAATCCGTCCGCGGGGCACTCGAAGCCGGGGCAGGCGGGCGCGAACGGCAACGGCCGTACCCTGGGCGCGCCGGGCGTGGTCTACGGCTCGCCCGACGGCGGGCTGCTCACCCTGGGCAGCGGCGTCGCCGGCAACCTCACCTGCGTGGGCGGCGGCGCGGGACCGGCGCTGGCCACCGGCCCCACCACGAGCTTCGCCGGCGGCGTCATCTACCTCGCCGCCTCGAGCCTCACCGTGTCCTCGACCGGCCGCATCGTCGCCGACGCCGCGCCCTCTCCTCGAGACGGAGCGCCCTCCGCCGGCTCCATCATGCTGCGCGGCCAGGCGCTGAGCCTGGGCACCAACCGCGTCACCGCCGTCGGGGCCACCGCCGTCGCCGGTTCGGCGGCTACCGCGGCGCTCGTGAACAAGGGCAGCGACGGGTACGTGTGGATCTTCTACTCGGTGACCCAGAGCGGCACGACCACCCCCGCGGCCTTCGTCGAGAAGACGGCGGCGCCGTAGGTCGGAAGCACCGGGGCGGCGACACGGGCTCCACGCGTCAGCGCTTCGCGGCGCCGGTCCGCCGTGCGACCTTCTTCGGCGCGGCCTTCCTCTTGGCGGTGGGTTTCTTGGTCGCGCCCTTCTTCGGTGACGACCGGACCAGGGTGATGCCCGCGTCCTCGAAGAGCTCGAGGAGGTGCAGCACCAGGTCGGACGCCCTGAAGCGCGGCGAGAGGTGTGCTTGCACGTCGGCGCTGGTGAGCTGGCCGGTGCGGAGCCCCTCGGCGTAGAGCCGCTTCACGGCCTCCGGGTCCTCACGCTCGAAGTCCTCGTGGAGCGGAGCCTCGGTGGCGGGCTTCGCGCGTCCTCTCGCCGACGCCATCGCCCGCAGCGCCCTCTCCTCGATGGCCCGCACCAGCTCGCCCATCATTCCTTCGACGAGCTCCTGGACCGGCTCGGGCAGCTTGGGCGCCGGGGACGCGGTCGGGGCCGGCACCTCGAGCTCCGCCTCCTGCTCCCACTCGCCCTCCGCGAAGTCGATCAGCGGGCTACCGAACAGCTCGAGCACCCGCTCTGGCTGCGTGGATCTCTCCGCCCACAGGCGCCAGTACGGGAGCGCGCCGCTCATGTTCTTCTCCTCCACCGCCTCCGCGCCGAAGCGCTGCGTCAGCGAGGCCAGCAGCTTCTTCGCCTCGCGCGGGTGCTCCTCGAGCTCGGTGTTGGTGCACGACCACCGCTCCCCCTTCGCGTCGAAGGCCTTCACCCACAGGGAGTCCCCGCTCGAGCAGGAGACGACCCAGGTCCGCGCGCCTCGCTCCTTGGAGAGAGCCTGGGCGACGGCGTCGAGGACCTCGAAGCTCCCGAACGCCTCCTCCGCGAGGTCGACCAGCGCGGCGGACATGAGCGACTGGGGCCGGACGGCGTACGACAGCCGCGGCGCGGGCCGGTTCGAGTCGAAGAGCTTCGGCGCGTCGCGCAAGAGTGCCCCGGCGAAGTCCTCCCGGGAAACGACCGCGCCGACGAGCAGCCCGAGCGAGTGGTTCATCATCGTCGGCGCACTCTGCTAGAGCCGGAGAAGGGCCGAGCGCTCGTCGTGCGGTGTGGGCGGGCTTCGGGTTCGGGGCCGGGGTATGACGACACCGCGGCCCGTCTCCTGAGGAGGAACGATGAGCGCGAAGGACGTCACGGCGTACCTGGCGAAGGTGCCGCCCACGCAGCGCGCCACGCTGAAGAAGCTCCGCGCGACGTTGAAGGCGCTGCTCCCCAGGGGCGAGGAGTGCATCAGCTACGGCCTCCCGTGCATCAAGGTCGACGGGCACGCGGTCGCGGGCTACGGCGCGATGAAGTCGCACTGCAGCTACTTCCCCCACAGCGGCACGGTGCTGCACAAGCTCCCCGAGCTCGTCGAGAGCTACTCGAGCAACCGAGGGACCTTGCGCTTCCCCGTCGATCGGCCGCTGCCGAAGAAGCTGGTGCAGGCGCTGGTGAAGGCGCGGCAGCAGGAGATCGCCGCCGGGAAGCGCTGAAGCCGGGCCGGCGCCGGACTCCACCGCTACCATTGAAGCGAAGGAGGACTGGCGATGAGCCTTTCCCTCAAGCGCGTGTACGAACGGCCCTCGCCCGAGGACGGGACCCGCATCCTGGTCGACCGCCTCTGGCCCCGGGGGCTGAGGAAGAATCAGGCTCACGTCGACCTGTGGCTCAAGGAGGCGGCGCCCAGCACTCCGCTGCGCCGGTGGTTCGGCCACGATCCGACCCGGTGGGCGGAGTTCAGGCGCCGCTACCGGCGGGAGCTCGAGGCGGAGCACCAGGAGCTCCTGAGCGAGCTGCGCCGTCGCGCGCGCCGCGAGCACGTGACGCTCCTCTTCGGTGCCCGCGACGCGGAGCACAACAACGCCGTCGCGCTGCGCGAGCTCGTTCGCGGCTCGCCGGCGAAGCGCTCCCGCCACGGCGCGCGCACGAAGAGCGCCTCCGCGCGGTGACGCCCGGGCTTCGCCGGGGCGCCTTGGGCGTCGAGCAACGCCACCGGCCTCGGCGGCGACCAGGCCGACGACTCGGCGGCGAGCAGCGGGGCGGTGTCCGTCGGCTCGCCGTGAGGTCGCGGCGCCGGCCCGTGCTCCTCGCTACGGCAGGACGATGCGGCCCGGGGCGCCGTTCGCGCCTTGCTCGGTGTGGCAGCTGTTGCAGTCGCCGTTCTTGGTGGTGACCGGGGTGCGCATCTCCAAGACCCTCCCGTTCGCGCGCACCCTGGCGCGGTACCAGGACGCCACCTGCTCGAGCACCGGGATACCGCCGTGGAAGTTCCCCGAGCTGGTGCTCACCGGCATCGACTTCAGGACCCGGCCGGTGCCGTCGAGGATCTCCACCACCGCGTTCGAGGGCACGACGCCGTCGCACAGATCCTTCTCGTGCAGCGACGGGTAGACCGTTCCGGCGTACGGGTAGTTCTTGAACGGCGTCTTGCTCGCGTGACAGGCCTTGCAGGCGAGGCCCGGGTTCATGTCGGCGCTGCCCTGGTTTCCCAAGCCCCAGAAGGTGCCGCTGGCGCAGGTGGTCGGCGCCGGGCCCGCGTCCGCCGTCATCGTCCCCGCGTCGATGACCTGCGAGCAGGTGGACGGCGGGGAGCCCGCGGCGATCCACCCCTGCAGGGCGGCGGTCTCCGACGCGGGCGGCGCTCCCGTCGGCGGCATCGGCGAGGTGGCGCTCGTCATGCGCGCCACGCAGCGGTCGGCCCAGGTCGCGCCGGAGATGGGGTCGGTGGCGATCAGATCGTCGCGAGTCTCCAGGCGAATCGGGGCTCCGCCGGAGAGGGGAACGCCGTGGCAGGAGGAGCACCGGGTCGCCAGCACGGTGGCCACGTCGCACGGGAGCCCGGTGAACGCGGTGATGGGCAAGGTGCCGGCGTCGCCGCCCCCCGCGCCGCCGCCGACGGTGGTGCCTCCGCCCGCTCCGCCGCTGCCGCCGGTGCCTGCTCCGGTGGCGCCGCCGCTGCCGCCCGGCTCGCCGCCGATGAAGTTGCCTCCGGAAGAAGCCGGGCTGCCACAGGCCGCGCCGAAAAGGATCGCGACCGCGGCGATCGTCCCCACCGTGTACCGAAACATGATGCCGAACCTCCGACCGCTCCCCTTCTGCCGCCTCGAGCGTCCAGACCCAGGAGCCCGTTCGCCGAGGAATCCCCCGTGCCTAATACGAAACGGCCATGGCCATGAACCCCGACGCGTCCGCCCCAAGGCGCGTGTGGCCCACCGGGAAACGCTGCCGTGCCACTGGGCGGCCCGCCCGCGACTAGGGGCTCGGCTCGGAGGAGGGCGGCGGGCTCTGCACCGGCACGGCCGGGTGCACCGGTCGTCCTGCGCTCGCGCCGCCGGACATGACCCAGCGGCCCAGCTCCACCGTCGGCCCGGGCGCCCAGATCATCCCCGGCTCCGGAGGCTGGTGCCAGCGGCCGGCGCGCCACTCCCAGTCGCAGCCCGTCCAGGCCCACAGGCCGGGAATCCACACCGAGCCCTCGGCGGGCGAGGCCGGCATCGTCTCCGCGCGCGGGCCCGGCGGCGCCGTCATCGGGGCCTTGCAGGCCAGCTTCTGCGCCGAGGCCACCACCGGCTGCGGCGCCGGCGTGGGCATGGGTACGAACTCCTCCTCGGGCGCGGGCCCGCTCGGCGTCACCACGGTCGCCACGGCCGGCTGGCGCGGCACCCGCCAGGAGCCGCGCGACCACCGCCACCCCGCGCAGGAATCCCAGAACCAGCCGCCGGTCTGCCAGGCGGCGCCAATGGCGGGTGGGTAGCCGGGCTGCTCGACGAGCTCGGTCGGGCGCGGGCTCGACGGCACCGGCACCTCGCGCCAGACGCCGCGGCGCCATGTCCAGCCTTCGCCGCGCACCCACTGCCACTCGCCCTGCGCCCACACCGCGGCCGGGCACCGGCTCGGGCCCGGAAGCTCGGCGCGGAGCGGCGGCGGCTCGCCCGGCGGCGACTCGGGGATGACCCACCCGCCGGCGCGCCAGAGCCATCCGTCACAGCCGTCCCACCTCCAGGAGCCCGAGGCCCACACCTGGCTCGCGCTCGGCGGCGCGCCGTGCTCCTCGAGGCGGTCGACCGGACGCTGGCTGGTCGGCGCCGGAGACGACGTCCACCGTCCACCCTGCCAGCGCCAGCCGACGTTCCCG
This sequence comes from Archangiaceae bacterium, assembly GCA_037443525.1. GTDB lineage: Bacteria > Myxococcota > Myxococcia > Myxococcales > Myxococcaceae > JBBIOE01. The sequence continues at coordinate 13,967 of JBBIOE010000158.1, read as the reverse complement.
TCCCAGCGCCACTCGCCCTGCGCCCACACCTCGGCGCGGCAGAGGTGCACTCCCGGAGTCTCCTCGCGCGCGGGCGGCGGCGGCCCGGGCGGCTTCGAGGGCACGGCCCACTGACCGCCGCTCCAGACCCAGCCCTCGCAGCCGCGCCACTGCCACCAGCCCTGGGCCCACACCTGGCCGGGGTTGGGCGGGCTGCCCGGCCGCTCCTCGCGCGGCGTCGGTCGCGGCTCGGTGGGGCTGGCCGGCTCGCGCCACGAGCTGTCGCGCCACTCCCACCCGATGCGCGGCGACCACGCCCACGCGCCGCTGGCCCAGGTGCCGGTGCGGCAGGTGCCCGACGGCGACTCGCGCCTGGGCGGTGGCGGTGGGCCGTTGGGCTCGGCGGGGACGGACCAGTGGCCCTCGGTCCACGCCCAGCCGTCGCGTCCGGCCCAGTGCCAGGAGCCGGTGGCCCAGACCTGGCCCGGGTTCGGCGGCGAGCCCGGGCGCTCGTCGCGCGGAGGCGGGACCGTGGCGGGCGCGAGCCACTCGCCGTCGGTCCAGCGCCAGCCCCAGTTCCAGCGGTCGTCGTGGAACCAGGTGAAGCGGCCCTCCTGCCAGGTCGCGCCCGGCGCGGGCACCCGGGTGTCCCGCCTCGGCGGCTCGGGCGGATCGAGGCGCTCGACCTCGACGCTCACCACCGCGCCCTCGAGGAGCTGCGGCACCTCGGACCAGAGCACCACCGTGAGCGAGGTCTCTCCGGCGTCGAAGGGCTCGGGGAAGCCGGCGGCGTCGCGCGCCACCACCGCGCAGCGCCGCGTGCGCTCCAGCTCGAAGGTGGCGTCGAAGGTCTGCTCGCGCTCCCAGTGGCCGGGCAGCGTCATCGTCGCCACCGCCGTCGCGCCGCCCGCCGCGCCGCGCGGCCCCGCCACGCCGCCGCCGGAGACGGCCACGCCCACTCCGGGCGTCGGGCCGGCCGCCGGAGCCGCCCGCGGGGCCGGCGAATCCGAGCCGAGGAAGCGCTGCCGGAGCAGGCTCTGCCACGCCGAGGCGTTGGCGCTCCGGTCGCCCAGCTCGCGCTTCTCGACGCCCCGGCTCGCGCTGCGCAGCTCGAGGTGCATCAGCGGCGAGCACCGCGACTCGAAGTGCACTGCGACGCGGTGCGGGCGGGCGGGGTCCAGCGGCACAGTGAGCGTGAAGGGCCCTTGGGACGGGCCCACCGGGAGCGGCTCGGTCGGCCCGGGCTCCGGCACCGCCTTGAAGAGCGGCGCGCAGGCCGAGAGGGCGAAGAGCGGCAGCGCCAGCCATTGACCAAGCGAGGAGCCCACGCGTTTCACCGGAGTGGAGACGAGGAGAGAGGCCGAAGATTCACTGCCATTCAAACCCGCCTCCCCGGCTTCTGTCTCACAGGTACGGCGAGCCGTCCTTGTGGACGAAGCTCCATCTGCCGTCGACGAGAAGGGCCTTGAGATCGTCGTCCGGATAAACGCCTTCGTCCCCGGGCGTTCGGTCGCCCACTTCGAGGTACACGACCTCTTCCTCGGTCTCGTTCATCAAGCGATGGCCGTTGCCAGTGCCGGCCTTGAACCCCGCGCACATGCCGGGAGCGAGCTGGGTTCGACCCTCGTCGGTGTGCAGCGTGGGCCGCCCCTGGAGGATGTAGACGAACTCGTCTTGCCTCGTGTGCGCGTGACGAAGCGCCGAGGCCGCCTGGGGAGCCAGGCGCGTGAGGTTCACGCCGAAGTTCGTGAGACCAAACCGCTCGCCCAATGGGCGCTTCTCTCTGCCGGCCATGCGCGCCGCGAACGGCTGGGGGTAGACGGAGGGCCGGCTTCGCGCCGGGACCTGGTCAGCGATGACGGCGACGGGAATGGGTCTGTCTGACATGGGGCCTCTTCGAGTCGAAGGCGAGCGGAGGTGGACAGGTCTGTCTATCCGTCCAATCCCTAGACGAAGTAGACAGGTCTGTCTACGGTGCGGGCATGTCGATCGCCGGAGTCTCCGCGCTCACCGGTCTCCCCGCCCGCGAGCGCATCCTGCTCACGGCGCACGAGCTGTTCTATCGCGACGGGATTCGGGCCACCGGCATCGATCGCGTGATCGCGGAGTCGGGCGTGACCAAGGTGACCTTCTATCGACACTTCCCGAGCAAGAACGATCTGATCCGGGCCTTCCTCGAATACCGGCACGAGCGCTGGATGGCCTGGTTCACCGGCGCGCTCCGCCGGCACGGCTGCGAGCGCCGAGGGATCGAGGCCCTGGCGCCGGCCCTGCGTGAGTGGTTCAAGGACGGCGGCTTTCGCGGCTGCGCCTTCATCAACAGCGTCGGCGAGCTCGGCGGGACGCTTCCGGAGGTCGTCGACATCGCGCGACGGCACAAGCGCGAGGTGGCGGCGGTGATCGCCGGCCTGCTGCCGAAGTCACGCGAGCGGGCGTTGGATGCGCAGGCCGTGGCGCTCGCCGTCGATGGCGCGATCGTGCGCGCACACCTCGGTCAGACGCCCCGCGCGGCCGCGACGGCCCTGGACCGGGTGATCAAGTCCCTGCAGGCGCGCGCCCGCTGACCGAGGCCGGATTCGGTAGCCTCAGTGGGCGCACAGGGGGCTCCCGACCGGGTGCCAGGCGCTCCGTGCGGCACGCCAGCCGCTCAGGGCACGCAGGTGCACTGCGCCGCGGAGACGAGCTCGCAGATCGGCACCGAGAACTCGGCGCTCATCGTCTCCCCGTCCTTGCTCTGCAGGTGGAGAGAGCCCGCGAGGAGGCCGACGGTGTTGCTGATCGTGTCGGAGCCGGACGGACGGCCCTCTCACAGCACCGGCGGCGGGAGCCCCTGCACCTCGGCCTCGCGGAGCTCGACGTAGAGCGCCTCGACCTTCTGCCGCGCCCAATTCGTCCGCCGCAGGAAGGTGAGGCTCGACTTCATCGACGGGTTCGAGGTGAAGCAGTTGATGCGAACGCGCTCGCCGAGGGCCGCCCACCCATAGACGGCGACGAGCTTCTCCAGCACCGCGGCCAGCGTCACGCCGTGCAGCTCCCGGACGAGGTGACCGTGCTCGTCGCGGGGTTCCTTAAACTCGTCGGAGCTCATGGGCGAGCGCGCCTCTACCACGGACCACGCACGCGTTCACCGAGGGCCGGCCGCGAAGGCGCCCCGTTAGGAGGAGCCGCGCCCACGTCACTCCTCGCGAAAGGCCCACGCCCATGAAGCGCACCGCCACTGCCACCTGGAAGGGAACGTTGAAGGAGGGCTCCGGCACGTTCGGGGTCTCCAGCGGAGTCATCACCAACCAGAAGTACGGGTTCAAGCAGCGGTTCGAGACCGAGCCGGGCACCAACCCCGAGGAGCTGATCGCCGCCGCTCACGCCAGCTGCTTCAGCATGGCGCTCAGCGGCCAGCTCGGCGAGCGCGGCATCACGCCGGAGTCCATCGCGACCACCTGCGCCATCACCTTCGAGAACCTCACCCTGACGAAGAGCGTGCTCACCACCACCGTCACCGCGCGCGGGGCGGACAAGGCCAAGGTCCAAGAGGCCGCCGCGGTGGCCAAGGCCGGCTGCCCCATCTCGAAGGTGCTCAGGCTCGAGGTCGGCCTCGAGCTGAGCGTGGTGACCTGAGCGCACCCCGCTCGCCGTCAGCGCCCGGAGCGAACCCAGGCGACGCAGCCGTCGATCGCCTTCATGGTCTCGGCGGAGAGGAGGCCCGCCTTCTGGCGACGGCGCGCATTCTCCAGCGCCTTCTCGTTCACGACGAGCAGGCTGCGGAACTCGGGCAAGCTGCGGAGCGGCACCGTGATGGTCTCGTCGTCGACTCGAGCCGCATACGCATGCCCCAGCTCCGTGGTCAGCGCGCACTGCGCGGCGTCCGGCTCACTCCACGAGTGCAGCTCGTGTGAACCCTCCGCGCCATCGCACTTCGTTCGGGCGAAGTGAGCCTTGAGTTGGGGTTGGGCCAGCGTCCGGGCGGCGGCCAGCATCGCCTCGCGCGAGCCGGTCCCCGGCCCGGGAGCTCGGACACCGACGACGGCGGGAGTCGCGGACACGGGCGTGGCGCCGACCTCGAGGTCGAACAGCTGGGGCCCCGGGGTCAGGGCGGAGGGGTGGGCGCAGCCACCGAAACACCCGCCGGACTCGTCGAAGCGCTGAACCTGGAAGAAGCCCTGGCCCGAGGGCAGCACCTCGAAGCGAAAGGTCGCGAAGCCGTCGTCGCTGTCGACGAGGGTCGACGTGTAGTTCTCGAGCATCTCCGTGGCCGCGGCCCTCAGCCTCAGGTTGATGGCCTCGCGAGCGCTCGCGGGGACGGCGCGCACGAGCTGCGGGTAGCGCAGCAGGACGCGGGACGGAAGCTGCACCCGGATCCACCGCCAGGAGAGCGTGGCGTCGACGTCCACCTCGGCCTCGGGCGTCTCCCGCGGCACCGCTCGCCCGCTGACGAGCATCAGACTGTCGATGCGGGCTTGAAGCCGAGCCGGCAGGCTCTCGACGGTGAAGCGATCGACCCACTTCGAGGTCGCCTCCTCCCACTCCCGCATTTCACGCCCCAGGCGCTCGACGCGATCGGGAGCCTTCGCGCGGGCCCACGCCATGAGCTGCCGGGACTCCTCTTCTTCCTTCCCCCACAAGCCCTCGAGCTTCTCGGAACCGCAGACGGCCCTCGCGGTCGGAGAGCTCGGCCTCTGGCAGTCGAGCCCGAAGGCCGCTTGCGAGACGAGGGTGGACGCGACGACGAACAGCAGGCGCAGCAGACCTCGTGGTGTCATTCCCTGGATTCCTCGATGGTGGCAGCGCGATGCTCGGGGGCCGGCTGGTCTGCGCGCTGAGCCAAGAACGTGAGGAGTGCCGGGTTCATTCACTCCGAGCGCACATAGCGTTCGAGTGGTCCGGGGCACCAGCGCCGAGTGACGACAGCGTCGTCCTGGCCTCTTGGAGGCGCGGGGCACGACTGCTACACCCGTGACCTGGCGACGTGTCGTGCGAGGCGCTCAGCTTGCGTCACGCGTCGTCGGGAGGTGTTCGACATGAGCTGGAAGACGCTGCGGCACGCAGTGGCGCTTGCCACGTTGGCGATGGGGTGCTCGGGCGGGCGCAATCAAGAGTGCCCCTTCGAGATCAAGCTGCTCGATGGGGGCTCGACGAGCGGGGTGAGCGGGTGCGGCCACCCATCTCCGTATGACTGCGCTGCCGAGCTCGCCGATGGCGGCGCGACGGCGCAGTGGAAGTCGAACTGCGAGCGCTGAGAGCGGCTGCTTCCGAGGCGCTCACCAGCTGACGCGGACGATGGCGGCGCCACCGGAGTTGTTCCACCCGCCGAAGTAGACGCGATTCGAGGGGACGGCGAGCGCGGCGCGCACGGTGTCGAGCGCCGAAAGGTGCGACCCGGCCTCCTGCCACGCGGCGCCGTTCCAGTAGCCCCAGTTCGAGCGCGCGGTGACGTTCTTGCCTCCCGCTTTGAAGAGCAGGCCGGCGGAGGCGCCGTGCAGCGCGTGGAGATCGTCGGCGGCCAGCGGATCGTCGAGAACGGTCCAGGTGCCGTTCGTCTCGCGGCGCCCGACGCGGTAGCGGCCGCCCACCGCCTGGATCTCGCTGCCGATGGCGAGGACGGCCTCGAAGGTGATGCCGGAGCTTCCGATGGCCTCGAAGCTGCCGGCGCCATTGTCGTAGCGGAGCACGCCGTCGCGGCCGGCGATGTACACGACTCCCGCCGACGGCTCCGAGCAGCCGTGGGGCGCGTCCAGGGCCAGCCCAGCGCCGACCTTCGACCAGAGCGAGCCGTTGAAGTGATACAGCTCGGTCTTGCTCGAGCCGTCGCTCACCGTGGCATACACGTCGGTGCTCGAGAGGCCGCAGACCCCGTAGCCGTGCTCGAACGAGCCGAGGGTGAAGGTGGCGAAGGTGCCTCCCGAGGCGCAGCTCGAAGTGCAGGCGCGCAGGGTGTCGGCGGTCACCGCGAAGACGGCGCCGGACACGGCGTAGAGACCGGCGGCGAGGCCACCCACCTGCGTCACTCGCGAGAAGGCGCCACCCGTCGAGTGAAAGAGCAGGCCGCCGCTGTCGAGGGCCCAGAGGTCGCCCTCGGAGCCCGAGAGCCCGACGATGGGCGAGACGCCTGGCTGGAGGATGGAGAGCGTGGCGACCGAGACGCCGGAGCCGGGGCCTCCGCCGGCGCCACCGCCCGTCGCGCCGCCCGTGCCACCGCCGGTCGCGCCACCCGTGCCACCGCCGGTCGTGCCGCCCGTGCCACCGCCGGTCGTGCCACCCGTGCCACCGCCGGTCGTGCCACCCGTGCCACCGCCCGTCGTGCCGCCCGTGCCGGGGAGCCCACCGTCGTCCGATGGCCGGACCAAGGCGCCGCAGGACGAGAGCGCCGCGACGGCACTGCCCAGAGACACGGTCAGGATGAAGGCGAGTCGAGCACGGGGGCGAGACATTCGCGGCATCGTAGAGCGAAACGCCGTGGAGCGGTCGCGGCAACCGGCGATGGATGGCGGCGCGGCGGGCCGCGGCCTCGTGCTCGGAGTCCGACACCTCCCGCAGCGCCCCGGGCGACTTCCCTTGACCTGGGGCGAGGGTGGATGGACAACCTCACGCCGTGGCCCTCTCCGCCCGCGTGCACGGTGAGCACTTCAGCTTCTCCTCCTTGAAGGAGGTGCTGGGTCGCGCCAACGAGCTGCGCTCGGGCGACGAGCAGGCCGGCCTCGCCGCGCGCTCCATGCGCGAGCTGGCGGCGGCCAAGCGGGTCCTCGCCGGGGTGACGCTGCGCGAGCTCTACGAGGCGCCCTCGGTGCCCTATGAGAGCGACGAGGTCACCCGGGTGGTGGTGGACGGCCTCGACGCCCACGCCTACGGCCGGGTGAAGGAGTGGACCGTCGCCCAGCTCCGCGAGTGGATCCTCGACGACCGCACCAGCGGGCAGGAGATCGCCGAGGTCTCGCCCGGCCTCACCCCGGAGATGATCGCCGCCTCGGCCAAGCTGATGTCCAACATGGACCTGGTGCTCGCCGGGCGGAAGATGCGGGTGGTGGTGCGCTGCAACGCCACCCTGGGCCTCAAGGGCCGCATCAGTAGCCGCCTGCAGCCCAACCACCCCACCGACGACGTCGAGGGCGTGCTCGCGGCGGTGAAGGACGGGCTCTCCTTCGGCAACGGCGACGCGGTCATCGGCGTCAACCCGTCCACCGGCGACCTCGAGGGCACCGTCGCCATCCTCACCGCGGTGAAGGACCTGATGCGCCGCTTCCGGGTGCCGACCCAGAACTGCGTGCTCTCCCACTTGACCATCCAGATGGCGGCGGTGAAGGCCGGGGCGCCGCTCGATCTGATGTTCCAGTCCATCGCCGGCAGCCAGGGCGCCAACCAGAACTTCGGCGTCTCGGTGGCCGTGCTCGACGAGGCCTACGACCTGGCGCGCCGCCTCGGCACCGCCGAGGGCCCGAACGTCATGTACTTCGAGACGGGCCAGGGCACCGCGCTCTCCTCCAACGCGCACCACGGCACCGATCAGGTGACCATGGAGGCCCGGGCCTACGGGCTCGCCCGCCGCTACAAGCCCTTCCTGGTGAACTCGGTGGTGGGCTTCATCGGCCCGGAGTACCTGCGCGACGCCAAGCAGATCACCCGCGCCGGCCTCGAGGACCACTTCATGGGGAAGCTCACCGGCATCTCCATGGGCTGCGACGCCTGCTACACCAACCACGCGGTGAGCGATCAGAACGATCAGGAAAACCTGGAGATGCTGCTCGCGTCCGCGGGTGTGAATTATTTGATGGGCATCCCCATGGGCGACGACGTGATGCTGAATTATCAGACCACGTCATTCCATAACAACGCGGCCTTGCGTGAGTTGTATGGTTTGAGGCCGACGCCGGAGTTCGAGGCCTGGCTCGAGCGCATGGGCCTGTGGCGTAACGGCAAGCTCACCGATCGCGCGGGCGACCCCACCGTCTTCGACCGGGAGCTCCGCGCGTGAGCGGCTGCGGCGGCCAGTGCGGAGGTGGCGGCTCCTGCGGCGGGAAGTGCGGCGGCGCCTGCGACGGGAAGTGCGGCAAGACGCCCGGCGGCTGTTCCGGCGACTGCGCCAACTGCCCCAACAAGGCGCGCAAGGCGGCCGAGGCCCAGCTCGCCGCCCTGGTGCGCGAGGTGGTGGTGCAGGTGGTGCGCGAGGTGGAGGCGGAAGAGGCCCGCGCGGGGCGTTCGAGCGAGCCTGCCGCTCAGGGTGAGCGAGGTCGAACCCTGCCGACCACCGGGTCCCGCGGGGTGGAGCCGAGCTCGGCGCCCGTCGACTCCGCTCAGGGTGAACGGAGGGTCGGTGCGGGTGCTCAGGGCCATCCGCCCGCGCCCGACGACTCGCCCATCTGGAGCCGCGGCCCCAAGCACAAGAAGCTGCCGCCCTACCGCGTCCCCCACGCCGCCCAGGCCCTGAAGCGCGCCACGCCCGCGCGGCTGGCGCAGGGCCGCACCGGCACCCGCTACCTCACCGAGAGCTACCTGGGCCTGCGCGCCGACCACGCCATCGCCCTCGACGCGGTGGCCTCCGAGGTCCCGGCGGACTGGGTGGCCACGCAGGGCTGGCTGCCGCTGAGGACGCGCGCCAAGGACAAGCAGGAGTACCTGCTCCACCCCGAGCAGGGCCGGCGCCTCGACGACGCCTCGAAGCAGGCCTGCGCGGCCGCGCCCGGCCAGGGCGTCGACGTGCAGCTCATCGCCGGCGACGGGCTCTCGGCGGTGGCGCTGATGGAGAACGGCCCGGCGACGATTCACGCCCTCGCGCAGGCGCTCCCCGCCGCGGGCCTCACCGTGGGCAAGCCGCTCTTCGTGCGCTTCGCCCGCATCGGCGTGGCCGACGAGATTGGGCTCCTCACCCGCGCCCGGTGCACCGTCATCCTGGTGGGCGAGCGGCCGGGCCTCGGCACCGGCGACTCCTTGTCCATCTACACCGCCTTCGGCCCCAGGCTCGGGCAGGACAACTCGGAGAAGGACTGCATCTCCAACGTGCGCGGCCTGGGCTTCCCTCCGGCCGAGGCGGCGGCGAAGTGCGTCGAGCTGTTGAAGCGCACCTTCGCGGCCGGCGGCGGCGGCGTGAAGCTGACCGGAAAGGAAGCGCGATGACGCTCGTTCCGCAAAGGCCCAAGCTCCTCTCCTGCCGGCAGCTCGAGCAGGTGGACCCGCAGCTTTCCCGGGCCCTCGGGCTCGATCGCGCCCGGCACGTCTCCGCCGGCCTCGTCACCTGCGACCAGGACGACGCGCTCTACGCCGCGCTCGACCACGCCACCAAGTTCGCCGACGTCGACGTCGTCTACGCCAAGAGCTTCTATGCCGGCGCTGCCCACGCGTCGGGGCCGCTCTCCGGCGAGATTCTCGGAGTGCTCGCGGGGCCCGACCCCGACGAGGTGGCCGAGGGCTTGTGGGCGCTCCGCGAGGCGCTGGAGACGAGCATCCACTTCGTCACCTTCGAGGGCACGAGCGGGCCCGCCTTCTTCCCGCATGTCATCTCCGAGACTGGGCGCTACCTGGCGCCGTTGGCCGGCATCCGCCCCGGGCAGCCGATGGCCTACCTCATCGCCCCGCCCATCGAGGCCACCATCGCCCTCGACGCCGCGCTCAAAGTCGCCGACGTGAAGCTGGCCAAGTTCTTCGGGCCGCCCACCGAGACCAACTTCGCCGGCGGCTACCTCACCGGCGAGCTGGCCGACGTGGAGGCCGCGGCCAACGCCTTCACCGACGCCATTCACCAGGTGGTGCGCTCGCCGCTGGGCGGGCTGGTGCGGCCGTCGCGCGAGCGGCGGTGAACGGCGCCGCCGGAGCTCCAGCCGGTTCCGGTCACGCGCTCGCAGGGGGCGGCGACGCCTCCCGCGCTCGGCAGTGACGAATTGCGGTGCCCGCGGTGTCGCGCTCGGCGGTGATGAATCGCGGAGCCCGCGGTGTCGCGCTCGCCTGGGACGTTCGGCGCCGTTCGCGTTCGGTGGCGCCGAGTCGCGGGAGCGGGGCGAAGCTCGGGCGAGTGTGTCGGCACGCGGGCTGCTACGCACCCGCGCCATGCGCTCTGGTCGGTTGGTCCTCGCGGTCCTCGTGACGCAGTTCGCGTCGTCATCGAGCCACGCCTCGCCGGCGAGCGAGCAGCACCAGCTGCGCATCACGCTCCGGCCCGAGGTCGCCGCCGCCGTCATGGAGCCCTCCCGGCGTGAGGTGGTCGTCCCCGTCGCGGGCGCCGAGGCGCTGGTGGTGCTGACCCAGGACGCGGAGGGCGTGGGCCGCCGTCTCTCCATCGTGCAGCTGGACGGCGGCGCCGACGACCTGGTGGGAGGCGACGAGGCGTGCCGCCCGGCCGACGCCTGCCCCCGCGTCGCGGTGCCGCACCGGCTGACGCTCGAGCGGGGCGTGCTCGTCGAGTGCCCGGGCGTCGCGTCCCGCTGCATCGTGCATGCATCGCCCGACGGCGGGTTCGACATCACTCCGGCGGACGCCACGCTCGGCAACTTCGCCGACCACTTCGTGAGCCGCCGCCGCGCCAAGGAGCCGCCGTCGCCCGCGCTTCGCCGCGCCCTCGACCGCTTCCACGCCGCGCACCCCGTGCCGCTGCCCGAGGGGGCCTTCGTCGGGGTTCACGTCCCGCGCAGCCCGGTCGACGTCGGGCTCCTCGCGGTGCCGGGCCACGAGCCGCGCCTGGTGGTGCTCAACTCCAAGACCGGCGCGCTCGACGCAAGGCGCAGCGCGACGCTGACTCGGATGCTCGCCGCCGGAATCAGCCGGCCCATCGAGCCGATGCTAGCGGCGTCCCAAGACGCCGCCGTGCTGACCGTCTTCGAGGATCCGGGGATCTGCCCCGCGGACGGCCCTCCGGTGACGTTCGAGCTCGTCTGGCGCGACGGCGACCTTCGCCAGGTGTCGGTGCGTCAGGCCGAGCAGGCCCGCCGGCTAGCCGCGACCGTCGGCGAGGACGTCGACGGCGGCGCAATCGACGAGGCGCTGAAGACGCTCGAGGCCGCGCTCAACCTCGCGTTCGAGGACGGCGACCGGGACACCTACGCCTTGATCTTCCTCCGGCTCGCCCGACTTCACCTGCGGCGAGGCGACCCCCGGGCGGCGGAGCAGAACGCGCGGAACGGGCTGGGCTCGCGCCCCGACTCCGGAGGCCTGGAGCTCGTGCTCGCCGAGGCGCTCCGAGACGGCGGCAAGCCCGAGCTGGCGCTGGCGCACTTCGAGAAGGCGCTGGCGCGAGCGCTCGGGCCGAATGAGCGGGCGCTCGCCGAGCGGGAGACGAAGCGGCTCTCGCTCCTCATGCGGACCCGGCGCCACGCCGCCGACGGGGGCCTGTGATGCTCGCTACCGCGCTGATGCTCCTCTTGACCCAGGCACCGGAGGATCCGGACGCCGGCGAGCCCGACGTGCCCGCCGACTTGCTTCAGCGCCCCGAGGTCGTCGCCCTCACCGGACCCCCCGGCTACGACGTGGAGCAGGTCGTCGTCGAGAAGGGCAGCCCCTTCGTTGTCGTCCGCCTCGCCCAACGGGACGGCGCCTTCGGGACGCTGGTGGTGCTGCGCCTCGACGGCACGGTCGATGCCCAGAGGAGCGCCGCGCTCACCCGGTGCGCCCACGAAGCGCTCGGGCCGGGGCTGACGCCGATCACCGGCGATTCGCTGGTGCAGTTCACCCCAGGCAGAGGGTTCGCGGCCGGCGGCTGCGCCATGCGGTTCCACGGCGGCTCGCTCGAGCGGACCACCTGGACGGAAGAGGTCGGCCCCGCCTGGACCGAGTTCATCGACTCGGGTGGACCGCCGAGCCTCGAGGTGGAGCTGGCCCTCGAGCGCTTCCGCTCGTCGGCGCTCTATCGCGACCACGCCACGCCCCGCTTCGCGACGGTGCTCGAGGAGCGGCTGCCGGAGAGCCCCTTCGACGTCGCCTTCGTGCAGGGGGCGAAGGGGCAGGGGCTCTTCGTGCTGGAGAGGGCGAGCGGCCGCGTCGACGCCAGGCTCACCGCGCTCGCTCGCTCCCTCGTGCGCTGCCCGCGGGTCGAGGAGCTCGTGGTCTCCGGCCGCGCGCTGCAGTTCCTCACTCAGCCGTCGCGCTGCTGCTCCACCTGCGGCTGCGAGCAGTCCCTCGTCTGGGACGCCGCGCGCAGAACGCTCCGGCGCGAGGAGCCCGCCCCGCCAGCGAGCGCCGGGCCGAGCCCCGAAGAGGACGCCGTGGGGCAGCAAGCGTGGTCCATGCTCACTCCCGCGGCCAGGGCGCTGTGGGACGCCCAGCAGACCGAGCTCGCGAACACCCCCGACCCGAAGGCCTGCGAGCACCTCGTCCACCGCCTCGTCGACGCGAAAGAAATCCAGAGCGCCGCGGCGCTCCTGGGGGGCTGCCCGCTGGACGACGCGCGGGAGCGCTTCCTCCTCCAGCTCCTCGAGCAGGTCGGCGACTCCCGCGGCGCCCTCATCCACGCGGAGCAGCTCCTCGAGTCGAAGGCGTTGACGCCAGCGGTCCGGCGCGAGCTCGAGGCCAAGGTCGAGGCGCTGCGCGCCGTCACCGGCCTGCGCTGACGGCCCTCGCTACTGCGTCACCTGCCGGTAGTTCTTCCCGCCGTCGTTGAACCAGAGGTCGCCCTCGTCGCGGACCAGCGCGGTGTCGCCGGGATCGCGGCAGCCGAGCCCCACGTGCACCGCGAACTCCACCGTCGTCCCCGCGGGCACGCCCGGCAGGTAGAACAGGCCGTTCATCACCGGGCACGGCACGTCGGTGGAGGAGAGCACGTGGCTGGTGGCCCAGCCGTCGGTCGTCCAGTGGAGGGTCTGCCAGCGCACCATCAGGCTCGACCAGCCGTTCGCTCTCCAGCCGCGCGCGTCGGCGTAGGCCACCACCTCGGGCAGCTCGGGCGTCACCAGGAAGTGCACCGTGCTCCGAACGACCGGGGTCGCGTTCTGGGGGTGCACCAGGCCGGTCGGAGAGGACTGCACCTTGGTCTCGGGGGGCAGAAACGGTCGCGGCGTGGCCGAGCCGCCGAAGCTTGGTGAGCCAGCCGGCGCGCGGGTCGGATTGTGTGTCATGTGACCTCCCCAGGTGAAAGCCACCCTAACGCTGCCTGACCTTTCCCACCATCCGGTGTTGGATGGCCTCGTGAGCAGCTTGAGGCTCGTCAGTGCTGAGCCGTCGACCTCGGCGTCGCCGTCGGACGCGGAGCTCGTGCGCAATTTTCTCGCGGGCGACCGCCAGGCCTTCGGCGAGCTCTTGATGCGCCACCAGGAGCCGGTGTTCCGCGTGGCGCGGCGCTACGCGGCGACGCCCGACGACGCCAAGGACCTGGTGCAGCGCGCCTTCGTCCAGGCGCTGGCGGCGGCGAAGCGCGTCCTGCCCAAGCTCCAGTCGCTGCGCGAGGGCGACCTGCCGTTCCGGGCCTGGCTGCTGCGCATCGTGGTGAACCTGTCGAAGAATCACGTACGCGACGCCGCGCGGTGGACGCGCGCCCCGCTGGAGCTCTTGGACGCCGAGTCGCCGAGCGCCGCCTCTACGCACGCGCTGTTGGAGCGCGCCCAGGCCGAGGCCCTGGTGCGCCGCGCGGTGCTCGAGCTCCCCCGCCGCCAGCGCGAGGTCTTCTCGCTGCGCATCGACGCCGGCCTCCCCTTCGCCGAGGTGGCCCAGACGCTGGGCATCACCGAGGGCAACGCCAAGACTCACTTTCACTACGCGGTGAAGCGGCTCCGCGAGGTCGTTCAGCGCCTGGAGCTCGCCCCGAAGGAGAAGGAGACGCCATGACCTGCGACGACGTCGAACGCGCGCTCGTGGAGGCGAAGGAAACCCTGCCCGCCGAGGCCCAGGCGCACCTCGTGTCCTGCGCCACCTGCCGGTCCTTCGCGGCCGACGCTTCGCTCGCCCTCTCGCTGGCTGGCCTGCCCGAGCCGACCGCGGCGGAGCGCGCGCCGCTCGCGGGCCTCGAGGCCCTGGTGGCGGCGGAGCTCGAGCGCGGCGAGCGCGGCCGGTGGCACGGCGTGGCGCGCCTCGCGCTCGCGGCA
>JBBIOE010000157.1:0-19885 GCA_037443525.1 Archangiaceae bacterium | reverse complement strand
AGAACTTCGGCTACGACGACGAGTCGGCGACCGACGTGCTCAACTTCGTGGCGAGCATCTTCGCCCGAGGTGATGCGAAGGAGTAGCCCATGGCCCTTCGCATCGACCAGGACCACAGCCGCTTCAAGCAAATCGTCCGCGGGAAGATCAAACAGAACCTGCGCAAGTACGTTCAGCAGGGAGAGATGATCGGCAAGAAGGGGAAGGACTTCATCTCCATTCCCGTGCCGTTCATCGACGTGCCGCACTTCAAGTACGGCTCGCGGGAGTCTGGCGGCGTGGGCCAGGGCGACGGCGAGGTCGGGCAGTCCATCGGCCAGGGTCAGCCGCAGCCGGGCGACGGTCAGGGCAAGGCCGGCGAGGGCGAGGGCCAGCACGTGCTCGAGGTCGACGTGTCGCTCGAGGAGCTGGCGGCGATTCTGGGCGAGGAGCTGCAGCTGCCCAACATCGAGCACAAGGGCTCGGAGAAGATCGTCACCACGAAGATCAAGTACACCGGCATCGCGCCGACGGGCCCGCAGTCGCTGCGGCACTTCAAGCGCACCTTCAAGCAGGCGCTGAAGCGGCAGATCGCGATGGGGACCTACAACCCCGACCGGCCGATCATCATCCCCGTGCGGGAGGACGTGCGGTACCGCACCTTCAAGCTCCAGAACCTGCCGGAGACCAACGCGGTCATCCTGTACATGATGGACGTGTCGGGCTCGATGGGCGACGAGCAGAAGGAGATCGTTCGCATCGAGAGCTTCTGGCTCGATACGTGGCTGCGTCACCAATACAAGGGTCTCGAGACCCGCTACATCATCCACGACGCCGTGGCGCGCGAGGTGGACAAGGAGACGTTCTTCCACACGCGCGAGTCGGGCGGCACGATGATCTCCAGCGCGTACAAGCTGGCCCGCGACATCATCAAGGCCGACTACCCCGCCTCGAGCTGGAACATCTATCCGTTCCACTTCTCGGACGGAGACAACTGGTCGGCGGACGACACGCGGCAGTGCATCGAAATCCTGAAGGGCGACATCCTCACCGATTGCAACCAGTTCGCGTACGGCCAGGTCGAGTCGCCGTACGGCTCGGGCCAGTTCATCAAGGACCTGCGCGAGCAGCTCGGCGACAACGAGAAGGTCGCGCTCTCGGAGATCCCCGACAAGGACGGGATTTACACCTCCATCAAGGACTTCCTCGGGAAGGGGCGCTGAGCCGTGCCTAAGTCACTCACCCCCCGCCTGCAGGACCTGAAGGTCGAGATCGAGGGCTACGCCAAAGCCTTCGGCCTCGACTTCTTCGAGACCATCTTCGAGGTGCTCTCCACCGACGAATTGAACATGGTCGCCAGCTACGGCGGCTTCCCCACCCGCTACCCGCACTGGCGCTGGGGCATGGAGTTCGAGCAGCTCTCCAAGTCGTCGGAGTACGGGCTCTCGAAGATCTACGAGCTCGTCATCAACAACGACCCCTGCTTCGCGTACCTGCTCGAGGCGAACGCCGAGGTCGATCAGAAGCTCGTGATGGCCCACGTCTTCGGCCACAACGACTTCTTCAAGAACAACTTCAGCTTCCAGCACACCAACCGGAAGATGGTCGACGAGATGGCGAACCACGGCACGCGCGTGCGCCGGTGGATCGACAAGATCGGCGTCGAGCAGGTCGAGAACTTCGTCGATGTCTGCCTCTCGCTCGAGAACCTCATCGACCAGCACGCCCCCGGCATCAAGCGCAACCCCGACCCGAAGAAGGTCGAGGAGCAGAAGAACGTCCGCGCGGAGGGCCTGCGCGTCGACAAGGACTACATGCGGCCGTACGTGAACCCGGCCGAGTACCTCGAGAAGCAGAAGAAGAAGCTCGCCGACGAGAAGGCCCAGTCGAAGAAGTTCCCCGAGCGGCCGCAGCGCGACGTGCTGGCCTTCCTCCTCGAGGAGGCCCCGCTCGAGGACTGGGAGCGCGACATTCTCTCCATCGTGCGCGACGAGGCCTATTACTTCGCGCCGCAAGGGCAGACCAAGATCATGAACGAGGGGTGGGCCAGCTACTGGCACTCCACCATCATGACGACGCGCGCCCTGCGCGATCACGAGATCATCGACTACGCGGACCACCACTCCGGCACGATGGCCATGCAGCCGGGCAAGCTGAACCCGTACAAGATCGGCATCGAGCTCTACCGCGACGTCGAGGACCGCTGGAACAAGGGCCGCTTCGGCAAGGCCTGGGACGAGTGCGACGACCTGCGCGCGCGCCGCCAGTGGGACAAGAAGCTCGGCGCCGGCCGCGAGAAGATCTTCGAGGTGCGCAAGCACTACAACGACATCACCTTCATCGACGCGTTCCTCACCCCCGAGTTCGCCATCGAGCAGAAGCTGTTCGTCTTCAACTTCAACGACAAGAAGAACTCCTGGGAGATCGCCACCCGCGAGTTCAAGAAGGTGAAGAACAAGCTGTTGCAGCAGCTCACCAACTTCGGCCAGCCGGTCATCGACGTGATCGACGCCAACTACGAGAACAAGGGCGAGCTGGTGCTGTCGCACAAGCACGACGGCGTCGACCTGGACCCCAACTTCGCCCGCGAGACCCTGAGGAACCTGCAGCTCGTCTGGAAGCGCCCGGTGGGCATCATCACCAAAGGCGAGGGGAAGAGCCTGCTCCTGCGCCACGACGGCCAGAGCTTCACCGAGAAGAAGATCGAGCTGTAGAGCGCGGCTTTCCCGCCACACCTGCCCGGCTGGGAATCTGACGCCGCCCTCCCCGTTGGGTACACTCGCCGGCTCATGCTCGTCGCATCGTCCCTCCTCGCGCTCGCCGTGGCCTCCGCCGACGTCACGGTGGTGAAGAACCGCCGCCTCGAGCGCAACCAGACCGTCGCCAAGGCCCTCTCGCTCGCCGGCGTCGACGGCCAGACCATCGACGAGGTCCAGGGCGCGCTCAAGGCCGCCGAGTTCGACTTCAAGAAGGCGCGGCCGGGCGATCAGCTCCGCCTGGTGCTCTCCGACGGGCAGCTCGACGTGCTCGACTACCGCCGGAGCCTGCTCACCGAGTGGCAGGTGCGCCGCGACGGCGATCGCTTCGTCGGCAAGAAGCGCGAGGTGGAGCGCGAGCGCACCGTCTCGGTCGTCGATCTCACCGTCGAGAGCAGCGTCTGGGACGCCGCCAAGGCCGCCGGTGAGAGCCCCGACATCGCCATCACCCTCTCCGACGTCTTCGCCTGGGACATCGACTTCTACCGCGACGTCCAGAAGGGCGATCACATGCGGGCCCTGGTGGAGAAGATCGTGCACAAGGGCCGCACCATCGACTACGGCAACGTGCTCGCCGCCGAGTACGTGGGCAGCTCGGTCGGCACCAAGCGCTCCTTCCGCTACAAGACGAAAGACGGCGCCGAGTCCTACTTCCTCGAGGACGGCACCTCGGCGCGGAAGACCTTCCTCAAGACCCCGCTCAAGTTCGCGCGCGTCACCAGCGGCTTCGGCACCCGCTTCCACCCGATCCTCAACTACGTCGGCTCCCACAACGGGGTGGACTACGGCACGCCCCAGGGTACGCCGGTCTGGTCCGTGGCCGACGGCACCGTCACCCGCGCCGGCTGGGACAACGGCGGCGGCAACATGGTCTGCGTGCGCCACGCGATGAGCTTCGAGACGTGCTACCTGCACCTCTCCAAGATCCTCGTCCGCGTCGGCGAGCGGGTGCCCCAGAAGACCGTGGTGGGCGAGTCGGGTACCACCGGGCTCTCCACCGGTCCCCACCTGCACTTCGCGATGAAGCGCGGCGGCGTCTTCGTGAACCCGCTCAACCAGAACTTCCCGCGCGCCGATCCCCTCCCGAAGGACCAGCTCTCCGCCTTCAAGGAAGTTGCGCAGGAGCTCGCGTCGCGCCTGGACGCGCCGGGCGCGGCGATGGGCAGCCGCTGAAAGCCGTTGCAGCGCTCCCTCGCTTTGCACAAGGTGGGCGTTCCCTGCGGAGGTTCGCGCCATGGCACCAGTTCCCCCTTCTCTCGATAACCGCACCGCCGTCACCCCCGACGCCCTGCGCCGCGCGTTCATCGATCACGTCGAGTTCTCCCGCGGCAAGAACTTCGACGCCGCGGGCGCGTGGGACCGCTACATGGCCCTCGCCCTCACCGTGCGCGACCGGCTCGCCAAGACCTGGGTGCGCACGGCCCGGCGCTACTACGAGAACGACGCCAAGCGGGCCTACTACCTCTCGGCCGAGTACCTGCTCGGGCGCGCGCTGGGGAACAACCTCATCAACATGGGGCTGTGGGACTCGACCCGCGAGGCCCTGCGCGAGCTGGGCGTCGATCTCACCACCCTCTTGGAGATGGAACCCGACGCGGGCCTGGGCAACGGCGGCCTGGGGCGCCTGGCGGCCTGCTTCCTCGACTCGATGGCGACGCTCGACCTGCCGGGTATCGGCTACGGCATCCGCTACGAGTTCGGCATCTTCACGCAGGAGCTGATCAACGGGTACCAGGTGGAGCGCGCCGACGAGTGGCTCCGCTTCGGCAACCCCTGGGAGATCGTCCGCCCCGATCGCATCGTGCCGGTGCGCTTCTACGGCCACATCGAGAACTACGTCGCCCCGGACGGCCGGCAGCAGTCGCGCTGGGTCGGTGGGCGCACCGTGCTCGGCGTGCCTTGGGACACGCCCATCGCCGGCTTCGGCTCACGCACCGTCAACACGCTGCGCCTGTGGCAGGCCCGCGCCTCGGCCGAGTTCGACTTCGCCCTCTTCAACGACGGCGACTACGAGCGCAGCGTCGTCGAGAAGAACGACTCCGAGGTCATCTCCAAGGTCCTCTATCCGAACGATCAGAACCAGGCAGGGAAGGAGCTGCGCCTCAAGCAGGAGTACTTCTTCGTCGCCTGCTCCATCGCCGACATCATGCGGCGCTACTTGAAGGACCACACCGACTTCGTCAGCTTCCCGAAGAAGGTCGCGATCCAGCTCAACGACACGCACCCGGCCATCGCCATCGCCGAGCTGATGCGCGTGCTCCTCGACGAGAAGCGCGTGCCCTGGGACGAGGCGTGGAGCATCACCGAGGCCACGTTCGGATACACGAACCACACGCTGCTCCCCGAGGCGCTGGAGAAGTGGCCGGTGACGCTCTTCGAGCGGCTGCTGCCCCGCCACCTGCAGATCATCTACGAGATCAACCAGCGCTTCCTCAGGGCGGTGCAGATTCGCTGGCCCTTCGAGGCCGGGCGCATGGGCCGCATGTCCATCATCGAAGAGGGCAAGGAGAAGCAGGTGCGCATGGCGTACCTGGCGGTGGTCGGCTCCCACAGCGTCAACGGCGTCGCGGCGCTGCACTCCAACCTGCTCAAGAAGACCACGCTGTCGGACTTCGCCGAGCTCTACCCCGATCGCTTCAACAACAAGACCAACGGCGTGACCCCCCGGCGCTGGCTGGTCTCGTGCAACCCGCGGCTGACCAGCCTCATCAAGTCGGCCATCGGCGACAAGTGGATGGCGGACCTCGACCAGCTCAGGGACCTGGAGAAGTTCGCCGACGACGCGACCTTCGTGGCCAAGTTCCGCGAGGCGCGGCTCGCCAACAAGAAGGACCTCACCCAGCACCTGCGCGACCTGATGTGGGTGAGCCTCGATCCCACGTCCATCTTCGACGTCCAGGTGAAGCGGCTGCACGAGTACAAGCGGCAGCTGCTCAACGCGCTCCACATCGTGCACCTGTGGATCCGCGCGCGGCAGGACCCGGCGAGCATCATTCACCCCCGCTCGTTCCTCTTCGGCGCCAAGGCGGCCCCCGGCTACCGCCAGGCCAAGGTCGTCATTCGCCTCATCACCAGCATCGCCGAGGTGGTGAACAGCGACTCCGCGCGCACCGGCCTGTCGGTGGCCTTCGTGCCCAATTACCGGGTGTCGCTGGCCGAGCGCATCATCCCCGCCGCCGACGTCTCGGAGCAGATCAGCACCGCCGGCATGGAGGCCTCGGGCACCGGCAACATGAAGCTCGCCATCAACGGCGCGCTCACGGTGGGCACGCTCGACGGCGCCAACATCGAGATCCGCGATCTGGTCGGGCCCGAGAACTTCTTCCTCTTCGGGCTCACCGCCGACCAGGTCGAGGCGAAGAAGAAGGCCGGCTACTCGGGCCGCCACGTCTACGAGACGAACCCGGCGGTGAAGGAGGTCCTGGACCTCATCGGCTCGGGCTTCTTCGCGCCGGAAGACCGGAACCTCTTCAAGCCGCTGGTGGAGTCACTCCTCGACGACGATCGCTACCTGGTGCTCGAAGACTTCGCCTCCTACGCGAAGGCCCAGGAGGCGCTGGCGCGGCGCTACGTCGAGCCGGCTCAGTGGTGGCGCTCCGCCGTGCTCAACGTGGCGCGCATGGGCTTCTTCTCGTCCGATCGGACGATCCGCGAATACGCCAAGGACATCTGGGCCATCAGCCCGATTCATCCGAGTGAGGGCGAGCACCAGGGTTGACCGGCGGCGCCCGGGGAGCGCGTTGACGCGCTCCGTCACATAGCTGCGCTGACACCTGGCCCAAGATTTTTTCGCCACGGCGGCGTGGGCCTCGGACCTACCTTTCGCCCGCACTCGAAAGGAAGCCCCCGTGAGCCCACGCCACGTCACCATCGACGCCAACGAGGCCGTTGCCTCGGTCGCCCATCGATTGAGCGAAGTCATCGCCATCTACCCCATCACGCCGGCGAGCCCGATGGGCGAGTTCAGCGACGACTGGTCGGCGGCGGGAAAGAAGAACCTCTGGGGCCAGGTACCCAGCATCGTCGAGATGCAGTCGGAGGGCGGCGCCGCGGGCGCGGTTCACGGCTCGCTGCAGGCGGGCGCGCTGACCACCACCTTCACGTCGTCGCAGGGCCTGCTCTTGATGCTGCCCAACATGCTCAAGATCGCCGGCGAGCTGACGCCCTTCGTGCTGCACGTCGCGGCGCGCACGCTGGCGACGCACGGCCTGTCGATCTACGGCGATCACTCCGACGTGATGATGGCGCGCACGACGGGCTTCACCCTGCTCTGCTCCAACTCGCCGCAGGAGGCCCACGACTTCGCCGCCGTCTCTCACGCCGCCACGCTGAAGACGCGGGTGCCCATCCTCCACTTCTTCGACGGCTTCCGCACCTCGCACGAGGTGAACCGCATCACGCTCGTGGAGGACGACGTCCTCTCGAAGCTCGTCGACGAAGACACTATCGCGGCCTTCCGCGCCAGGAAGCTCACGCCCGACGCGCCGGTGCTGCGCGGCACGGCCCAGAACCCCGACGCCTTCTTTCAGGGGCGCGAGGCGTGCAACCCGTTCTACGACGCGATCCCGACGATGCTGCAGGCGGAGTTCGATCGCTTCGCCGCCCTCACCGGCCGCCAGTACAAGCTCTACGAGTACTTCGGTCACCCGGAGGCCGAGCGCGTGGTGGTGCTGATGGGCTCGGGCTGCGAGGCCTCGCACGAGACCGTCGAGTGGCTGATGCAGAAGGGCGAGAAGGTCGGCGTGCTCAAGGTGCGCCTGTTCCGTCCGTTCTCGGCGGAGCTGCTCGCTGCGGCGCTGCCCAAGTCGGTGAAGGCCCTGGCGGTGCTCGATCGCACCAAGGAGCCGGGCGCCCTCGGCGAGCCGCTCTACCAGGACGTGCTCACCGGCCTGCACGAGACCGGTCGCTCGCCGATGCCGACCATCGTCGGCGGTCGCTACGGGCTCTCCTCCAAGGAGTTCACGCCGGCAATGATCATCTCGGTCTTCGACGAGCTGAAGAAGAGCTCGCCCAAGAACCACTTCACCGTCGGCATCCACGACGACGTCACCCACCTCTCGCTCCCGTGGGATCGGTCGATCGACATCGAGCCCAAGGACGTGGTGAAGGCGGTCTTCTTCGGCCTGGGCAGCGACGGCACGGTCTCGTCGAACAAGCAGACGATCAAGATCATCGGCGAGGAGACCGACAACTACGCGCAGGGCTTCTTCTATTACGACTCGAAGAAGTCGGGCACGGTGACCATGTCGTACCTGCGCTTCGGCCCGCGGCCGATCCGCTCCACCTACCTGGTGGACAAGGCGAGCTTCGTGGCGTGCCACTACGCGCCCATCCTCGAGAAGTTCGACGTGCTCGACGTGGCGGCGCCGGGCGCGAGCTTCCTGCTCAACACGCCGCACGGCCCGGACACGGCGTGGGCCAGCCTCCCCCGCGAGGTGCAGGAGCAGATCGTCGAGAAGAAGATCCGCCTGTACGTCATCGACGGCTTCAAGGTCGCCGCCGAGGCGGGGCTGGGCCGGTACATCTCCGCGGTGATGCAGACCTGCTTCTTCGCCCTCTCCAACGTGCTGCCCAAGGACGAGGCCATCGCGCGCATCCGTGAAGGCGTGAAGAAGGCCTACGGCAAGCGCGGCGAAGAGGTCGTGAAGCGCAACTACGCCGCCATCGACGGGGCGCTCTCCAAGATGCACGAGGTGAAGGTGCCCTCGGGCGCCGACGGAAAGCGCAAGCGGCCACCGGTGGTCTCGGACGCGGCCCCCGACTTCGTGAAGCGGGTCGAGGCGATGCTGCTCGTCGGCAAGGGCGACCAGCTCCCCGTCTCCGCCTTCCCCGCCGACGGCACCTGGCCCACCGGCACCACCAAGTGGGAGCGCCGCGGCATCGCGCTGGAGATCCCCACCTGGGACGCGGGCATCTGCATTCAGTGCAACAAGTGCGCGCTGATCTGCCCGCACGCGGCGATCCGCACCCAGCTCGTCGATCCGGCCGCCACCGCGAAGGCGCCGGCGTCGTTCAAGACCACCCTCTTCAAGGGCAAGGATCTCGGCCACGCGCCCTCGGGGCACCCCTGGCAGTACACGGTGCAGGTCGCGCCCGACGACTGCACCGGCTGTGGCCTGTGCGTGCAGTTCTGCCCGGTGAAGGACAAGGCGAACCCGCGCCACAAGGCCATCGACATGGCGCCCATCGAGCCCTTGCGCGAGGCCGAGCGCCAGAACTGGGATCACTTCATCCAGCTCCCGTACTTCGATCGCACCCAGGTGCCGAACGAGCTCAAGGCCTCGCAGTTCCTGGAGCCGCTCTTCGAGTTCTCAGGCGCGTGCGCCGGGTGCGGTGAGACGCCGTACCTGAAGCTCCTCTCGCAGCTCTTCGGCGATCGCATGCTGGTGGCCAACGCCACCGGCTGCACCTCCATCTACGGCGGCAACCTGCCCACCACCCCGTGGACGAAGAACAAGGACGGCCGCGGCCCTGCCTGGGCGAACTCGCTCTTCGAGGACAACGCGGAGTTCGGCTTGGGCTACCGCCTCTCCCTCGACGCGCAGAAGGGCCTCGCGGAGTCGCTCCTCAAGGGCCTGGCGCCCAAGCTGGGCGACGCGCTGGTCACGAGCCTCCTCGACGCGGCTCAGGACACCGAGGCGGGCATCAAGGAGCAGCGGGCCCGGGTCGCGTCCCTGCGCCAGGAGCTGCTCGCCATCGGCACCCCGGAGGCCAAGAAGCTGGAGCGCCTCGCCGACTCCTTCGTGAAGAAGTCGGTGTGGATCGTCGGCGGCGACGGCTGGGCCTACGACATCGGCTACGGTGGCCTCGATCACGTGCTGGCCTCGGGTCAGAACGTGAACATCCTGGTGCTCGACACCGAGGTGTACTCGAACACCGGCGGCCAGGCCTCGAAGGCCACCCCCATCGGCGCAGCGGCGAAGTTCGCCGCGGCCGGCAAGTCGAGCGGCAAGAAGGACCTGGGCCTGCTCGCCATGAGCTACGGCAACGTCTTCGTCGCCAGCGTGGCGATGGGCGCCAAGGACGCCCATACGCTCAAGACCTTCCGCGAGGCCGAGAGCTACCCGGGTGTGTCGCTGATCATCGCGTACAGCCACTGCATCGCGCACGGCTACGACCTGAAGCAGGGTTGCGAGCAGCAGAAGCTGGCCGTCGACGCCGGCATCTGGCCGCTCTACCGCTACGACCCGCGCCGCATCGCCGAGAATCAGGTGCCGCTGCAGCTCGACGCGGGCACCCCGAAGATCAAGGCGCGCGACTACATGAAGAACGAGGGCCGCTTCCGCATGGTGGAGATGCGTGATCCGAAGCGCTTCGCGACCCTGCTCGACGCCGCCGACGCCAACGCCGCCGAGCGCCGCCTGGTCTACGAGCAGCTGGCGAACGTGCAGCACACCCGATCCACCAAGCCTCCGGAGAAGCCCTGATGAAGCCCGACCTCTCGACCTCGTGGATGGGCCTCACGCTCGCCCACCCCATCGTGATGGGCGCGTCGCCGCTCGTCGACAACCTGGACTCGGTGAAGAAGCTCGAGGACGCGGGCGTGGCTGCGATCACCATGCATTCGCTCTTCGAAGAGCAGCTCGCCGCCGATCAGCTCGCGGCGCACCGCTTCTTCGACGGGCCGGCGAACAGCTACGCCGAGGCCGCCAACTGGTTCCCCTCGACGGCGGACTTCAAGCTGGGCCCCGACGCCTATCTCGAGCAGATCCGGAAGATTCGTGCCGCGGTGAAGGTGCCGGTCATCGGCTCACTCAACGGCAGCACCCCCGGCGGGTGGATCGACTACGCCAAGCAGATCGAGCAGGCGGGGGCCCACGGGCTCGAGCTCAACCTCTACGCCCTGCACTCCGATCCCACCAAGGACGCGCACACCGTCGAGAAGCAGCAGCTCGACATCATCCTGGCGGTGAAGAAGTCGGTGAAGATCCCCGTGGCGGTGAAGCTCTCGCCCTTCTACTCCTCACTCCCCGCGTTCGTGACGTCGCTCGAGAACGCGGGTGTCGCGGGCGTGGTGCTCTTCAACCGCCTCTACCAGCCGGACATCGACGTCGAGCACCTCGCGTTGGAGCGCGTGCTGCAGCTGTCCGAGCGCTCGGAGCTGTCGTTGCGGCTGCAGTGGCTCGCGCTCTTGTCACCGAAGACCACGCTCTCGCTCGCCTGCAGCGGCGGCGTACACGAGCCCGTCGACGTGCTGAAGGCCCTGATGGCTGGCGCGCACGTGGTTCAGGTGGTCTCCAGCGTGCTGCAGCACGGGCCGAAGCGCATCGCGGAGCTCAAGAAGGGCCTCGCGGCCTGGCTCGAGGAGCACGAGTACGAATCGGTGAAGCAGATCACCGGCAGCATGAACCTGGTGCGCTGCCCCGATCCGTCGGCCTACGAGCGCGCGAACTACGTGAAGCTCTTGCAGGGCTGGCACGCCCGGCACCGCTGAGGTTCGCTACTCGAAGAACAGCTTCCCGAAGCGCGGCAGGTTGTGGAAGTCGCCCTGGAAGAGCGGCGAAAACGCTTGGCCCTCGATCTGCTTGGAGCGCTCGAAGTGCTCGAGGCGGTACGCGTTGAAGCGCCACACGTCGCCCTTCTGAGGCGGCACGTGGGGCACGTGATTCAGGTTGCCGATGGGCACCTTCATCTCCACCGACCAACCCTGATCGACGTCGGACGCATCGTCGATGGTGCCGCGCACCTGCACCGCCGAGACGAGCCCCGACTCCCACTTCTTCGCCGCCTCGAGATCGGAGCGCCGGGTGACGAAGCTCGCGTCGAAGATGACGTTGTGAGGAGAGACCTCGAGCTCGTTGTAGGTCGCGCCGTCACCGTCGGCGTCGAAGTACAGCTCGACGACCTCCTCGTTGTAGATGGCGTCGTCGGTGTTCTTGCCGGTGCCCCACACGTCGGGGTCCTCGCAGTCGAAGGCGGCGTAGACGAACTGATCGTCGTAGGTCATTCGCAGCGTGGTCTTCCGCTGGGCCGGGTGGCCATCGAAGCTGGTGACGAGCACCACCGCCGGTGCCGTCGCCCACACCGCGTCGTCGAGCTTGCCGTCGATGACCGGCGCCTTCGAGGCCTTGGGCATGTGGTACTCGGGGAGCTTCGCCTGGGGCCCCTCGAGCTTCGGGCCGTAGAGGCGGTTCTTCCCGTCGTGCTTGTCGGGCTGATCGACCGCCAGCCGCCCCTCGTTCTCCTGCACCTGGTCGGACCAGAAGCCCATGACGATCTGAATCACGCCGGGGTAGTTCGGCATCTGGAGCTGCTGGCGATCCTCGATCACCTTCCCCTGCGGCCAGGTCCCCAGCGGCGCGGCCCCGTTCTGGAGCTCGTGATCGAGGTTCCCGAGCGTCTGCCGAGTGCTCGCGTCGATGGCGTGCATGAAGAAGTGATAGCCGCTCGGTTGCGACTTCTCGGCGCGGAAGAAATGACGGAGCACGACGGGCTGCCCTGGCACCGGCGTGGCCGGCTCGACGACGGAGCCCAGGTAGGTGATGGCGCCGCTCCCCAGGGTCGCCCCGCTCGTCCAGGTGAGCGTCGGCGCGCCGTCGAGGACCTGCGGCGAGCCACCTTGCGCTGGCGACGGCCTCGCGCCCTGAGCCTGCGGCTGCGACGGCGGCCTTTGGCCCTTGGGCTTCGGGCCCGCCTGCTCGTCTCGGCACGCGGCGCAAAGGACCAGAATCAGGGCGGAAACGACGAAGGCGCGCATTGGGCGGGGCAGACTACGCCGTCTCTCGAGGCGGACGGAGCGGAAACAAATCCTCCATGGTTTCGGCGGCTTTGAGCTGGCGCCAGGGTTGCTCGGCGCGACCCCATGCGCATCGAAATCGACTGGAACGGTGACACCACGCCGGCGGACCTCGAGGACGGCCGCGTGACCGTCGGTGGGGACCAGACCGACGGCATCGTGCTGCCGGGCATGGAGAGGAGCTTGTTGGAGCTGACCCTGGAGAAGGGGCGCGCGACGGTCAAGGCCAAGCGCGCGCTGCGGGTGGGCGCCGCGCTCTTCCCGCCGCACGTGAGTCGGCTGCTCCTGGCCGGCGAGGAGGTCGTACTTGCCGACGGAATCGTCATTCGGAGGCCAGCGGACCCGGAGCACGCGAAGGCCCGCAAGGCCAAGGAGACGGCGTTCGTGGCGCGAGAGCTCCTGGGCGGGCTTCTCCCCCAGCCGCAGGACACCCGCTCGGCGACGCTCACCTGCGTCACCGGCGCTGACGTCGGCGTCGTCTTCCCGCTCGCGTTCGGCGAGTCGGTGCTCGGCCGCTCGGACGAGGTCGACGTGCGCCTCCACGATCGCAGCGTCTCGCGGCACCACGCGCGGCTGGTCAAGCGCGGCCGAGACTTCCTCGTCGAGGACCTGCGCACGACCAACGGCATCTACGTCAACGGGCTCAAGGTGAAGGGCTTCCGCGCGCTCGAGTCGGGCGACGTCATCGAGCTCGGCCACACCATCCTGCGCTACGACGGGCCGGCCCGGGCGCCCGGCGAGCTCACCGTGGTGGGGCCGGCACCCCGCGCCGATGACGACGAGACGAAGGCCGAGCGGCCGGAGCACCGGCGCGCAGCGAAGGCCGAGCCGGCCGCCGGAACGCCACCCCCGCCTCCGCTCGACGCCGTCGACGAGGAGCGCACCCAGACCGCCACGGAGTCCGGGCCCTCGAAGAGCGCGCTCACCGAGGCCGTGCCGCCGAGACCGCAGCCAAAGCGCCGGCGCCCCGCGCTCGAGTCCGTGCTCGCCGCCCTGGGCCTGGTGCTCGCCGTCGCCGGGTTCACGGTCGTCGTGGCGATGCTGCACCACGGCTGATCAGAACGAGTTGCCGATGTTGAACTCGAACCCGATGGCTTGGTCCTGAGGCCGCCTCACGAGCGGAATGCCCCACTCGAAGCGCAAGGGGCCGATGGGCGAGAACCAGCGGAAGCCGAAGCCGACCGAGTGAAGCAGCCCGAATACGAGCTTCGGGTGCTCGAAGTCCTGGAAGATGAACGCATTGGAGGCGAAGGCGTTGCCGGCGTCGTAGAAGAGCACGCCGCGAATGCCGACCTTCTCGATGAGCGGGAACTCGAGCTCCATGTTGAAGATGAACTGCTTGTCGCCGCCGGTCGGGAAGGGCCGCACCGTGGCGTCGGGCGAAGTGAGCGTACCCACCAGGGTCGTCGGCGTGACGGTCCGCAGCGCGTAGCCGCGCAGCGTGCTGATGCCGCCCAGGAAGTAGAACTCCGACGCCGGCAGCGGGTGATTGGCCGGGTCGTGCTGCTGGATCACGCCCACCTGGGCGTTGACCTTGAACACCATGCCCAGGAACGGGAGCGGCCGGTAGAAGCGCTGGTAGGCGGTATAGCGGTTGAAGAGGAAGCTCCCCCCGAGCCAGCTCGGAGAGGTCTCGACCGAGGCGAAGCTCAAGAAGCCGTTGCTCGGGAAGAGCCGGTTGTCGCGCTTGTCCCACGTCCACGACACCTTGAGGGCGCTGGTGGCCCCCGACTGGAACTGACCGTAGAGCGACACCGTGTTGACGGTGGTCGTGCCCGGCTCGACGGTGACGTGCTCGTAGGTGTACCCGCCGCTCACGTGCATCTCGTCGGGGATCAGGTAGTAGCCCACGCTCGTGGTGGCGCCGTACGAGCTGCGGATGAACCCGAAGTAGTCGAGCTGCGTCTTGTACATGTCGATGCTGAACAAGAGCTTGGTGTCGAGGAAGTACGGATCGAAGTAGCTGAGCTGGAAGAAGCTGCGGAGGCCCGAGATCTGCGCGTTCGCGGAGAACGCCTGGCCCCAGCCGACGAAGTTCTGCTGAGCAACCTGCGCGGTGAAGATGAAGCTCTCCACGTTGGAGAAGCCCATGCCTACCTGGAAGGTGCCGGTGGACTTCTCCTTCACCTCGACCGACACCACGACGTGCTCGCCGTCGCTGCCCGGCTTGTGGGTGATGTCGACGCTCTCGAAGTAGCCGAGCGCGGTCACCTTCTCGCGGGAGCGCCTCAGGCCCGTGCCCGAGAACAGCTCGCCCTCGTAGATGCGCAGCTGCCGGCGAATCACCTTGTCGCGCGTCTTGGTGTTGCCGGCGATCTCGATGCGCTCGATGGTGACCTGCGAGCCCTTCTGAACGTCGAAGGACAGGTCGATGGTCTTCGCGTCGGCGTTCACCGCGGTGACGGGGTTGATGTTCGCGTAGGCGTAGCCGGCGTCGTAGTAGAGGTCGGTGATGGTCTGAATGTCGCGGGCGATGAGCGAGCGGTTGAAGTACTCGCCCTCCTTCGACGACATGCGCAGCCGGGTCCGTTCCTTGTCACCGATGAGGTCGCCGGTGATGTCGAGCTTGCCGATGCGGTACGGCTCGCCCTCCTCGACCTTGATGGTGATGGAGATGAAGCGCTTGTCGGGTGAGAGCGTGACGATCGGCTTGTCGACGCGCGCGGCGATGAAGCCCCGATCGAGGTAGGCGGCGTGAATCACCTGCAGGTCGCGCTGGAAGAGCTCCTCGCGGTAGGTGCCCTCGGAGCTCAAGAACGAGAGGTAGCCGCCCTCGCGCGTGGCCATCACCGCCTTGAGGGCCTCGGGATCGACCTTCACGACGCCGACGAAGTTGATGTCCTTCACCATCACCTTGGCGTGCTCGTTGATGACGAAGACGACGTCGATCTCCTGGGGGAGAGCCGTCTTGTCGATGCGCGAGGTGACCTCGGCGAGGAAGAAACCCTTCTCGATGTACTTGTCCTGGATCTTCTTGATGTTCCGCTTCACCACGGACAGGTCGAGGATCGAGTAGGGCTTGATGTCGATGACGTCCTTGAAGTCGTCCTTCGAGAGCTCGTCGTTTCCCGAGAGCACCACCTGCCGCACGGCGGGCTTCTCCTCGACGCGCACGACGTAGGCGATGCCCTGGGGCGTGCGCTGCACGAGCAGTTGCACGTCGCTGAAGTACTTGAGAGCCCAGAGGGCGCGGAGGTCCTCGGCAGTGCGGGCCGGGTCGAACTTCTGACCGACCTTCTGGCGAAGAGAGCGCGCGACCGCCGCCTGCTCGACGCGCCGGTTCCCCTCGACGCGCACCTCGATGATGCGATCGCTCTGAGCCGACTCGTCGGCGACGGGCGCGTCGGACGCGCCGCCCTGCTGCGCGCCGGCCGGCAGCGCGAGGAGGAGTGCACAGAGCCCGAGGAAGGGCAGATGGAGACGTCGCGCGCTCACGGCCAGGAAAGGTGGGGCACCATAGGGGAAAGGTCAGACCGGTACGAGTGGAAACGCGACGCGATTGCGGACGAGAGCCCGGGGATTTTTTCGTGGGGTTGCGCAACCTCTGCGCAGCGCAGGGACGGAAACGTCAAGACTCCGCGGAGACGATGTGTCCGTCGCGGAGCCGGAGCCGGCGAGGCATGGATTGGGCCAACGCCTCGTTGTGGGTGACGACCACGGCGGTGATGCCAAGATCCTTGTTCACCTCACGTAGGAGTTGGTGAATGCCCTCGCCGGTGGCGGGGTCGAGGTTGCCGGTCGGTTCGTCGGCGAGCAAGAGGTCGGGCTTGAGGATGAGCGCTCGGGCCAGCGCCACGCGCTGGGACTCACCGCCGGAGAGCTCGCCGGGCTTGTGGTCGGCGCGATGGCCGAGCCCCACGCGCTCGAGCAGCTCGCGGGCCCGGGCGAACGAGGCCTTGCGATCTTCCCGCAAGATGAGCGCCGGCATCGCCACGTTCTCCACCGCGGTGAACTCGGGCAACAGGTAGTGCGACTGGAAGACGAAGCCGATGGAGCGGTTCCGGAACTCGGCGACCTCGGCGTCGTTCAGGTCGAAGACGCTCTTCCCCTTGAAGCTCATCCTCCCCGAGGCGGGGACGTCGAGCGTGCCGACCACGTGGAGGAAGGTGCTCTTGCCCGAGCCCGACGCGCCGATCAGGGACACCAGTGAGCCCTGCTCGATGGTCACGCTCACGCCGCGCAAGACGTCGATGCGCTTCTTGTTCAAGAAGTACGACTTGTGGACGTCGGTGATCTCGAGGAAGGGCGCGCTCATGCTCACTCCGACTTGAGCCCGTCGACCGGCTCGACCTGCGAAGCGGTGAGCGCCGGCCAGATGCTGGCGAGGAAGGTCACCAGCACGGCCACGACCACGGAGAGCGCGGTCTGGAACGGCTCGATGCGCACCGGCAAGGAGGGGATGTAATAGACCTGCGGGTCGAGCTTGATGCCGACCTTCTCGATGAAGAGGCACCAGGCGAGGCCGGCGACGAGGCCCAGGACGCCGCCCGCGACGCCGATCTGCAGGCCCTCCATGAGGAAGATCTTCACGATGCCGCCGTCGGGCACGCCGAGGGCCTTGAGCACCGCGATCTCCTTGCGCTTCTCGAGCACGAGCATGATGACCGTGGCGACGATGAGGCCGGCCGCGACGATGACGATCATCGAGAGGATGATGCCCATCACCAGCTTCTCGAGCCTCAGCGCGGAGAAGAGGTTGCGGTTCATCTCACCCCAGTCCTTCACCCGATAGGGGTAGCCGTCGAGCTTCTCGTAGACCGCGTGGAGCGTGCTGCGCGCGTTGTCGATGTCGTCGACCTTCACCTCGATGCCGCTGGCGCCCTTCACGTTGAAGAAGGTCCGCGCGTCCCGGAGGTTGATGTAGACGAACTTGGAGTCGTACTCGAACATGCCCGAGTAGAAGATGCCGGCCACGCGAAACGGGCGGCTCTTGGGCATCGGCCCCTGCGGCCCGAGCTCACCGCCCAGCGGCGAGATGACGTTCAGACGATCGCCCACCACCACCTTGAGCGTCGCGGCGAGCTCGCGGCCCACGATGACGCCGGGCAGGACGGGCTCGGCGTCGGCGTCGGCGTCGGGCGCGGGCATGTCGATCAGCGGATCGCGCTCCACGTCGGAGACGAAGCCCTTGGGCTTCGCCGGCGGGGCCTCCCCTTCCCCACCGTCGAGGGGCGCGGCGCGGCTGCCGCTGCCACCGCGGCCTCCCTCGTCGAGCGCAGGGCCACCGAGCGGCGCCAGGCGGCGGGCTTGAATCTTCGACGGGTCGTCGAGCCAGTCCAGCGAGCCGGCGCCGAGCCGCAGGTACTCGGCGAGGTCGGTGACGCTGCCGACGGTCTTCGGGTCGATGCCCTTGATCATCGCGCCGGAGATGTTTCCCTCGCTCGAGACCATCACCTCGTTGAGGATGAACGGCGTCGCTCCGATGATGCCCTTCACCGAGTTGACCTTGCCCAGCGTCTCCTCGTACTCGGGCATGTCGGGCGTGTACTTCATGACCACGCCGTGGCTGTTGGTGCCGAGGATCTTCTTCTGCAGGTCGGCCTCGAAGCCGCTCATCACCGACAGCACGATGATCAGCGCCATCACGCCCACGCCGACGCCGCCCACGGCGATCCAGGTCATCCGCTCGGTGGGGGTCTCTTCGCGGACCTTCAGGTCGTTGATCGCCTCGGCGGCGAGCAGCGGGTCTTCGAGCCCCAACAGCCGAATGCGAGTGCGCTCGACGGCCTTCTCCGCTGCGGAGATGATGGCCCAGGCGATGAGCGGCGGGACGATGCCGAAGATGAGCACCAGGAAGACGCCGCCCAACAGCTTCCAGCGGAACACCGACACGTGCCGCGAGGCGACGAAGAGCTCGTAGGACGCGCGCAGATCGAGCCGCCCCGACGAGGTGGCGACGAAGCCGAAGTTGATGCCGAGGAAGAACGCGAGGGTGAGGCCCGCGGTGACGAGCCAGTAGCCAAGCTCGGGCCGGTTCTCGCCCAACATCGACGAGAGGTAGGCGATCTCCCGCAAGGGCACCGCGATGCGCAGCATCCCCGCGGGGAAGAAGTGCATCAACGTGAGCAGCGTGGGGATGGGCGTCCCGAAGTAGAGGATGGCCATCGTGGCCTCGGGCGTCGACAGCCGCCGCGAGTTGGCCGCGCCGAGGAACCCGCCCGCGCCCGCCACCACCATCGAGAGGAAGAAGGCCCACACGAACGCCCAGACCGGCGAGAGGCCGCCCTCCACGGCGGCGCCGCTGGTCGAGCCTTTCCCGACCAGGAGCAGGTACATGACGATGAAGCCGGCCTCGGCGAGGAAGATGCCGAAGCCGTACGCGGCCAGCGTGCCCCAGTGGAAGTCCCGGTAGTTGCCGAGCTTGGGGTGCAGCGCGCGGCCCGCGGCGTCGGACTTGGGCGCCGCGATCTTGGCGTCGCTCCGCAAGGCGTAGGAGAGCGCGGCCCAGCCAGCGACCCACAGCACCGTTCCAGCGGTGAGATGCACCGCGAGCGGGTGCAACGAGCTCGCCGGCACCCGGTAGCGCAAGGCCCCGGCCACGGAGTCGAAGCCGAGCACCGAGAGGATCGCCGAGACCAGCTCGACGAAGGGCCCGAAGCCGATGGCCAGCGAGCCGAGCTCGAGGGCGGCTTGATCGAGCACGCCCGCGCCCGCGAGCGCGACGGCGAACTCCACCACTCCTCCGAGGGCGAGGACCGCGCCAGCCCAGGTGAGGCGAGTTCGGGTCACTTTTGAGGCTTGAGCAGCGGAAAGAGGATCACGTCGCGAATCGACTGAGCGTCGGTGAACAACATCGCCAGCCGGTCGATTCCGATGCCCTCGCCGGCGGTCGGCGGCAGGCCATGCTCCAGCGCGCGAATGTAGTCGGCGTCGTAGTCCATCGTCTCTTGCTGGCCGCGGGCCTTGGCGTCGAGCTGGGCCTTGAAGCGCTGCGCCTGATCGACGGGATCGTTGAGCTCGCTGAAGGCGTTGGCGATCTCGCGGCCCACGCAGAACAGCTCGAAGCGATCGGTGATGTCGGGGTTCGCGTCGTTGCGGCGGGCGAGCGGGCTCACCTCGACCGGGAACTGGGTGATGAAGGTCGGCTGCACCAGCTCGTCCTCGACGTACTGCTCGAAGAGGGTGCCGATGAGCTCGCCGCGGTTCATGGTCTTCACCGCTGCCTTCCCGGCGTCGTCAGCCTTGCGGGCGGCGACCGCGCGGAGCTTGTCCAGGTCGGAGAAGTCCTTGTCGGTGAGGTCCTTCACCTTGTGCTGAATGGACTCGAGCATCGGAATGCGCGCCCAGCCCTTCTTGAAGTCGAGGGTGTGCTCGCCGTACTTCACGATGTTGCTGCCGGTGACCGCCAGGGCCGCCTCGGAGAGCATCTCCTCGGTCAGGTCCATCAGGTCTTCGTACGTGGCGTAGGCCTCGT
>JBBIOE010000156.1:0-20151 GCA_037443525.1 Archangiaceae bacterium | reverse complement strand
GCGCGGGCGCCGACGGCATCGCCCTCACCAAGGACGGCACCCGGGCCTTCGTCTACAGCCAGTTCGATCACCGCATCGACGAGCTGAAGAAGTCCGGCGAGGGCGACGGCGCCAAGCTGGTGAACGTCGGCCAGCCGGCGGTGGTGGCCCAGGACACGCTCCCCGCCGGGCAGGCGCTCGGCCGACGCATGTTCTACGACGCCACCGATCGCCGCATTTCCAGCGCCCAGACCAACGTGGCGTGCAGCACCTGCCACCTCGAGGGGCGCGACGACGGGCACGTGTGGGAGTTCCCCGACGGGCCGCGCCAGACGCCCGCGCTCGCCGGCCGCAAGCTGCTCTCCACCGCGCCGTACCACTGGAGCGGGGAGTTCGAGACGCTGGCCCGCTTCAGCGCCCACACCATCACCGAGCGAATGGGCGGCTCGGGCATCGACGCCACCTCCACCGAGACGCTCGCCGCCTACATCGACGCGCTGCCCAACGCGCCCTCGCCGCTCACCGCCGACCAGCCGCTGGTGCAGCAGGGCAAGGCGGTCTTCGCGGCCGCCGGCTGCGGCACCTGCCACTCGGGCGCGCTCCTCACCGACAACCAGAGCGCCGACGTCGGCACCCTGGTGCTCCACGCGCAGCACGACGACACCGGGGTGGTGCTCCAGAAGGGCTTCAACGTGCCGTCGCTGCTCGGCGTGGCGCGCTCGGCGCCCTATCTCCACGACGGCTCGGTCTCCACGCTCGAGGCGCGCATCTTCGACAACCCCGGCAACCGGCACGGCGTCACCTCGAACCTGTCCGAGGGCGACAAGACCGCGCTGGTCGCGTACCTGAAGTCCCTGTAACGGCCGCGGCGGCCGTGAGACAGTGAGCAAGCGATGCTGGGCTTGCGCGTCACCGTCTTGGTGTCGGTCCTCGCGGCGGGAGCCTTCGCGCAGGCCACTCCCGACGAGGCGTGGAACGCGCCGCCGGAGTCGACCACGCCGCCGCCTCCTCCTCCCCCCGCGCGGCCGCTGCCGGTGTCGCCGCCGCGCACCTCCTTCGACGCCGCCTACCCGCCGGGCTGGCGCGCGCCGCCGCCGCAGACCCTCACCGCGCCGCCGGTGATTCGGGAGGAGCCGAACCACACCAGCCTCTTCGGCGGGCCGACGCTGGGGCCATGGAAGCGCGGGGCCTCGTTCCTCTTGGGCTTCCCGCTCCTCTCGATGCGCGCGGCGATCGGCCTCTCCGAGCGCCTCGACCTCGGCGTGGGCTTCGACACCATGTACCTGCTCATGAACGAGCCCCGGCTCACCGCGCGCTACGGCGGGTGGACCACCGGCGAGTGGACGCTCTCGGGCGCCTTCGAGGTGGGGTGGGCCTTCTTCCAGATGAAGGCCGCCCACGAGACGAACGGCCCCCGGTGGATGACGGGCCGCAGGAACTTGAACCTGTCGCCGATGGCGCAGGTCTCGTACCAGGGCGCCCACCCCCGGGCGGCCCGCTTCGTGATGGACCTGGGCTACACGCTGGCCTTCGACTTCGAGCCCTACTCGAAGGACCCGCTGGGCGGCGTGCCGCCCTCGCTGGTGCTCGGCCACAACGTGATGTTCCGCTTCGGCGCCGAGCTGCCCCTGTCGGCCAAGACCTCGTTCGTCTTCCTCTTGGGCCTCGACGTGCACACCCGCGACGTCGACTCGCCGGTGATGCCCTCGGCCTCGGTGGGCGTGGTGACGAACCTCTGACCTACTTCGCGCCAGTCGACGCCGAGGTCGGGCGGGAGAAGCCCGGCCGGCCGGCGCGCAGCCGCTCGGAGAAGTCGGCCTCGCGCTCGTGACCCATCGCCGCCTCGTTCACCCGGGCGCTCCGCTTGAGCTCGTCGAAGGGCAGGTCGCCGGCCAGGGCGCCACGCTCCCAGAGCATGCGATCGGCGGTGCCGTTGAGGAGCTTGCGCGCGTCCCACGCCGGGAGGCTGCCGGGCTGCACGCGCTCCAAGAGATCCTCGGGGTTGGTGGTGCAGTTCGAGGTGAGCGCGTTGTACCACTCGGGTCGCTCGTGCAGCGCGTTCACCCGCGAGAGCGCGGCGACGAAGAGCCTCCTCGCCAGAGTTGGCGTGGCGGTGGTGTGGAACAGGTAGACGTCTTCACCCTTCCGGTACGAGGTGCGCACCGCGACCAGATCTCGCTCGGTGCTCACCAGCGCGATGAGCTCGTAGGTCCGGAAGAAGCCGCGCACCGCCGAGTAGCCCTCGCCGAGCTCCTTCCTCGTCTCGATGGAGAGCGCCACCGGCTCGTCGCCCTCGAAGGTGAAGCTCAAGATGGGGTGCGCGAGGTCGGGCGAGCCCCAGTAGTTGACGAAGAGATCGAGCCCGGTGAGCCGCGAGAGGAAGACCGTGCGGGTCGGCCACTCGCAGTCCAGGTCCACGTCGCTCCTGTAGGTGCAGGCGCGGGTGTCGTGGAGCGTCACCCGGTCGCCGTCGAGCTCCGCCCACGCCGTCCTCGCCACGTCCTTCTGCCATGCCCGCTCGTTCGAGGGCACGAGCGAGAGCCACCACGCCAGCACGGCGAGCGGCGCCGCCGCGAGCACCGCCACACGCGCGCCGAGGCCGCGGAAGCGCCAGCACCCGAAGACGAGCGACGCGACGAAGATCGCCGGCCCGGCGACGCGCCAGGCGCCGCTCGCGTCGATGCCCAGCGCGGCCACCGCCCAGGCGTCGAAGGCGAAGGCCGCCGCGGCGAGCGGGACGAGCCAGCGGCGGCGCTTCCGGGAGGGCGGCGGTGCGTTCACGACCGCGGCCAGCGTGCTAGGAAGCACGGCCCATGCGCAAGGCAAGCGTCTTCGGAGCGGGCTCGTTCGGCACCGCCATCGCCTCGGTCCTCTCGAGCAACTTCGACGAGGTGGTGCTGTGGGGCCGCAACGCCGACCAGGTCCGCGCCATCAACGCCACCCGCGAGAACGCCGCCTACCTGCCGGGCCTGACGCTGTCGGAGAAGGTGCACGCCACCACCGATCTCGCCGAGGCCGCTGGCGACGCCGAGCTGGTGGTCATCGCCACGCCGTCCCAGGCCACCCGAGACTTCCTCACGGGCGCCGCGCGCCACCTGCCCCAGCACGTGCCCATCTGCAGCGTGGCCAAGGGCATCGAGAACGACACGCTCCTCACCATGACCGAGGTGCTCGAGCAGTGCCTCCCCGAGGACTACGACCTTCACATCGGCGTGCTCTCGGGCCCCTCCTTCGCCAAGGAGATGGTGAAGAAGCTGCCCACGGTGGTCACCGTCGCGGCGCGCTGGGAGAAGACGGCGCAGCGGCTCCAGAAGATGTTCTCCAGCGAGTCCTTCCGTTGCTACACCTCGACCGACGTGGTGGGCGTGCAGGTCGGGGGCGCGCTCAAGAACGTCATCGCCATCGCGGCCGGCATCTCCGACGGCATGGGCCTCGGCCACAACGCGCGCACCGCCATCATCACCCGCGGGCTGGCGGAGATCTCCCGGGTGGCGGTGCGCATGGGCGGCAACCCCCTCACGCTCTCCGGCCTCGCCGGCATGGGCGACCTGGTGCTCACCTGCACCGGCGAGCTCAGCCGCAACCGCACCGTCGGCCTCCAGCTCGGCCAGGGCAAGACGCTCGAGGACATCTTGAAGGACATGAAGCAGGTCGCCGAGGGCATCAAGACGGCGAAGTCGGCGCGCGACGTCTCGCAGAAGCTCGGCGTGGAGCTGCCGATCTGCGACGCCGTGTACCAAATCGCCCACCAGGGGAAGGACGCGCGAAAGATGGCCATTGAACTGATGAAGCGCTCGCTGAAGTCGGAGCTCCTGTGAGCGCCCGGGTCTCGCTCGTCCTGATCGCCTTCGCGCTCGCGGCGGCCTCCTGCTCCTGTGACACCAGGGCCAGCCGGCGCTCCCCCACGCTGCACGTGGTCAACGCCGACGGCACCACGCGCTCGAGCGTCGACTTCGGCCAGGTGCAGCTGGGCAGCACCGGCACGCAGAAGGTCACCCTGCGCAACGAGGGCTCGGCGCCGCTCAACGTCTTCTCGGCCGAGCTCGCGAGCCCTCTGTTCGCCATCACCGACACGCTACCCTTGGTGGTGGACGTGGGCGTCGACGTCGACGTCACCTTCACCTTCAAGCCCACCACCGCCGACCAGCGGGTGGTCTCCACGGTGAGCCTGTCGACGGACGATCCCGCCGCGCGCACCGCCACCATCGGCCTCGCCGGCACCGGCGTCACCGCCGTCGCGGTGCTGACGCCCAAGACCGTGGCCTTCGGCGACGTGTACCTCACGGAGAAGAAGTCGATCACCGTCACCCTCACCAACTCCGGGAGCAACGACCTCACCGTCACCAACGCCTACTTCACCACCGCGGTGCCCCAGGCCGTCACGGCGAACTTCTCGACCATCACCAAGACGCTCAAGGCCGGCGAGGCCGCGTCGGTGGTGATGACCTTCGCGCCCACGGCGGAGGTCGACTTCACCGGCTCGATGCAGGTGGTCTTCGGCGGCGATTTGGGGACGACCTCGGTGCCGGTCTCCGGCCGCGGCGTGCAGGCGGTGCCGAGGCTCTGCTTCCAGCTCGAGGGCTCGGGCCTGGAGAGCTGCACCGGCGGGACGACCACCTCGCTCACCGTCAACTTCGGCAAGTTCTGCGACGCCCGGCTCTTCCCGCCCGACGGAGGGCAGAGCGGCTGCTTCCTCCTCGACGGCGGCACGCTGGGCTACGGCCACGCGGGCCAGCTGCGCTTCCGGAACGAGGGCAACACGCCGGTCGCCTACTCGGTGCACTACGACGCGCGCCGGGGGCCCGGCTGTGACGCGGGCACGACGGTGGACTTCCTCTTCTCCAACGCGCCCGACGGCGGCGCGCGGTCCGCCTGGGACGAGGCCACCGTGAGCCTCCCCTCGACGCCCACCGCCGCGAAGCCCTGGGAGACCCTGCCCATCAGAGTCGACTTCCAGCCGCGCTCGCACTGCACCGCCGACGGGAGCGACTCCGCCCAGGTGATCTGGACGCGCCAGAGCGAACCGCTCGGGAGACTCCTCATGCCGTCGACGCTCCTGCTCCTGCTCTCCGGCGGCTCGGCCTTGCCCAAGGGCGCGCCGCAGGACATCACCTTCACCGGCGCGCCGCCGCTCTCCGCGGACGTCGTGGGCGTGAACAAGGGCGACGCGCCGCTGACCTTCACGAAGGTCGAGCTGTGGCAGGGCGCGCTGACGACGCTCTCGGACGGCGGCACCGGCCGCGGATCGACGCCGGGCGAGCTCTGCACCCCCGCCTCCACCGACGCCTGCGCGGTGTTCGCCTGGGCGCCCGGCCAGAGCCCCTCCGGGACGGTGCCGGTCACGCTGCCGGGCACGGGAGACCCGCAGTTCCCGGCGACGCGCCCGCTTGGCCACCTGGTCTTCGGCCCAGACGGCGGCGTCGCGCCCCAGCTCGGCCGCGAGTACACGGTGTTCGCGGTCATCTCGACCAGCGACTCGTACAACCCGCCGGTGGTCTCCACCATCAAGGGAACCGCCCGCTGAGCCGAGGCGTCTAGGCGCGGCGTACCTCGTCCTACACCGGCGGCAGATCGATTCCTCGGGCCGCCCGTTTCTGGGGGCATGCTCACCACCGCCCTCGTCGCCGCCGCCGTCGTCACCTGCGCGAAGCCGTCGTTCCCCCGCGTTCTCGTCGAGGCGCCGCCGGTCACCACCGCCTGCGAGGGCGCCGATCGGGACGCACCCGAGCGCGATCGCCGGGTGGTCGGCCGCTGGGTGGACGCGCCGATGTGCACGCGCCTCGCGTGTGAGGGCGCGGACCAGGTGCGGCGCACGGCGAGCGGCGCGGAGGTCGAGCGCTGGACGAGCGCCGCGGTTTGCACCCGGCTGGCCTGCGAGGGCGCGGACCAGGTGCGGCGCACGGTGAACGGCGCGGAGCTGGAGCGTTGGCCGAACGCTTCAGTCTGCACCCGGCTGGCGTGCGAGGGCGCGGACCAGGTGCGGCGCACGGTGAGCGGCGCGGAGCTCGCCCGTTGGCCCAACGCGCCGGTCTGCACCCGGCTGGCGTGCGAGGGCGCTGACCAGGTGCGCCGCGACGCCTGGGGCAGGGAGCTCGCCCGCTGGAGCTTCGCGCCCTCGTGCGTCGTCACCCGCTGTGAGGGCTTCGACGCCGTGCAGCGCGACTCGCGCGGCGTCGAGCTCTCGCGCTGGGGCGACGCGATCCGCTGCGGCACGCCGCGCCCGGCCCCGGTGGACCCGTGGCGCTTCGGGCTCTCGGCTCGCTGAACCCGACCGTGTCTAGGTCCAGTACCCGGCGGCCCGCGCGCCAGCTCCGTTCGCGGGGTGCGACCTCCCCCGACAGCGGCCCTTTCCTGCGCGAGGCGAGGGCGATTCACTCCCGCTCCATGCGCCCAGTCCTCCTCGCCGCCCTCCTCGCCGCGTCGCCCGCCTTCGCCGCCGGCCCAAAGGTGAGCTTGGAGCTCCAGCGCGCGGACGTGCACTCGGTCTTGCGCCTCTTCGCCGAGCTGGGCCACCTGAACCTGGTCACCGACGACGCGGTCTCGGGCACGGTCACGCTCTCCCTGCGCAACGTGCGGTGGGACGAGGCCTTCCAGGTGGTGCTGAACGCGCGCGGCCTGGGCCTCGAGAAGCTGGGCTCCATCGTCCGCGTGGCGCCGCTCGCCCAGCTCGCCGCCGAGGCCCAGCAGCGCGCCCACCTCGAGGAGGCCCGCTTCGACGCGAGGCCCCTCGTCACCCACCTCATCCCCGTGAGCTACGCCAGCGCCAGCGAGCTGGCCACCCAGGTGAAGCCGCTGCTCTCCAGGCGCGGGAGCGTCTCCGTCGACACCCGCACCAACACGCTCATCGTGCGCGACGTGGAGTGAGGAGCCCTTCGGAGTCTCAGCGCAGGCCCTTCACCCGCCAGGTGGTGATGCGGCGGGTGTCGGTGAGGCTCTCGACCATGCCCGCCTCCACCATCTCCTCGAGCAGCCGCGCCAGGCGGTGCGAGGGCTGATTCACCTTCTTCGCCAGCACCTCGGCGGTCATGCCGTGAATCTCCATGCGCAGCTCCCGGATGATCTCCCGCTTGAGCTCGGCCTTGTTCACCGCGTCCATGTCGTCGCTGCGCAGGGCCTGGAGGATGCCCAGGGCGATGAGCACGATCGCCAGGAGGGCCAGCGCCGGGTAGAGGATGCCGGTGTTGTCCTCCAGCGCCTCGATGTACTTCACCTTGGTGGCGCCGACGGGCATCACTTGCTCGGCCCCGCCTTGGCCGGGCAGGTCGAGGACCAGGAAATGGACGAGTCGCAGCAGCACGATTTGAGAAGTGTACCCGGAGTTCGAGGTGGGGGAAGCTGCGACCAGTGGATCTGGTCATCATCAACGGCACCGTCGTCACCATGAACGGCGGCCGCGAAGTCCTCGAGCGCGCCGACGTGGTCATCTCCAAGGGCCGCATCGAGTACGTGGGCAAGCCCCGCGCCCGACGGGGAGCTGCCCAGCTCATCGACGCCGAGGGCTGCGCGGTCATCCCCGGGCTCATTCACGCTCACCTCCACGCCTGCCAGACCCTGGCCCGCAACCAGGCCGACGGCTACGAGCTGCTCGACTGGCTCCGCGAGCGCATCTGGCCCTTCGAGGCGCTCCACACCAAGGAGTCGATGCGGGCCTCCGCCGACCTCACCTTCCTCGAGCTCATCCGCTCCGGCTCCACCGCCGCCCTCGACATGGGCTCGGTGCGCCACTACGGCGAGGTCTTCGAGTCCGCCCGGGCCTCCGGGTTCAGGCTGGTGGGGGGCAAGTGCATGATGGACGCGGGGCAGGGCGTTCCCGCCGGCCTGCGCGAGACCACCAAGGCTTCGCTCGAGGAGTCGCTCTCGCTCCTCGAGACCTGGCACGGCCGGGAGAACGGGCGCCTGCGCTACGCCTTCGCGCCGCGCTTCGTGCTCTCCTGCAGCGAGGGGCTCCTGCGCGAGGTCGCTCAGCTCGCGACCGCCCGCGGCGTGCGCGTGCACACCCACGCCAGCGAGAACCCCACCGAGTGCGACGTGGTGCGCGAGAAGACCGGCATGGACAACGTCGCCTGGTTCCACCACCTGGGGCTCCTGGGCGAGCGCACCACCCTCGCCCACTGCGTCTGGCTCACCGCCGAGGAGACTCGGCTCTTGCGCGAGACCCACACGCCCATCTGCCACTGTCCGAGCTCGAACCTGAAGCTCGCCTCCGGCATCGCCAAGGTGCCCGAGCTGCTCGACCAGGGCATCACCGTGGCGCTCGGCGCCGATGGCGCGCCCTGCAACAACAGCCTCGACATCTTCACCGAGATGCGGCTCGCCGCGCTCATCCACAAGCCCCGCGCCGGCCCGACCTCGATGAGCGCGATGCGCGTGCTCGAGATGGCCACGGTGCACGGCGCCAAGGCCCTGGGCCTCGAGGACGAGGTGGGCAGCCTCGAGCCGGGCAAGCGGGCCGACATCGCGGTGATCTCCCTCGACCGCGCGCACGCCATCCCCGGCGCCGACGACGCCGTGGGCACGCTGGTGCACTCCAGCTCCGCCGCCGACGTGCGCGACGTCATCATCGACGGCCGGGTGGTGATGCAGGGCCGGCGCCTGGCGACGCTCGACGAGGCCGAGGTCTTCGCCCGCGCCCGCCACCACGCCAAGCGGATGATCGCCGCGCTCGAGTGAGGCTTTCTCTGGCGTGCCGGGCGAGGCGGGCTAGCCTCGCTTGACCATGATCATTTCCCGCAAAGACTTCCTTCGGTTGTCCGTGGTGGCGGTGGGCAGCGCGGCCCTGGGCGCGACGCTCGCGGGGTGCGGCTCCCCCTCGACGGGCGGCGACGCCGGCAGCGGCGGTGGCACGGGCGGTGGCTCCGGTGGCGGCACGGGCGGTGGCTCCGGTGGTGGTACGGGCGGTGGCTCCGGTGGCGGTACGGGCGGCGGCGGCACCGGCGGTGGTACGGGTGGAGGCTCCGGTGGCGGCACCGGCTCGACCTGCGCCACGAGCGGTGCGCACGACACGTCCATCACCGCCAACCACGGCCACTCGCTGCTCGTGCCCGCGACGGACTTCTCGGCCACCGGCGACAAGACCTACGACATCCGGGGCACCGCGAGTCACGCGCACTCGATGACGCTCACCGAGGCGCAGCGCACCAGCATCAAGGGCGGCACCGCGGTGGTGGTCACCTCCACCGTCGTGGCCTCGCACTCGCACGACGTCACCGTCGCCTGCGCCTGATCGGCTCGACTCGCGTCGTCGCGCTGGTACAGTCGACCGTCTTTTCCCCCGAAGGGAGCGGTCCATGGCTCGTCTCAGCTCGCTGTCCGTCGTCGTCGTCCTCGCGCTCGCCGCCTGCACCGGGAGCACCGGCCCGGCGGGGCCCGCGGGTCCTGCGGGTTCCCAAGGTCCGGCTGGAACGAAGGGCGCTGACGGCGCGCAGGGAGCGACGGGCCCTGAAGGTCCCTCCGGTCCCACCGGGCCCGCGGGAGCGGCCGGCGTCACTGGACCCGCCGGCGCCATCGGCTCCACCGGCCCCATCGGCCCGCAAGGCGCCCAGGGCCCGCAGGGGCCGGCCGGCCCGTCGTGGATCGACGGCGGCGTCTCCGGAGGCATCGTCAACGGCTCCATCACCATCAAGGCGAAG
The DNA here is from genome assembly GCA_037443525.1 of Archangiaceae bacterium. Taxonomy (GTDB): domain Bacteria; phylum Myxococcota; class Myxococcia; order Myxococcales; family Myxococcaceae; genus JBBIOE01. The sequence goes on along the minus strand of JBBIOE010000156.1, from coordinate 10,543 downwards.
AGCGACTGTGGAGGCATCGCGCCGGTGCCGCACATGGTGCTGTACGTCAACCAGCAGCAGGTCGCCGAGTGGGACGTGCCCAACGCCTCGTACGCCGACTTCGTGGCCAACGTCACGCCGAGCCGGCAGGCGAGCGAGATCGCGGTCGCCTTCACCAACGACAACAACACCGGTGGGTGCGACCACAACCTCTACGTCCAGTCGGTGCAGGTCGACGCCGCGGCGCCGATCGCCGCCACGCGCACCGAGACGGTGATGGTCGATCGCGGCGCCTTCTTCGACGGCCTCGACGTCATCCCCGGGCAGGAGCTGCTCGCGTGGTCCTCGGCGATGCGCTTCGCCGTCTCGCCCGCCTCGCCGAGCCCGATGCGCATCTACCGGAACCAGGTCGCGTTCGGCTCGCTGACCTGCGCGAATTCCTGGGCCACGCTGCCGGGTGCGGTCACCTTCACCGGCAACGCGGGCGAATGGGTCACGCTCTCCTTCACCATGAGTGGGCGCACCAACGCCTGCGGCCACACCTACGTCGACGCCTACCTCGACGGCGCGGCGGCGGCGAACTACCTCGGTGGCTCCGCTGGCGCCGACCAGACCTGCACCTGGCGCCGCACCGTCCCGCTCACCGTGAACAAGAAGCTCACCACCAGCGGCACCCACACCTTCTCGCTCCAGTTCAACTGCGGCTCCGGCGCGGCGACCTTCGCTGACACCAGCGGCGAGTGGCCGCTCGGCGGGCTCTCGTAAACCGTCACCGTCGGCGGCTGAGCGCTCAGTTCGAGCTCGCGCGGCGCTTCCCGCCCGGCGCGCCACACGCTATGCGCTCGCCATGACGGAGCGCTCGCTCGAGCTCGAGCACGTGACGCGGGACTTCGGCGCGCACCGCGCCGTCGACGACGTGAGCCTCTTCGTCCGTCCCGGCGAGGTGGTGGGCCTGCTCGGCCCCAACGGCGCCGGGAAGACCACCGCCCTGCGCGTGCTCGCGGGGCTCTTGACGCCGACCTCGGGCGCGGCGCGCATCGACGGCGTCGACGTGCACGAGAAGCCCCTCGAGGCGCGGCGCCGGCTCGGCTTCCTCACCGCCTCCACCGGCCTCTCCGAGCGGCTCACCGGGCGCGAGGTCCTGCGCACCTTCGGCGAGCTGCAGGGCCTCTCGGGCGAGCCACTCGCCGCCCGCCTCGCCGCGGTCGCCAAGGAGCTCGAGCTGGACGCCTTCCTCGACACCCGCTGCGGCGTGATGTCCTCGGGCCAGAAGCAGCGCGTCTCGCTCGCCCGCGCGGTGGTGCACGACCCCAGGGCCATCGTCCTCGACGAGCCGACCGCGATGCTCGACCCGGTGGCGTCGAAGGACATTCTCGCCCTGGTGCGCCGCTCGCAGGAGGCCGGCCGCGCGGTGCTCTTCTCCACCCACCGCATGGAGGAGGCCGAGTACCTCTGCACCCGCCTGGTCTTCCTCCGCCAGGGCAAGGTCGTCGCGCAAGGCACCACCGGCGAGCTGCTCGAGCGGGCCCGCGAGCGCTCGCTCACCGCCGCCTTCCTCACGCTCGCCGGGGAGGCCTGAGTGAGCGCGCTCGAGACGCTGGTGAAGAAGGAGCTCACCGAGGTGGTGCGCGATCGCCGCACGCTCTTCCTCACCCTCGCCATGCCGCTGCTCCTCTACCCGGCGGTGATGCTGGGCATGGGCACCGTCATCCTCGCGGGCAAGGAGCGCCTCAAGAACGAGGAGCTCACCGTGGCCTTCGCCTCCGACGCCGCCCAGACGCTCTTCTCCGCGCGCCTGCCCGCGAAGACCCACGGGGTGCGCCTTCCGATGGAGGGCGCCCGCGCGCTCCTCGCCGACAAGAAGATCGACGTCATCGTCGACGTGGCGCCCGACGCCCAGGCGGCGCTCGACGGCCGGGGGCAGGTGGTGGTGCAGGTGCTCCACACCAAGCGCTTCGATCGCTCCGAGGAGGCGCTGGAGCGGCTGCGGCCGGTGGTGCAGGCCCTCAACGACGGCGTGCTCGCCACCAGGCTCGTCACCCTGAACCTGGAGGCCGGCTTCGTCACCCCGGTGAAGCTCGAGGCCGTCGACGTCGACTTCCAGAAGGACCTGGGGCCGCTCATCGCCGCCTCCCTGCTCCCCGTCACCCTCTTGGTGTGGCTCATCGGCGGCGCCATGAACTCCGCGGTGGACCTGGTGGCCGGCGAGAAGGAGCGCGGCACGCTCGAGACCCTGCTCGTCTCCGCGGTAAGGCCGCGCGACGTGCTCCTCGCCAAGGCGCTGGTGGTGCTGGCCCTCGCCATCGCCTCCACCCTCACCAACCTGCTCGCCATGGTGGGGACCTTCGCGGTGGGCGTGGCCGGCGTCACGGGCCTCACGCTCAGCTACCACTTCACCGCGGGCCAGGTGCTCACCATGCTGGCGGCGCTGTTGCCCGCGGCGGTGCTGGTCACCGGTCTCTCCGTCGCGGTGGCCTCGCTCGCCCGCACCCAGCGCGAAGGCCAGACCTGGATGGGCCCCCTGATGCTCGTCGGCCTGACCCCCGCGGTGGTGGTGCAGATGCCCGGCATCGAGCTCGACGCCCTGACCAGCCTCGTGCCGATGCTGAACGTGGCGCTGCTGGTGAAGGGCGTCATCCTCCAGAACGCGCCCTGGCCCTACGTACTCGAGACCATCGGCTCTGTGCTTCTGTTCAGTGCCGGCGCCGGAGTCCTCGCGGCGAAGGTCTTCGACAGCGAGCTGGCGCGCCTGGGGGGAACGGGCAGCTTGCGAACGCTGTTGAACGAGCTGTGGCGCAAAAAAGCGCCTCGCCCCTGAGCCTGGAATCGGGGGGAAATGGGAGTAAGGTCCGGCCGTACTCCAAACGGGAGAGACCACACCATGTGGCAACGCTTCAAGCGCGCCATGCGCAGCTTCGCCGGCTTCTTCGTCAGCACCATCGAGGACCCCGAGCTCATTCTCGAGCAGAACATTCGGGACCTGAACGATCAGGTGCCGAAGATGAACGAGTCCATCGCCATGGTGCGCGCCAACCTGACGCTCCTGGAGAAGGAGAACTCCAAGTACAAGCAGGAGGTCGGCGAGCTCACCGCCAAGGTGAAGGCCGCCATTCAGGCCGGCCGCGACGATCTCGCCGCGCAGTACGCGACCCGGCTGCAGATGGAGAGGTCCGCGCTCCAGCGCAACGAGCAGCAGCTGGCGACCGCCAAGTCGGCCTACGAGAAGGCGCTCAACGTCAAGAAGGCCTTCATGCGCGAGAAGGATCGCAAGACGGCCGAGGCCATGACCGCCATCCGCGACGCGCGCCGCGCCAAGTGGCAGTCCAAGGTCGCCGACGCCATGGAGTCCTTCGAGGTGGCCGGCATCGACGCCACCCACGACGAGATGCTCCGCAAGGTCGAGGAGCAGACCGCGGTCAACGAGGCGCGCATGTCGATGGCCCTCGAGTCCGTCGATCACCAGGCCGTGAAGATCGAGGAAGAGGCCGAGGCCCTGCAGGCGGCCGAGCTGGTGAAGCAGTTCAAGATGGAGATGGGCCTGTCGAGCCCGGCCCCGGTGTCCGAGTCGGCCGAGGGCGGCGAGAAGACCATCGGGAAGAAGGTCGAGATCAAGTAGAGACCGCGGCTCGTCTCCTCACGTCTCCATGAGTGGAACACCCGGCCCCGGACGTGGCTCCTCCCGCCTCCGGGGCTTCGTCTTTCTCCTGCTCGCCATCGGCCTCGCCGCCGCGAGCGTGTACGCCAGCCGGGCCGGCTGGGTGGAGCGCGCCCGCAACAAGATCTGGGGCCGGGCGCCCCGCCTCTCCGCCGGCGACTTCCCGGCCGGGGTCTCGGCGCCGGTCGACGTGGTGGCCTCGGTGCCCACTCGGCCGACGCTGGTGGGCGTGGTGCCGCGCGGCGCGGTCGCGCCCCTGCTCTGGGCGGCCGGCGACGACGAGCGGGTGGGGCTCTTCCGCGCCGCCTACGCCCTCGACGTGCAGGTGCGGCGCTACCCGAAGGAGGACGATCTCAAGCGCGCGCTCATCAAGGGCGGCGAGGCGGGCGGGGTCGACGTGGCGGTGCTCCCGGCGTCGTCCCTGGCCATGTCCTCTCTGGCCCTGCGCGACGCGGCGCCGAGGGCGGTGATGCTGCTCGCGCGCAGCCGCGGCCTCGACGTGCTCGGCGCGGCGCCCGGCATCAAGAGCCCGGTGGAGCTCGCCGGCAAGCGCATCGGCACCGAGCCCAAGAGCGCGTCGCACTACTTCGCCCTCTGGGTGCTCTCGCGCGCGGGCTTGACCCTGCGCGACGTGACGCTGGTGCCGCTCGACTCGACGGCGCGCGCGGGCGAGGCGCTCCGGAGGGGCGAGGTCGACGCCGCCGCGGGCACCCTGGGCGACGTGGGGCCGGCGGTGAAGGAGAAGGGCGGGACGCTGGTCTCGACCACCGCTGACGCGCCGCACCTGGTGGCGTGGGTGCTCGCCGCGCGGGGCGAGTTCCTCGCCCGCTACCCGGACGCGATGCGGCGGCTGGTTCGCGGCGCCCTCGACGCCAACGCCCAGGCCCTCAAGGACTCCGGCCCCGCCGTGCTCGCGCTGGGCTCGGTGGCGCCCGAGCTCGGCGATCCGAACGACGTCCTGGCCGCCGAGCCTCCCGCGCAGCTCAAGGACAACCTCGCCTTCTTCGGCCTCGCCGGCGAGGCGCCCGTCACCTACCAGGAGCTCTACCAGAGCGCCGTGGCGCTGCAGGCCAAGGTGCTCGGGCAGTCCCCACCGACCGACGTGGATGACACTGCGGACCCCTCGGTCCTGAAGTACGTTTCCGCCGCCAAACCATGACCTGAGGAGGCGTGTGGCCACGCGTAAGACGAGCTCTCTGGCGGCGGCCCTGCTCATGCCGGCCAACCTCTTCGCCCTCGCGGCGGGCGGGATCGCGTCGGCGCTGACCGGCGACTGGACGCCGCTGGTCGCCGCCGGCGGCGCGTCGATGCTCTACCTGTCCCTGCTCTCGGTGATGCCCGGCTTCCGCCGCGCGGTGAAGAACAACCTCGAGCGCCAGGAGTTGACCGACGTCGCCTCGCCCGCCGAGCTGGAGGCGCTGGTGAAGGATCTGTCTGCGAGCCAGCGCGAGCACTACCTGACCTTGAAGGAGCTCGAGGGCCGCATCCTGGAGAGCTACGCCAAGATGCCCGGCGGCCGGGTGCTGGTCGCGACCAGCACGCACCGCCTCGACGCGCTGCTCACCTCGTTCTTGCGGCTCGTGGGCACGCTCAACAGCTACCGGAAGTTCCTCAACGCCACCGACAGGAAGGCCATCGAGGAAGAGGTGGGGCAGCTCGAGGCCGAGCTCGCCGACGAGCCCAACCCAAGGCTCAAGGAAGTGAAGGCCCGCCGCGTGGAGATCTTGAACAAACGGGTGCAGCGCTTCGTCCAGGCCGAGGAGAGCCGGGAGCTCGTCAGCCACCAGCTCGCCAGCATCGAGGACGTCTTGCGGCTCACCCACGAGCAGTCCATCGCCATTCGCGACCCGGAGATCGTCGGCCGGCAGCTCGAGTCCCTCACCGCCGAGGTGGCCGCCACCGAGGAGACCGTGAAGCAGATGGAGCAGTTCATGCAGATCACCGAAGAGCTCGGCTCGGGCGACGCGCGGCCCAGCCAACCGGAGCGGGTGCGATGAAGCGGCTTCTCGTGGTGGCGCTTTTGGCGGCGGGGCTCGTCGGGTGCTCCAGGTGCGGCGGCGGGGCGAAGGCCCAGGCGACTCAGGTGGAGCGCCTGCTCCCCAAGGGCGCGGTGGCCGTGGTGGTGGTGCCCAAGCTGTCCGAGCTCGGCCGCGCGCTCTCGCAGGTGGAGACCTTCAAGGCGGCCGGCTTCTTCGCGCAGCTCCAGGGCTTCCCCAACGGCCGCGCGGTGGCCGACGCGCTGGTGTCCGAGCTGGGCGTCGATCCGCGCAGCCCAGAGGCCCTGGCCAAGGCCGGCCTCGACGGAGAGCGCAGCGTCGGCGCGGCGCTCCTGGTCTCGGGGCAGGTGGTGCTGATCGTCCCGGTGAAGGACGAGAAGAAGCTGCACCTGACCGTGGAGGGCCTCGCCTACAAGCGCCTCGGCGCCGGCGCGGGCGCGGAGCAGAAGACCGGCGAGGTGGTGGTGAAGACCTTCGCCCCGCAGCAGGGCCAGCCGCCCGCGGTGGGCTACACGGTGAAGGACGGCTTCGCGCTGTTGGCCAAAGGCGACGCGGTGGGCCGCCTGGCCGCGCTCGCCACGCTCACCGAGAGCGACTCCCTCGCCTCCGACGCCGTGCTCAAGGCCGCGCTCGCCGCCGCGCCCGCCGAGCGGGACGTGTGGGCCTGGGCGCCCGAGGGCTCGCCCGCCCTGGCGCAGGCGCCGATGAAGAGCGCGCTGGTGACCGCCCGGCTCGACGCCAAGGCCCTGGCGGTGAGCGTGGACGGCGCCTGGAAGCTCGAGCCCTCGACCCTGGCCGCGCTGGTGAAGAAGGACGCGCCCCCGCTCGAGGGCTTCTTGCCCAAGGACGCCTTCGTCGCCGCGCGGACCACGGGAGATCCGGCCGCGCTGGCGCCGATGCTGGAGGGCGTCTTGGGGCCCTCCCTGATGCGCGCCTTCACCGAGGCGGGCTTCGACCCCAAGGTGGAGATTCTGGGCAACCTCGCGCCGGGCACGACCTTCGCGCTCTCCCTCGCCGAGCGGCCCCCGCTGGCCGGCGGCGTGCCCGAGCTCGACGTGCGCCGCACCAACCCCTTCTCCTTCGTCCACCTCTCGGGCGCGGCGCTGCCGGTGAAGGCCGAGGCGGTGGTGCCGACGCTGGAGAAGGTCGCCGCGGTGGCCCCGCGCTTCGGCGCCTCCATGAACAAGGTGGAGCGCAAGGGCGCGACCGCGTGGTTCACCTCGTACTCGCAGGGCGAGGGCGTGCACTTCGCGGTGAAGGACGGCCACGTCTTCTTCGGCTCGCCGATGCAGCGCTTGGACGCGCTGCTCGAGTCGGACGGGAAGGGCGAAGCGCCCGTGAAGGGGCTGACCCAGGACGCGCTCTCGTTGGCCCTCGACCTGAAGAAGCTCGCCGCGAGCGTGCGCGCGCTGCCGGAGAGCGCCTGGGGCATCGGCGGCTTCGCGATGAAGGCCGCCAGCGTGCGCTGGCTCGAGGCCATCGACGACCTGGTGGGCGTGACCGTGACCGCCAGCGCCAAGGACGGCGCCGTGCACGCCCGGCTGGTGCTCGCGCGCGAGGCTCCTGCGCAGGGCGCGCCGAAATGATCTCGGTGAAGGGCCTGGTGCGGACCTTCGACGAGGGGCGGCCGGGCGCGGTCACCGTGCTCCAGGGCGTCGACCTCGAGGTGCAGAAGGGCGAGTTCGTGGCCATCGTCGGGCGCAGCGGCTCGGGCAAGTCGACGCTCCTGCAGGTGCTGGGCGGCCTCGACACCGCCTACCAGGGCGAGGTGACGGTCGACGGCGCGACAATCACCGGCTCGTCCGACGCGGCGCTCTCGCGCTACCGCAACGAGGTGGTGGGCTTCGTCTTCCAGTCCTTCCACCTCGTGCCCGGGCTCACCTCGGCGCAGAACGTGGCCCTGCCGGCCCTGTTTCGCCCGGGCGGCGCGGCGGCGGGCACCGTCGCCAGGGCCACCGAGGCGCTCGCGCGGGTGGGCCTTGAGGAGAAGCTCTCGCGGCTGCCGGGCCAGCTCTCCGGCGGCGAGCGCCAGCGCGTCGCCATCGCCCGCGCGCTCTTCTCCCAGCCGAAGGTGCTGCTGTGCGACGAGCCGACCGGGAACCTCGACGCCATCACCGCCGAGGAGATCGTCGCGCTCTTCACCGGCTTGAACCGCGCCGGGCTCACCATCGTCGCCGTCACCCACGAGGACCGCCTGCGCGCCGCCGCGAGCCGGGTGCTGAGCCTGTCGAAGGGGAAGCTGTCGTGACCCTTCACGCCCTCGCCACCCTGGTCCGCCTCTCGCTCTCCCGCGATCGCAAGGGCGCCGCGAGCTCCGTCTTCGGCGTCTCGGTGGGCGTCTTCGCGCTGGTCTTCTTCGTCTCCCTGGGGCTCGGCGTGGGCGCCCTGGTGCGGGAGCGCATCTTCCCCGTCGACGCGAACCTGGTGGAGGTGGTGCCGCCGCAGCTCTCGCTCGGGCCCCTCGGCGCGGGGAAGCTCGACGACGCCATGGTCTTGCGCCTCTCGGCCATTCCCGGGGTGGCCCACGCCTTCAGGAAGATGAGCGTGCGCGTGCCCGCGGTGTCCATCTACGACGGCGACTTCTTCGGCCGGCGCCTGCGCATGGGCGTGGAGGTGCTGGCGGTCGGGGTGGAGAAGGAGCTGGTGGAGCAGGACGTCCAGATGGGCGACTTCTCGGACCCAGGGCCCGGCAAGCCCGTGCCCGCGGTGCTCTCGACGCGGCTCCTCGACGTCTACAACACCAGCTTCGCCCGGGCCCGTGGCCTGCCCCAGCTGTCGCCCTCGATGCTGGTGGGCTTCAGCTTCCCGGTGGAGTTCAACCGCTCTTTCGTCGCCGCCACCCCGCCGGGGCCGGTGAGCGCCGAGAAAGCGCAGGTGGTGGGCGTGTCGTCGCGGGGGCTCCTCGCCGGCCTCACCGTGCCGCTCGAGACCGCGCGGCGGCTGAACCAGGCCTGTGGCGCCGACGCCCAGACCTATAGCGCGGTGGCGCTCCTCGCGAAGGACCCCTCGCGCGTGCCCGAGCTCGTCTCGGCGGTGAGGCTCATGGGCCTGCGCGTGGACGACGCCGAGCGCTCCCTGGCCGAGAACATCGGCGCCGCGGTGGCCATGACCACCTCGGCCTTCGCGCTCCTGTCGGTGCTCATCTGCGTCGTCTCGGCCTTCAACATCTTCCACGCCCTCTCCGCGTCGGTGCGCGCGCGCGAGCGCGACCTGGGCGTGATGCGCGCCGTGGGCGCCTCGCGGCGGAACATCTTCTCGCTGGTCTTCGCCGAGGCCGCGCTGCTCGGGCTTCTGGGCGGCGCTCTGGGCACGCTCCTGGCCCGCCTCGCCGCCTTCGCCGTCGACCGCGCCGTCATCGCCGCGCTGCCCGACTTTCCCTTCCTGCCCGAGTCATTCTTCCGCGCGCCCTGGTGGCTCGCCCTGCTCGGCCTCGCGGTGGGGCTCGCCGCCTCGCTGGCCGGCGCCTGGCTGCCGGCCCGTCGCGCCTCCGGGGTGGACCCCGCCCGGGCGCTCGCCGGACAGGGAGGGTGAGCTTCGCCCCAGTCATGTGGAGGTTCTCCCTACACCCGGGGCGCGTTGAACCCGTCCGTTCTCGTTGAAGCGTGGGGCGCTTGAACCTACGCTCGGGCCCTCCTCGCCTCGTACTCTTGGAAGTCGCGTGTCCACCGCACCCAAACGGCAACCGGTTCAATTCGGGAAGTACCTGCTCCTCGACCGCGTGAACATCGGCGGCATGGCCGAAGTGTGGCGCGCCAAGACGTTCGGCGCCGGCGGCTTCGAGCGCCTCGTCGCCATCAAGCGCATTCTGCCGAACATCGCGGAGGACGAAGAGTTCATCACGATGTTCATCGACGAGGCGAAGATCACCGTGCAGTTGGCCCACGCCAACGTCGCGCAGATCTACGAGCTCGCGAACCAGATGAACTCGTACTTCATCGCGATGGAGTACATCTCCGGCAAGGACATGCGGGCGATCTTCGACCGCTGCCGCAAGCGCGGAGAGCCGGCGCCGATTCCCCTCGTCTGCCACCTCATCTCCAAGTGCTGCGAGGGCCTCGACTACGCCCACCGCAAGAAGGACCAGATGGGGCGCGATCTCGGCATCGTGCACCGCGACGTGTCGCCGCAGAACGCGCTCATCAGCTACGACGGCGAGGTCAAGGTCATCGACTTCGGCATCGCCAAGGCCGCCGGCAAGGCCACCAAGACGCAGGCCGGCATCTTGAAGGGCAAGTTCGGCTACATGAGCCCGGAGCAGATCCGCGGGCTCCCGCTCGATCGCCGCAGCGACATCTTCGCCATCGGCGTGTGCCTCTACGAGATGCTGACCGGCGAGCGGCTCTTCGTCGGCGACTCCGACTTCTCCGTGCTCGAGAAGGTGCGCAAGGTCGAGGTGCTCCCGCCCTCGCACTACAACCGCAAGATCCCCGAGCAGCTCGAGAAGATCGTCATGAAGTCCCTCGCCAAGGACGTCGACGATCGCTACCAGTGGGCGACGGACCTCGCGGAGGACCTGAACCGCTTCATCTACACCTCGGGCGCGGGCTTCGGCCGCATGGAGCTCGCGGCCTTCATGAAGGCCACCTTCGCGGAGGACTTCGAGAAGGAAAAGAACCGCATGCAGGAGTACGCGGAGATCAAGCCCACCGAGGCGATGATCGCGCTCGCGGAGATGACCGGCGGCGGCTTCCCCGGCGCCGCGCCCGCCAAGCCGCCCGCCGAAGCCGGCGGCGCCACCGCGAACCTCCCCTCCGTCGCGCCGCAGGTGCGCGCCTCGCAGGCGAACCTTCAGCCGGTGCGCGGCGGGCCGCCTCCGGGCGCGACCAGCGGCCTGCCTCCCCTGATGCGGCCGAGCGTTCCCCCAGGCGCGTCGCCGGGCCGCTCACCCAGCCTGAACATGGCCGCCGCGGGC
>JBBIOE010000155.1:0-20154 GCA_037443525.1 Archangiaceae bacterium | reverse complement strand
GACGCCGGTGGTCCCGACGGCGGCCCCCGCGACGGCGGCCCCCCCTCCGACGGAGGCCAGGGCGACGGCGGGCGCGGCGACGGCGGCCAGGGCCAGCAGGACCGGGACGAGAAGGGCGACGCCGGCCAGTCCGAGCAGCCGAGCCACGCCGACGGCGGCGCGGACGGCGGCCAGAGCCCCGATGCCGGGGAGGACGAGGAGCCCCAGCCCGGACAGGCGGGTGACGGCGGCGCCCGCTTGTCGAAGAAAGAGGCCGAGAAGCTCCTCGACTCGCTGAAGTCCAACGAGAAGAATCTCCAGCTCTGGCGTTTCCGCCAGAAGACGAAGAAGAACGACACCCATGGGAAGGACTGGTAGCGCCCTCCTGGTCTTGCTGGCCTCCGCCCCGGCTTTCGCCGAGGTCGAGTTCTCCATGCTCTCCGACCGCAACAAGGTCGGCATGCAGGACCTGTTGCGCGTCGACATCGTCGTCGCCAACGCCCCCACCGACGCTCAGGTGCAGTTCCCCGCGCCCAACGGCTTCGAGGTGCTGCAGCGCCACGAGTCGACGGAGATGAGCTACTCGGTGGGTCCGGGCGGCGCCGGCGTCATCAAGCAGGTGCGCCGCTACACGCTCACCATGCGCGCCGTGCGCACCGGGACGCTCACCATCCCCGCCGCGGTACTGCAGGCCGGCGGCAAGACGTGGACCACCGCGCCGCTGAGCATCGAAGTGGTGAAGGGCACCCTCGACGCCGAGCCCTCGCCGCGGCAACGACGGCACGCCAGCAACCCCTTCGGCATCCCGCCCGGCATGCTCCCTCCGGGCTTCGGCTTCCCCGACGACGACGAAGATCCGTTCTCCGGCATCTTCCCGCAGCCGGCCATTCCGCGCGGCGACTCCGACATCTTCATGCGCATGTCCGTCGACAAGCCCGAGGCCTGGGTCGGAGAGCAGGTCATCATCACGCTGCTCCTCTACTCCCGCGTCGATCTCTCCAGCGTCGACACCGTGCAGATGCCGAAGCTCGACGGCTTCTGGTCCCAGGACATGAAGACCCCCTCGCAGCTCACGCCCGAGCACAAGGAGGTCGAGGGCGTGCCCTACAACGTCTTCGTCCTCCGCAAGAAGGTGCTCTTCCCGCTGCGGCCGGGCGACTACACCATCGAGGCCTGCGAGGCCGATCTCACCTCGGGGCTCATGTGGGCCGGCCATCGCCTGCACCGGAAGAGCAACGAGGCGAAGCTCAAGGTGAAGCCCCTGCCGCCGCCGGGCAAGGCCCAGGCCATCGGTCAATGGCGCCTCTCCTCGCAGCTCTCGCAGAGCCAGGTCGCGCTCGGCGATCCGGTGACGTTCAAGCTGGTGCTCGAGGGCAAGGGCAACCTCGAGGCGGTGCAGCTGCCGAAGCTCGATGTCCCCGCCTCGATCAAGACCTTCGATCCCGAGACCAAGGACCAGACCAACCTCGCCAAGAACGCCTTCACCGGCACGCGCACCGTCGAGTACACGCTGGTGCCGCAGCAGACCGGTGAGTTCACCGTTCCCGGCGTGACTCTGCAGTACTTCGATCCCGAGCGCTCGCGCTACACCGAGACCCGCACCGACCCCTTCACGCTCACGGTCACGCCGAGCGCCAACGGGCAGACCGTCGCCCCCGTGCCCGGGCCGGTGGCCGTCCAGGCGCCCGACGTGAAGAACCAGCTCGTCGGCGGCGGCCTGAAGCAGCTGCGCCACGGCGCCCAGTTCACCGCCCCCGCCGCCCCCGTCTGGAGCCGCCCCTTCTTCTTGCCTCTCACCGGCGCCCCGCTGGCCCTCTCGGTGGCCTTCGCGCTCCTCAGTGCCTTGCGCTCGTCGCTGGGCCGGCAGACGCCCGAGTCGCTCAAGAGGCAGCAGGCCAAGGCCGCCAGGAAGCGCCTCGCCTCGGCCGAGAAGCTCATGGGCACCGGCGCGACCACCGAGTTCTACGGCGAGGTGGAGCGCGCGCTCTTGACCTTCCTCGAAGCGAAGCTTGGCGCGGCGGTCACCGGCATGACCCGCGCCGAGCTCGCCGCCCGCCTCGCCACTCACGGCGTCCCCGAGGCCGAGAAGAACCGCCTGCTCGCCGTCTTCGAGCGCTGCGACCTTGGCCGCTACGCGCCGGGCATGGGCGAGCCCTCCGCCCGGAAGGCCGCGCTCGACGACGCCGCCGCCGCGATGGAGGCCTTCCCGTGATCGCCCTGCTCCTTTCGCTCGCGCTGGCCCAGGCGCCCTCCGGCTACACCCCGGAGGAGGCCAAGGCGCTCTTCACCGAGGCGAACGACGCCTACTACAAGCAGGACTACGCGGCGGCCGCGGAGAAGTACGAGCGGCTGCTCAAGGCCGGGCTCGGGGGCAAGGACGTGCTGTTCAACCTGGGCACGGCCTACCTGGCGTCGGGCGATCTCGGCCGCGCGGTGCTCGCCCTCGAGCGCGCGCGCAAGCTCTCCCGCGACGACGACATCGAGGCCAACCTCGCCATCGCGCGCCAGAAGCAGGGCGATCAGGTCGTCGGTGCCGAGACCGAGGCGCCCTTCCTCCAGCGGCTCGCCGAAGCGATGGACGAGCCCGTGGTCTCCATCGGCTTCCTGGTCGCGTGGTTCGCGGCCTTCGCGCTCTTCTGGCGCACGGTGGCGGCCGAGAACGGCAAGCGGCTGGGGCTCACCCTGGCGACCCTCACGGCCTTCGTCGTGTCGGCGGCGCTGGGCGGAGCCGTCGCCGCGCACGCCTGGGTCGCGCACACCGTCCGAGAGGCCGTGGTGATGACGCCCACCGCCAAGGTCCGCGAGTTCCCCGGGGAGAATGCGAGGGTGGCCTTCGAGGTCCACGGCGGCCTCAAGGTGCGCGTCATGGAAGAGTCGGGGCGCTTCCTGCGCGTCCGCCTGCCCAACGCGCTCGAAGGCTGGACGGAGAAGGAAGGAGTCGAGGCCCTATGATCGAGATTCGCGACGCGGTGAAGGTCTACACGCGAGGCCACACCGAGGTGCGGGCGCTCGACGGCCTGTCGCTCTCGGTGCCCAAGGGCCAGTTCCTCACCGTCATGGGCAGCTCGGGCAGCGGCAAGAGCACGCTCCTGAACCTGCTCGGCGCGCTCGACGTGCCGACCCGCGGCTCCGTCGTCATCGACGGCAAGGAGATCGGCCGCCTCCCCGACGACGAGCTCTCCCGCTTCCGGCGCGACCGCCTGGGCTTCGTGTTCCAGTTCTTCAACCTGTTGCCGACGCTCTCCGCGGTGGAGAACGTGATGCTGCCCCGGCTCCTCGCCGGCACCTCGCGCGACGAGGTCAGGCCCAAGGCCCAGGCCCTGCTCGAGCAGATGGGCATCGGCGCGCGCGCCGACCACCGCCCCGACGAGCTCTCCGGCGGCCAGATGCAGCGCGTGGCCATCGCCCGCGCCATCCTCGGAGAGCCGTCGCTGCTCCTCGCCGACGAGCCGACGGGAAACCTCGACTCGAAGACCGGCACCGAGGTCCTGTCGCTGCTCCGCGAGGCCACCCGCACCCGCCAGCTCACCGTGGTGATGGTGACGCACGACGCGGCCAGCGCCCAGGTGGGAGATCGCATCGTGCGCCTGGCCGACGGCCGCATCGTGGGTGACGACCTGGTGCAGCGCCCCGCCCCGGCCGAGACCGCCGCGCGCCCCGCGCCGGCCCCCCTGAGCTGAGCCCGCCGAACGGTCCGTTCGCCCCCCCACGGACCACGCCGGAGGCTACAGTCCGGCGCGATGCTCGCGCTGCTCCGATTGGTCTCCGTCCGGCACCTGTTCGGACACCCGCTGCGCTCGGCGCTCACCCTCTTCGGGGTCGCCATCGGCGTCGCCACGCTGGTGGGCATCGCCGCCATCAACCGCACGGTGATGGACGCCTTCCGCTCCACCATCGACACCATCGCGGGCAAGGCCGACCTCACCGTCGCCGGCAGCGAGTCGGGCCTGCCCGAGGAGAAGCTGGAGGAGATCCGCAAGGTCGATGGCGTCACCCACGCCTCCGGCGCCCTCACCTTCATCGCCCCCGTCGCGAACAGCCCCGGCGAGAGCCTCTACGTCATGGGCGTCGACCTGCTCGACGACGGCTACTTCCGCACCTACGAGGGGGTTGATCGCGACGTGGGGGCGCTGGCCGACGATCTCGAGTTCCTCAACTCGACCGATCGCATGCTCGTCTCCGAGCGCTTCACCGAAGCCCACCACCTGAAGACCGGCGACACCTTCGAGCTCATCACCCCACTGGGGAAGAAGCCCTTCGTCGTCCACGGCCAGCTCAAGGAGACCGGGCCGGTGAAGGCCTTCGGCGGCTCGGTGGCGGTGATGTTCTTCGGCAGCGCCCAGGAGGCCTTCGGCAAGGGCCGCCGCTTCGATCGCGTCGACGTCGCCGTGGCCGACCCCAAGGCCGCCAGCGCAGTGCAGGACCGGCTCCAGGCCGCGGTGGGCGCCGAGTACGACGTCGATCACCCCGACCGGCGCGGCCAGAGCGTCGAGACCATGCTGCGCAGCTTCCAGCTCGGCCTGAACCTGGGCTCGGCCGTGGCGCTCCTGGTCGGCGTCTTCCTCGTCTACAACACCGTCTCCATCGGCGTGGTGCAGCGCCGCCGGGAGATCGGCACCCTGCGCGCGCTCGGGGCCACCAAGGCGAAGATCCGGCTCCTCTTCACCCTGGAAGCCATGCTCGTCGGCACCCTGGGGAGCCTTTTGGGGCTGCCTCTGGGCATCATGGTGGGCCGCGCCGCCATCTCCGCCGTCGCCGACAGCGTCTCATCCATCTACGTGCGGGTGAACGTGCACGACGTGACCATCGGCCGCGCGGAGCTGGTGGTCGGTCTCCTCCTCGGCATCGCGGGCAGCGTCGTCGCGGCGCTCCGTCCGGCGGTGGTCGCCTCCGGCGTGCAGCCCGTGGAGGCGCTCCGCCGCGACGTGGCCGTCGGCGCCGGCGCGGTGAAGGTCAAGTCCTGGCCCACCTACCTCGGCGTCGCGCTTTTCGTCCTGGCCGGCCCCGCCACCCTCATCCCGCCGCCGGTGGAGAACTTCTCCGTGGGTGGCTACGTGAGCGTCTTCTTCATCCTGATGGGCACGACGCTGCTCTCACCGCTGCTGTTGCGCGTCCTCAACCGTCCGTTCCAGGGCCCCGGTGAGGCCGTCTTCGGCATCTCGGGCCGCCTCGCCGCCGACAACTTCGCCCGCGCGCCGGTGCGCACCGCGGTGCCCGTGTCGGCGCTCACCATCGGCGTGGCGATGGCGGTGACCGTGGCCGGCTTCGTCGGCAGCTTCCAGCTCAGCGCCCAGAAGTGGATCGAGCAGGCGGTGCCCGCGGACCTCTTCGTGACCGCCTCGGCGAAGATCGCCGGCGTGCAGAACCAGCAGCTCCCGGCCACCCTCATCGCCGAGCTGGAGCACTCGCCGGGCATCGAGAAGGTGAACCCCCTGCGCTTCTTGTCGCACGACGTCCTGGGCCTCAGGGTGTTCATCCTCTCCCTCATCCCCGAGATCTACGCCGAGCGCGCCCAGCCCACCCTCATCGCCGGCTCCGTGCCCACGCCCGAGGAGCGAGACCGGAATTACGTCACCATCTCCGAGAACCTGGCGCGGCGGCGCAACCTGCACCCGGGCGATCGCTTCCCGATTCGCACCCCGACCGGCGAGCACCAGTACGTCGTGGGCGCGATCATCATCGACTACACCTCCGACCAGGGGGTGGTGTTCATGGATCGCGCCGTCTACGCCCGCGACTTCAAGGACGATCAGGTCGACACCTTCCACGTCTACGTGAAGGACCTCGCGCACCTCGACGAGGTTCGCCAGCACATCACCGCGACCTGGGGCCGGAAGTACGACCTCTACGTCCTCTCGAACGCCGAGCTCCGCAAGGAGGCCTACGACCTGATCGGCAACGCCTTTCAGATCACCTGGGCGATGGAGATCGTCGCCATGGTCCTGGCTCTTTTGGGCGTCATCAACACACTGCTCGCGGCGGTGCTCGATCGCACCCGGGAGATCGGCCTTCTGCGTGCCATCGGCGCCGACCGCCGCCACGTCCAGCGCCTCTTCACCGGTGAAGCGGCCTTCATCGGCCTCACCGGAGGCGTGATCGGCACGGTGGTGGGTGCGGTGGTTGGCTACATCGTCACCAAGGTCGTCGGCGTCCAGGCGACGGGCTGGAACTTCCCCTTCCACTACCCGTTCCTGGTCGCCGCGCAGATGTTCGTGGCGTCTTGGTTCTGCGCGGTTGTGGCGGGGCTGTACCCGGCGCGACGGGCGTCGTCGCTCGACGTGGTGGAAGCGCTCGCCTACGAATGACGCCTATACTCGGGCCATTGTGTCCGGCCCCTTTCGGATCCTCGTGGTCGAGGACGAGCCCGTCATTCGCGAGCTCGTGCGCAGCATGCTCAGCGAAGGGGACGTCGAGGTGGAGTGCGCGTCGACTGGCGCCGAGGGCCTCAAGCTCGCCCGCACCCGTGCCTACGACCTGATCCTGCTCGACGTGGTGCTCCCGCAGATGGACGGCATCACGGTGTGCCGGCTGATCAAGGCCGATCCGAGCACCGCTGCCGTGCCGCTCCACATGCTCACCGGGAAGGCGAAGAAGACCGACGTGGAGGCCGCGGAGAAGGCCGGCGCCAATGGCTACATCCACAAGCCGTTCCGCGGCTCGGAGCTGATCGAGCTGGTCGAGCGCCTCAAGAGCACCCGCCCCGCCTGAGGTCTACGGCATGCGCGGGTGAATGAAGCGCGCCAGGGCGATCATGTCGTCCCAGTCGAGCTGATCGAACTCCAGCGCCGCCGAGTCCCGCGTCTTCCGGCGTACGGTGGCCATCGTCTCCACCTCGCCCTCCCCCGGAATCGGAATCGACACGCGCACGCGCTCCGGGAGCTGGGCGACCACGCCCGACACCTTGATTCCAGCCATCGAGAGATCGGTCGCCATCATCGGCGAGCTCGAGCCATCGAAGGCCAGGCGAACGACGAGCCCCGCGTCGACGCGCGGGTGATACCGGGTGGGCTGAAGTTCCTGGGGAGTGAGCATCATGGTGCTTCAACTCTCGATCAGCCTGTCGCACCCGCAACTATTCGGACTCGACGACCGAACGCCGGGTCCGAGGCGTGAGACGCCGTGCCGAGTTGAGAGCCCAACCATTTCGGAGGCTTCCGCGCGGCACGAGTCCTGAAGAGCCCCCCGCGAACCTTTCACGAGGAGGCAGCCTTGGACACGCGGCTCAATCAGATCTCGGTGACGCCCACGGTGGGTCGGCAGACGCAGAAGCAGGAGTTCGGCGAGGTGATGAAGGACACCCTCACCAAGGCCGGCAGCGTCATCAGCGGAGCGATCGTCGGCGGCCTCTCCGCCTCGCCCATCCTCTCGGCGGCCGTGTCCTCGGTGTCGAGCCTGGCCAACGGCTCCGGCACGGGACGCTCGGTGGCGAGCGCCGCGGCGACGGGACTCGTCGGGAGCGCGTCGCCGGCGACCGTCGTGGGCGGCACCACCGTGCCCGGCATGGGCGGCACGCTCGCGACGCCCACGGTGCCCAGCGGGCTGAGCGACATGATGGCCCAGATGCGCCAGGAGGCCGACCGCAGCACCTTGATGCAGATGCAGATGCAGCAGGAGAGCCGCGACTACAACACGCTCTCCAACGTGCTCAAGGTGCGCCACGACTCCGCGAAGTCGGCCATCAACAACATTCGGTGACGTCATGGCGATCAATCCACTCGGGGGCTCCGGCCCCGGATCGATCATCGGCGCGGGCAGCGCCCCAGGCGTCGGCAAGGGCAAGGAGTCCTTCCGAGAGACGCTGAAGGCCCAGCACGAGAGCGTGAGGCCGAAGGCTGCCGAGGCCCCACAACTCGTGCACGCGCACGCGCAGCCCGTCACCGAAGCCAAGGCCACGCCGCGCGCCGCCGCCGGCCCGACGCGGGTGGAGGGCGCCGCGAAGGTCGACGCCGCCGCGCCGATGACGGCGAGGGTGCTCGATCACGTCTCCGCCGCGCAGACCCGCATGGACCAGATCCTCAAGCTCGCCGAGAGCGGCCGTGACTTCTCCCCGGCCGAGCTGCTCTCGCTCCAGACGCACGTGTACCGGGCCTCGCAAGAGCTCGATCTCGCCGGCAAGGTCGTGGAGAAGGCGACCAACGGCATCAAGCAGGTCCTCCAGACGCAGGTGTGAGGAAGCCATGAATCGCCGCCCCCTCTTCGCCCTTCTACTCGTGCTCTTGGCCGGTTGTCGCTCTCAGATTCAGCATGGCCTCGACGAGCGCGACGCCAACGAGCTGGTCTCCGTGCTGGTCGCGCGCGGCTACGACGCGCAGAAGGTCGCCGAGAAGGGCAAGAAGCCCACCTGGGCCATCGAGGTCGACGACGCGCACGCCACCGACGCGATGCGCGTGCTCACCGAGCTCAAGCTCCCTCGCCCGCGCTCGCTGACGACCAAGGAGGTGGTGTCGCAGACGGCGCTCATCGAGACGCCCGGCGCGGAGCGGCTCCGGCAGCTCGAGGCGCAGGAAGGCGATCTCGAGCAGGCCCTCGAGAGCATGGACGGCGTCACCTCGGCGGCCGTGGAGCTCGTCGTTCCGCCCTCGGCGCGGCCCGGCCAGCCGGCGCAGGCCTCGAAGGCCGCGGTGCTCGTCCGCGCGGTGCCCGAGGCGGTCGTGCGGCTGCACGAGCAGCGCGCCGAGCTCCGGGCGCTGGTGGCGGCCTCCGTCGACGGCCTCAAGCCCGACGACGTGGTGCTCGTCATCGACGCCGTCGTCTCACAAGTGCCGGCTCCCGCGGAACCGGCGAGCTCTGGCTTGCGCCCGCTCGTGGTCGCGTTGGGCGTCGCCGTCTCGGTGCTGGCGGGACTGCTCATCGCCTTGTCGCTCAAGCTCCGGCGCAAGGTCGAAGCCCCGAAGCCCGCTGCCGCCTCCCCTGCGCCCCCAGCGCCTCCGAAGCCGACCGTGAACGCGCCGGTGCAGAAGAAGGCGGCCTGAGATGATGCCGCGCGCCGCCACCAGGCTCGATCGAGTCCCCGCCAAGGGGATCGTGCGAACGGTCCCCCTCGACAGCCCAAAGGGCCTCCTGTTCGAAGAGCGCGTCGCGTTGTTCGTATGCGCCCTCCACCGAGAGAAGTCCCTCGAGCTGTTGGAGGGCTTCGCCGATGCGCCGCGTGCCCGAGCCCGAGCCTTCGCTGAATCCGTCACCGACTGGGACTCCTCGACGCGGCAGGCCCGCTTAGCGCGGGAGTTCGGTGCGCATACCGACGCCTTGGACCGGCTCCAGCAGCTGATCGTCGAGTCGCCCCCGGCGCTTCGCTGCGCCATCGCCGATCAACTCCCGGAGGCGTGGCGCGCTCGCTTCCCCCACCTGGTGAAGACGCAGGGGACACTCTCGACGCCGATGATGACCATGCTCGCCGCGCGTCTCATTCGCGAGACGGTGCGCTAGCCCAAAACACCCGTCATTCCCGTCGGTTGCCGTGGCGCGTCGCTTGAATTGTGCCCGGCCACCATGAACGACGCCCCCACCCAGGTCGTCTCCCTCGCCTCGCTGAAGGCGAAGGCTGCGACGATTCCCTCGGCGCCCTGCTACCGCCTGCAGCCCGCGACCCGTCTTACCCAAGCCCACGTCGAGCTGAGCCGAACGCCCGCTCTGGCCACGGTCGCCAGGGCGAGCCTCGACGCGCTGGCCTTGGAGCTGGGACAGCTCTTCTCGACGCCGGTCACCTGCTCCTCGCGGCTCCTCGACGCCTCGACCGAGCCCTTCGCGCACCTCGCCCGCAACGCCCAGTTCCTGGTGCTGCACCTGGGCGCCGTCGACGCCATGGCCGTCGTGGAGCTCGACTCCGCCCTCGTCGCGATGATCGTCAAGTACGCAGCGGGCTCGACCGAGCTCGCCGTGTCCGTCACCAAGCTCACTCGAGTCGAGGAGGCCGCGCTCGGGTGGGTGGCCCTCAGCGCGCTGGCTTCGCTCCGCCGCGAGGAACAGCTCGAGCGGCGCATCGGCCCGCGCCTCATCGGGCTGTTTCCCGAGCGCACCGCGGCCATTCAGCAGCTCGACGGCCGGGTCCGCCACGTCACCATCGAGATCGCCGTCACCGCCGGTGGGCGGACCGGAATCGCTCGGTTCTTGATGCCCTCGACCGCGCTCGTGAGTGCGCTCCGCGGCAGCCCTGAGCCAGCGCCCGCCCCCCTCGACGGACGCCTTGCCTCCGCATCGCTCGCGGCCCGCTGCGTCGTCGGCCTCGTGTTGCTCGAGCGGGCCGATGCGACGGTTCTCACCGCGGGCGACGTGGTGCTCTTCCCTCAGCTCCGCTTCGACGAGGGCGTGCTCTCGGGCCGCACCCGCATCGTGACGCCGGCCTTCGAGCTGCGCGGGGAATCGTCGCCTGCCGGCTTCACCCTCACCCGCATCCGCACCACCGCCCCCACCAAGGAGAACCCCATGTCGAGCGACGAAACCGTCCTGCCTGTCGAAGTCGAGATTGAGCTGGCCCGCGTGCGCCTGCCCATCACCCAGCTCGGCACGCTCGCGCCGGGCCACGTGATGGCTCTGAAGCTCGACGCCACGGGACCGGTGACCCTGCGCGTGGGCGACCAGGCCTTCGCCCGCGCGGAGCTCGTGGAGATCGAAGGGAGCGTCGGCGCTCGCATCATCGAGCTGCTGTGAGGTACGCCATGAGCACGCCCCTCCAGAAGAAGCTCCTGCTCCTCGGCGCCGCGCTGGTTCTGCTGGTTGGCGTTTGCGTCGCGTCGGGCTCGTCGCTGGTGACCGCCGCGCGTCTCGTCCTCGCCGTCGCCTCGCTCGCTGGTCTCGCCGTGTGGTGGAAGTCCGCGAAGGGCGGACGCGCCAGGTTCGAGCTGCCCCCTCGGCTGCAGCTCGTTCAGCGGGTCGGCCTTTCGCAGCGCACCGGGCTCGCGCTCGTCGAGGTCGATGGTCAGGCCTGGATCGTGGTGCACGGCGAGGGCTTCGCGAAGCTCGAGCGGGCCGGGAAGCCCACCCGCGAGCCGAAGAAGCGAGCCCTCGTCACCGATGAGGTCGTGGCCTTCGTCCCCCGCGGCGCGACCGGGAGCCTGTCATGAAGCGCATTGCTCTGATGCTCCTCGTACCGTCCCTCGCGTTCGCCAGGGGTCTGTCCATCGAGGCTGACGCGCCGTCGCTCGCGTCGAACCAGATTCAGATGATGCTCCTCATGGGGCTTCTGGCGCTGGTGCCATTCGCCGTGATGATGCTGACGAGCTTCTCGAAGATCATCGTCGTGCTGTCGCTCGTGCGCACGGCGATCGGCTCGCAGCAGGCCCCGCCCACCATGGTGCTCACCGGCCTCGCCGCGGTGCTCACCGCGCACATCATGACGCCGACCCTCGAGCAGATGTGGGCCATGGGGCAGGGCGCGTGGACCGAGAAGGCCGACGCGGCGCAGGTGTTGGCCACCGGTTCGACGGTCATGGCGCCCCTCCGGGAGTTCCTGGTCAAGCACGGGAGCCCCGAGGAGCGCACCCGCTTCGTCGACCTGGCCCGAGAGCTCCGCCCCGTCGAGCAGTCCCCGGAAATCTCCGAGGAGGACCTCTCCGTCGTGGTCCCAGCCTTCGTCATCACCGAGCTCAAGGAGGCCTTCGTCATCGGCTTCATCGTGTTCCTGCCCTTCCTGATCCTCGACATGCTGATCGCGAACGTCTTGCTCGCGCTGGGCATGCAGACGCTCAGCCCCAGCCAGGTGAGTCTGCCGTTCAAGATCCTCCTGTTCGTGGCCGTCGACGGGTGGGGCCTCCTCGCCCGTGGCCTCGTGCTCGGGTACCGGTGAGCCATGGACACCACGGCGCTCATCTCGCTCGGTCGTGAAGCCCTGATGTTGATGGTCATGGCCTCGCTGCCGCCCATTCTCTCCAGCCTGGTCGTCGGGTTCTTCATGAGCCTCTTGCAGGCGACGACGCAGGTGCAGGAGAGCACGCTCTCGGTCGTCCCCAAGCTGTGCGCCGCGGTGCTGTCGCTGGTCGTCGCCGGCCCGTGGATCGGCGCCGAGCTCTCTCGCTTCGCGACGCAGCTCTTCCTCGCCCTGCCCTCGGTTGGATCATGAGCGAGCTCGGCGCCCTGGGGTCGGCCATCGACGCGCTGCAGCCGCACGTCGTGGCGATCGCGCTCATCGCCTCCCGCCTGCTGCCGGTGGCGTTTCTGTCGCCGCTCTTCGGCGGAACCCAGGCGCCGACCACGGTGAAGCTAGGAGTGGTCCTCGCGCTCGCGGGCTCGCTCCACACCGCCGCGGGGGTCACCATCATTGGCGTTCCGGCCGACTCGTTCGGGCTCGCCGTGGCGGCCTTCAAGGAGGTCGTCCTCGGAACCACCATCGGAGTCGTGGCGTCGCTGCCCTTCGACGCGGCGCGCATGGGCGGCCGCTTCGTCGACCTGTTCCGCGGCTCTTCGGCCGAAGCGGCGCTTCCCTTCGCCGGCAATCGGGAGGCAGCCAGTGGCGACCTCCTGTTCCAGCTCCTCGTGGCTCTGGTGGCGGTGGGCGGCATGGGACCGCTGGTCATCGCGCCGTTGTGGCGGAGTTACGCGCTCGTGCCCCTCGGGACCTTTCACCAGAGCGAGGAGGTGGCCCTCGAGTTGGCCCGGCTGGTTGGCACTGCCTTCGCTACGGGGCTCGCCGTGGCTGCTCCCATCGCCGGTCTGTCGTTGGTGGTCGACCTCGTGTTGGGGCTGGCCGCACGCGCCGCCCCTCAGGCGAATCTCCAGGAATTCTCGTCACCTGCACGCATCCTGGCGGGGGGCGCGGTGCTCTGGCTGAGCTTGGGGCTCCTTTGCCAGCGACTAATGGCCTTCGCCGCGGCGACGCCCGACTCCATCGCCAGCGTCTTGGAGTTGGGACGATGAGTGAGAAGACCCACGAACCCTCGGCCCAGCGCCTCCGCGAGGCTCGAAAGAAGGGCCAGGTGCCGCGCAGTCGCTTGCTTGGCGCGGCGGCGGTGTCGTTCGGAGCCCTGGTCGGCGCGCTGTCGGCCGGTGCGGGGGTCGCAGCCCAGCTGGCGGCGTTCGCACACCGCATCTTCAGTCTTCAGGAGCTTCGACCGGAGGTGGCGCTCGCCGATGGGCTCTACGTCCTCGGCGTCGGCGCGCTCCCGGCGCTGGCGGGCGCATTCGTCGGCGCGCTGGTGGTGGGGGTGGTGACGGCCGGCCTGATGGTCAACGTCGCCCACATCGCGCCCCAGCTCGAGCGCATCGACCCCGTGAGCGGCTTCAAGAAGCTGTTCAGCCCAAGCCAGCTCGTCGAGCTCGCCAAAGGTCTCGCCGTGGCGGCGATCGTCATCGCCATCGCGTGGAGCGACGTGAAGGCCGCCACCCCCATGGCCCTGAGGGCCATCGGGGCCTCGGGCGCCGCACCAATCCTCGCGCTGCTGGCGCTCCTCGAGCCCCTGCTCGTCAAGGTCGGCATCACGCTGGTCTTCCTCGGCGCCCTCGACGGCTGGCTCGCGCGGAGGAAGCACCGCAAGGACCTGATGATGTCGCACGAGGAGGTCAAGCAGGAGCACAAGAGCTCCGAGGGCGATCCACACCACAAGGCGCAGCGGAAGGCGTTCCACAAGCAGCTCGCCCAGGGAGGCCGGGCACGTGGGGTGCAAAAGGCCACCGCCATCGTGGTGAACCCAACCCACATCGCCGTCGCCCTTCGCTTCGACGAATCGGAGTGCGACGCCCCCTACATCGTGGCCCGTGGCCGTGAGGAGGACGCCTTGGAGATTCGTAAGCAGGCAAGAGAACTGGGGATTCCCATCGTGAAGGACATCCCGCTGGCGCGGTCGCTGGTGCACTACGACGTGGGCGATGAGGTGCCCGAGGAGCTCTACAAGGCCGCTGCGGCGGTGCTGAAGGTGGCGCTCGACGAGACCAGAAGCGCGGACGCTCGTCTCGGGGAGGAGACGCCGTGAGCGCGATCATCGATCTCGTGGGGAAAGTGCTGGCGCGGGCGAAGGCCTCGTCAGACGTGGTGCTTGCCGTCGTGATGGCCTCGATCATCGGCGCGATGATCGTGCCGCTCCCGGAGTGGATCTTGGACGCCGGCATCGCCATCAATCTGGCCGCGGCGGCCGCTCTCCTGGTCGCGGCGCTCTATGCCAAGGACGCGCTCAAGGTCGCCTCGTTCCCAACGCTCCTGCTGATCACGACCCTCTTCCGCCTGGCCATGAACGTCTCGTCGACCCGCCTCGCTCTCTCGGAAGGGCACGCCGGGGAGATCATCCAGGCCTTCGGCGAGTTCGTCGTGCGCGGGGACTACGTCGTCGGGGCCGTCATCTTCGCCATTCTGACCCTGGTGCAGTTCCTGGTCGTGGCCAAGGGAGCGGAGCGCGTCGCCGAAGTGTCGGCTCGCTTCACCCTCGACGCGATGCCGGGCAAGCAGATGTCCATCGACGCCGACCTACGCGCAGGTGCCATCTCTCAGGACCAGGCGCGCGCGCGACGCAGGGACCTCGAGCGCGAGTCGCAGCTCTTCGGCTCCATGGACGGCGCGATGAAGTTCGTGAAGGGCGACGTCATCGCGGGGCTGGTCATCACGCTCATCAACCTGGTGGGCGGCACCATCATCGGCGCGGTCCAGAACGGCATGTCGCTCTCGGAGGCCGCGAGCACCTATGCCCTCATCAGCATCGGCGACGGTCTCGTTTCGCAGATTCCGTCGCTGTGCATCGCGGTGGCCGCGGGCCTCGTGGTGACGCGGGTAGCCTCCGAGTCGGCTGAGGCGTCGCTGGGCCTCGACATCGGCTCGCAGTTCTTCGGGCAGTGGAAGGCACTCGCCGTCGTCGCGGGGCTGTGCCTCGCCCTCGCGGCCATGCCCGGCATGCCGCACCTTACCTTCATCGTCATCGCGGGCCTGTTGGGGCTGGTCGCGCTGGGACTTCGGCAGCGTGAAACGACGAAGGCACTTGCCTCTCCCTCGAAGGCGGCCGGTGCGCCGGGAGTCCCGACGGCTGGTCCGACCGCCTCTCCGGGCGGCGCGCCTCGCAGTGAGCCGGCGCCGGGTGTCGCGCCCCTCCAGCTCGACCTCGCCGCCGACCTGACCTGGCTCACCACGGAAGACGAGGCGCGCTTCGTCGCCAAAGACCTCGACACCGTGCGCGATCGGATCTTCGCCGACCTCGGCGTGCGGGTGCCGGCGTTCCGCGTTCGCACCGGCGCTCCCCTTCCCGCGGGAGGCTTCACCTTGGCGGTCGACGAGGTCCCGGCCGGCCGCGCCAAGCTCCCGGTGGGAAGGTGGTTCGCGCTGGCGAATCCGGCGGACGTCGCGATGTTCGGCGTCACCGGGCAGCCCGCCGCCGACCCCCTCGGGCGTCCGCTGGTGGCGCTTTCGGCCGAGGAGAAGACCAAGCTCGACTCGATGAGCGTGCCGCTGCGGTCGGCCGGAGAGCTCCTCTGCGACGTCCTCGTGGGGCTCATCAGGAAGCGAGCCGCGCACTTCCTCGGAGTTCAGGAGGTCCAGGGCGCTCTCGCGCTCATGGAGGCGACGAGCCCAGCGCTGGTGAAGGAGGCGCTCCAGAAGGTGCCGCTGCCGCTCATGACCGACGTCTTCAAGCGCCTCCTGGCCGAGCAGGTCAGCATTCGGAACCTCCGCGCGCTGCTCGAAGCCCTGGTTTCGCCCACGACGGAGGGAGACGCGGCGCAGCTCGCCGAGCGGTGCCGGCAAGCACTCGGACGCCAGATCTCCTGGCACTTCGCGCCGAACGGCCCCCTCCTCGCCTACCTCGTCGACCCAGCGGTGGAGGAGACCCTGCGGCAGGCTGGGCCGAGCAGCGCCATCGATCCCGCGGAGGCCGGCGCCATCATCGAGGGGGTGCGCCGCATCGCGCGGCAAGGCAAGGCGGTCCTGCTCGCGTCCCCAGACGTGCGGCGGCTCCTGAGGCGGCTGGTGGAGGGTGTCTTCCCCGACGTAGCGGTGCTCACCTTCGGTGAGCTCGACCCCGAGTTGCAGGTACGCCCTGTCGGCCGCCTGGTCGCGGTCGCACGAAGCTGAGCCTCGTGGACGCGGCGGAGCCCGTTAGCCGGTAGTGCCCGAGGGCGCCGGCGGCGTTCCACCAGTGGGGAGCGGCGGCACCTTGCCGTCTGGGCCGGGGCGGTTGACGCGCTCCTTGAGCTCCTTGCCCTGACGGAAGAGGACGCCGCGCTTCGCCTTCACCGGGATCGGCTGTCCGGTCTTCGGGTTTCGGCCCTGGTAGGCGCCGTAGTGCTTCACGTGGAAGGCGCCGAGACCGCGAATCTCGATGTTCTCTCCGCGAACGAGCGCGTCCTTCATCGACCCGAAGATGGTCTCGACCGTTGCCTCAGCCTGCTTCTGAGTGACGCCCATCTTCTGGACGAGAATGTTCACGAGGTCGGACTTCAGCATGGACGCCCCCTTCGGATGCACCAACGGCGGAGAATCACTCGGCTTTTCACGACGAGTGTAGCACCGGGTTTCTCAACCTCGCAAGAAACCTACACTTTTCCGCCCGAGAGGGCGACGACCCGGCCCAACTCTTCCCAGGTGATTGCTTTGAGTTTCTCGATGCTTGCGATGTCGGCCCGGCCGAACAGGAGCGCAATGGACTCGAACGCGCTCGGTCGGTGAGAGGTGATGGCCGCGAGGGCTTTGGCCGTACCGCCCATGGCCGTGGAGATGTCGGCGAGGGTGAGTTTCGCGGGGTTGGACGCCGGGTGGAGCTCGTGCTTCGGCGCCACGATGAGGAGTCCGGCCTGTTCGAGGCAGTGAACGATGTCGCGTACGCGCTGCTCAGGGAGCTGGAGCTCGTCGGCGAGGGCTTTGGTCGTCGGCCCGGGGACGGACTGGAGGTGGGCGCGGCTCACCAGCGCGGCGACGCGCGCGGCGATGAGCTCCTGGCTTCGAGGATGGGCGTGGAGCTCCTGGAAGATGTCGTGGAACTCCGCGTGCTCCACCGCATAGGCGAGCCTGGCGCCTGAGAGCACGATGAACCAACCCACGTAGATCCACATCAGAAACAGGGGCGCGATGCCGACGGAGCCGTAGATGGGATTCGCGGCAAAGAAGACGGAGGCGATCGAGGCGTAGAGGTGGCGCGCCGCTTCCCAGGTCGCGCCGGCCGCGAGCCCGCCGATGAGCGCAGAGTTCCAGGGCACCGGGGCGTGGGGCGCGAGCTTGTAGAGGAGGGTGAAGACGATGCCTGCGGCGAAGATCGCCCCCAGGACGAGAGCCTGCGCCGAGAACGGCAGCTCGAGCCACAAGACCAGTCGGCGAATGCCATCGCTCCCCACCAGGGTGATGCCCATGAGCAGCGGGCCGACGAGGAGCACCCCGACGTAGAGCGCCCCGGAGACGACGAGCGGCCGGCGGCGGGAGACGGACCACACCTCGTTGAGTGAAGCATCGAGGTGGCGCAAGAGGACTGACGAGGAGACGAGCAGGAAGAAGAACGAGAGGCTCCCCACCGCGCGGGTCGGCGCCCCATGCACGAAGTGCCGGAAGCCGTCGACCATGGCGCTGCGGCCCGCGGGGGCGAGGATGTCGTCGAAGAATTTGAGCACGAGCTGCTCGACGCGCGCTTCGTTGAGCACGTGCACCAGCGAGAGAATGACCGCCGCCATCGGCACCAACGAGGTGGTGGTGATGAAGGTGAGGTTCCCGGCGCGAACGGCCAGAGACTCCCCGCGGAAGCCCGAGAAGACGGCCGTCACGAGCCTCCAGCCGCTCAGGACCTGCCCGGCCGCGCGGCGCGCCCGGCGCTCGGCCTGAGCGACAGCGCGAGCGCTGAAGTAGCTGCCGGTGATCGGCGCGGGCCTTGACGCTCGCGAGGTGGTCGAGGCCGGCGCGGGTTTGGGCTGAGCGTGGGCGTTCACCTGCGTCGACGCCGTGACGGACGGCGGCGAAGCGGCCGCCGACTCCAAGGGGCGACTGGAAGGAACCGGCGACGTCCGTTCGCGCTCATCGGCGCGAGCGGCGGGTGTGGGCGATGGGCTCGACGGCGGAGGAGGCGCGGGCGGCGACGTCGCGGGGTCGCCGTTCGCGGACGAGCCGACCGTCACGGAACGCTCGGCAGGACTTCCGGTCGGCTCGGTCACCTTCGGCACGGTGACTCAGCGGCGCACGAGGATGCGCTCGATCAGCTCCTTGGAGACCTGGGTGAGCTCGACGAAGACCACCCCCATGCCGGTTGCCCCCCCGTCCTTCGCGGTCACCGATCGCACCACTTCCCCGACGCCCTCGATGGTCTCGAGATCCTCGTGAATGACGGTGAACGACAGGTTGACGCGCGTGCCCACCGGGAGCGGATCGTCGGAGCGAATGAAGACGCCGCTCCGAGAGATGTTGGTCACGTACTCCTGGATGAACTCGTCGACCGACGCAAACTCCCGGTTCACGTCTCTGCGGGTGTCGGTGCGTCGGTCGACGGGAGTGGACATGACCTCGTTCCTCACTGTCCTTCGGCGGTACCAGAGGGCGACGGGCTCGGACGCTCACCCGAACCGGACTCGACCGGTGGCACGGATGGGCGCGGGCGGTTCTGCTGACCGCCACCGCCACCGCCACCGCCACCGCCTCCGCCTCCACCGCCGCCCCCACCGCCACGCCCGCCACGATTGCGGTCGCGATCCCGCCCGCGTCCGCCGCGATCGCCGCCACGGTCACCACCCCGCTCGCCGCCGCGATCTCCGCCACGGTCACCACCCCGCTCGCCGCCGCTGCCGCCGCGATCGCGATCGCGATCGTATCGGGCCTCGTTGGACCCGGGCTTGCGCGCGCCGCCGTGGGTGACGGGTTCGTACTCTCCGACGCTCCCGGCGACCTTGAGCTCCACGCCCGAGACGGGCCGCGCGTAGATCTCGTACTGCTCGCGGTGGAAGTCGGCGCGCGGACGCACCTGGATCGACTTGTTGTAGCGATCCATGAGATGGCGAAGCTCCTCGCGCTCCTCACCTTGCAGGACGTTCGAGACCTCGGTCTGGCACTGCACCACCAGGGTCGGGTCTTTGTAGGCCGGGCCGGAGCGGCGGAGCTCCCGGAAGACCTCATAGGCGACGGTGGTCGCGGTCTTCACGTAGCCCTGGCCACCGCAGTAGGCGCAGTCCTCGTGGAGGACGCGGCCGATGGACTCGCGCACGCGCTTGCGGGTCATCTCCACCAAGCCCAGCTCGGAGATGCGCAGGACATTGGTCTTCGCCTTGTCGCGACCGAGCGCTTCCTGCAGCGACTTGAAGACCTTGTCGCGGTTCTGCTGCTTCTCCATGTCGATGAAGTCGCAGATGATGATGCCGCCGATGTTGCGGAGGCGGAGCTGGTAGACGATCTCCTTCGACGCCTCGACGTTGATCTTGGTGATGGTGTCTTCGAGGTTCTTCTTGCCGACGTAGCGACCGGAGTTGACGTCGATGGCGGTGAGCGCCTCGGCCTGATCGATGATCAGGTAGCCGCCGCTCTTGAGCCACACCTTGCGGGCGGTGGCGCGCTTGATCTCCTCCTCGATGCCGTAGGCGTCGAAGATGGGCTCCTCGCCCTCGTGGAGGATGACGCGATCCTTGAGCGCGGGGTCTTGCGCGACGACGAAGTTCACCACGCGCTCGTACTCGTCGCGGTCGTCGATGATGAGCTGCTCGACGTCCTGGGCGAAGAGGTCTCGGGTGGCGCGGAGAATGAGGTCCAGGTCAGGGTGCATCAGTCCAGCGCGGTGCACCTTCTCGGACTTCTTGACGCACTCGTTCCACACCTCGATGAGGAAGCGGATGTCGGCCTCGAGCTTCTCCTGGGGCACGCTCTCGGCGACGGTGCGCACGATGAAGCCGGTGCCAGGCGGGCGGAGGCGCTCGACGGTGTCGCGCAGGCGGCGGCGCTCCTTCTCGTTGCCGATGCGACGCGAGATGCCTACGTGATCGACCGTGGGCATGAACACCAGGTGGCGGCCGGGGATGGAGATGTGGGCGGTGACGCGGGCGCCCTTGGTGCTGATGGGGTCCTTCGACACCTGCACGAGCACGTCCTGGCCGACCTTGAGGAGGTCCTCGATGCGGGCCTGCTTGCGGGGCGGAGGCGGCGCTTCGTGCTTCTTCTTCTGCTCGCCCTGACGGTGGCGATCGCGGTCCTTGAAGCGCACGTCGCGCGGGGCCTGGCTCCTGGGGGCCTCGGCGCTGCCGGTCTCGCCGGTCTCGGCGGGCTGGGTGACGGGCGCCTGCGCGGCGGCGGCGACGACCTCGGCGCCGGTG
>JBBIOE010000154.1:0-20248 GCA_037443525.1 Archangiaceae bacterium | reverse complement strand
CGCCACCGGCCCCACGGCCGCCCGCCCGCCGACCGGCCGGCGCCCCGCCACCAAGTCCACCCAGCGCCTCGAGCCGACCGACGTCGAGGAGCTGGAGCACCCGGTCAAGCCCGTCACCGGCACCATCGGCCGCAAGTCGGGCGTGAACATCGGCGCCGACATCCGCCGGCAGACCGAGGAGCTCTTGGCCGACGTCTTCATGCGCATCTCCGATCTCGACGGCAAGACGAACATCGAGGAGGCGATGCAGTTCATCCTCGATCTCGCGATGGAGAAGGTGCCCTGCGAGGCCGGCTCGATCTTGCGGGCCGACGGCGCGAGCGGCGACCTCTCGTTCATCGTCGCGCGTGGCCCCAAGGCCAAGGAGCTCTTGGCGCAGAAGCTCGTCATCCCCTCTGGCACCGGCATCGCCGGCTTCTGCTCGTTCGAGGGCGTGTCGGTGGCGGTCTCCGACGTGGAGAAGGACCCGCGCTTCTACGCCGGCGTCGGCGAGAAGGTCGACTACACGACCAAGTCGCTCCTCTGCTCGCCGATGATGACGCACGGCCGCTCGTTCGGCGCGATGCAGGTCATCAACCGTCGCGGCGGCCCACACTTCCTCGAGCACGAGGTCGGCGTCCTCTCGTACCTCTCGCACCAGGCGGCGCTGTACCTGAACAACCGCATCTGAAGGCCTCGGCTCACGCGGTCGTCAGCGTCGAGCCGAACGCACGCTCGTCCGCATCAGCTCGCGAGGCGTCGGCGGTCTCGGGTCCGGCGCGTCGAGGGGCTCCTCGACGAGCTCGAAGCGGCCGTGGTCGAACGGGCGCCCGGGGGCCGACTCCGCGAGCACCAGCCGCTCGCGGCGCCCGCGTGACGCGAGGGTTCGGGCGCGGAAGTGGCAGTACGGGTTGTTCCCGGGCCGGCCGAGGACGGCGTGCGCGGTGAACGTGCAACCGCCGAGGCAGGTCGCGGCGAAGGGGCACGTTCGGCAGAAGCCCCACAGGTCATCGACGGTCCGCCGCCGGGCGGAGGCGAGCTCCGGCGCGCCGCTTCACAGGGTCTCGAGGGAGCGCTCGCGCAGGTTCCCTCCCACGTAGTGCGCCGTCTGCAGGGACGGGCAGCCCTTCACCGCGCCGTCGGACTCGAGGCCCAGGACCATCTTCCCGGCCTGGCCGCCGGCGAAGTGGTCGGCTTCGCCGGGCGGCGAGCGCAGGAGCGCCTCCTCTGGGCCGAAGTAGCCCAGGTTGTTGCCGGGCATGAGGAGCAGCCCGGCTTCGGACCAGGCGCGCGACTTGAGCGAAGCGATGCGCGGCAGCAGGGTCACGAGGTCGTACGGCTGCAAGAGCATCGCCGGTCGATCGGCCGCGCGACCGAGCGGGGCGGTGAGCTGCACCTGCCACGCGCGCACGCCGAGCGCGCGCAGGTGCTCGTAGAGCGGCTCGAGGTCGGCCTCGTTCAGGCGGTTGAGGTTGATGTTCGACGCCGTGCGGAGGCCGGCGTCCTTCGCGGCGCTCAGCGCTCGTGACGCCGACGCGAAGCTCCCGGGGCTGGCGCGCATCAGGTCGTGCGTCGCCTCGAGCCCGTCGACGCTCACCGAGACGCTGTAGAGGCCGGCGGCGTAGAGCTCCTCCGCCAGGGCGGGCGTGAGGCCCCGGCCGCCGGTGGTCATGGTCGGGCGAATGCCCTTGGCCCGCAGCGCGCGGACGACGTCGAGGAGCCCCGGGTGTAGGTACGCCTCGCCGCCGATGAGCACCACCTCGAAGCTGCCCAGCGCCGCGAGCTGGTCGACGACGCCGAGCGCCTCCTCGGTCGACAGCTCGCTCGGGCGCGCCGTCCCCGCGCGGGAGCCGCAGTGCGTGCACGGCTGATCGCAGGCGAGGGTCAGCTCCCAGACGACGTAGACCGGCCCGGCGGACCGTTCACGTCGAAGCGCCGGAGGACGTGAGGCCCCGCCCAGCGGGAAGCCTCCCCGCCGCCCGCGGTTCCGCCTCCTTCGCCGGGTGAGGGCCGTGCCGCCGCCCCCGCTGTGACGCTCCTCGCCGGACGCATCGACTCGCCTCGCACCTCCGCACCGATGGTCTCTCCTTTCGAGCCCCTCGGGTGGCGTGGTTCAGCTCCGCTCGTTCCGGGGCAGGCAGGGTCACTGACTCACGAGGCCGTAGGTGTAATGGGCATCGGTGCCGATCAGCGCGGAGGACCGAAGCACGAACACCTCGGCGTCGTAGCGCGGATCGACGGACTTGACCGTGATGGTCAGGTTGAAGACGTCGCCGTTGTTCCCGACGTCGCGATCGAGCGAGAGATCGAGCCCGTCGGTCCCGTCGGCGGAGGCCCAGACCGACCAGTCGTAGGTCTTCGACTCGCTGAAGAGGTACACCTTCACCGTGCGGCTCCCGCCCACGGGGATGCGGATCCCCCGGCCGGTGGCGGGCTCGCCGAAGTGGCTGAAGGTGACGGTGTCGGGCTGCTCCACCACCGCCGCGAAGTACACCGAGCCTGGCGTCGCCGGCACGCAGGGGTTCTTGCCCTCCGCTCCCGCCCGGTTCGACCACGACCGCGCCACCTGGAAGGGGAACTCGGCAGGCTTGAAGTACACATCGGCTTCGAACTCACACAGGTCCGTCACCTCGCCGTAGGTGTACAGCGTCCACGCCGCGTTCCCATCGTCTGCCCGCCAGTACGCCGGTGCGCCGAACGGAAACGGATCCGTCGCGGCCTCGATGAGCTCGTGGCTGAGCGTCTCGGTCGCGGAGTCGAGAGGGAGGCTCGAGCCCGGGCACTGGGCCACCACGATGTACGGCAGCATCGGGCCCGGGCCGAGGGTGTTCGTGTGGTACCCGCCGAAGTCCACGCAGCCTTGCAGGAAGCTCCCCATGACGGTCGTCGTGTGCGGAAAGACGAACGCGTAGACCGTGTCCGCGGTGGGGGCCTCGATACCGACGACCCCGCCGTCGAGAAGACCGGCCAGCAGCGCCTCCACGCCCGGCGTGTCCACCGACGCCGGCGCGGGCTGAGTCAGATGGACCGGCCGGGCGGATGAGAGCGCGCTCACTCCGTATTCCTCGGTGGCCGCCTTCCAGTACTCGGTCGCACCCAGGCCCGCGCAGAAGGCGTCGACCCCGGACGCGGTACCCGCCGGGTCGCTCGCGAAGGTGATTGGCACCACGCGCGGGTGCCTCAGGACCGGTCCACCCGCGGTGACCACCGTCGGCAGCGGCGGGTGCGGCGCCGGGTAGACGTCGAGGACCGGGTGCGGGCCCGCGTCGACGGAGAACACGGGGTCGAAGGGAACGTCGCACGCGCCGACGGAGCCCGCCATGAGGCAGCCGGCACCCTCGTAGCACACGGTGGAGGCCCAGCGTCCCTGCTCGCACGTCAGCAGCAGGGACTGACCGTCGCACCGCGGTAGATCCGACGCGCGGCACGAGTCGCCTACGTGAGGCACGCCGCCGCACGAGAGCGTCGAGAGCAGCGACGCCGCCAGCATCACCGCCGCTGCCCTCGTCTGCGCGCGCATGGCTCCTCCTCCCTCGATGCTAGCGCCGCTCAGGGCACTACGGCGTCCCGCGGCGTCGATGGGGCGCCGTGAGCCGCCTCGTGGAGACGAGGAGCCGCTGGACGTGGGCCGATCTCATGGCCTCTCGGCGGCCCCATCGTTCTTGAGCAGCTCGCGCAAGAGCTCCGTGGCGTAGCTCCCGGCGGGCAGGGTGAAGGACAGCCTGAGCACGTCGCCCTCCAGCGCGTGGGTGAGCTCGCCCACCTTCACCCTGAGGAAGCGCCGCGTGCCCCGCGTCTCGTCGCCGCCGGCCTCGAAGGTGGCGAGGGTGATGCCCTCCTCTTGGAGCACGGCCGCCTCGAGCTCGGCCGGCGTGCCGGTGGGCTGCCGCATCTGGGGCCCGAAGACCGGCCCGGTGGGCGAGAGCTCGAAGGCGTCGGCGCGCGGCTGATCGGCGAGCGCGTCCTCGCAGACGAACTCGCCGCCGGTCTCGTGCTTCTTGAGGACGTCGCCCAGGAGCACCGTGCCGAGCTGCCCGCGCTCGAGCCGCCTCGCCAGCACGCGGTTGAAGAGCTCCGACTGGTAGGCGGAGAGCAAGAGCTTGCGCTCGAAGCGATCGCGGTGCCGGCCGCCCGCGAGCAAGATGGCCTTCCCCTTCGCCGCGTTCTGGCCCTCGACGCCGAAGCGCTGCTCGCCGAAGAAGTTGGGCAGCCCCTGCCGCTCGATCCGCACGAGCACCTCGCGCGCGGCGCCCGCGTCCGTCACGCCCCGCACCACGAGCTTGAAGCGATTGCCGTCGAGGTGCCCGGTCTTGAGCTTGTTCCTGTGCCGCTTCGCCTCGAGCACCGTCGCGCCGGGCAGCGCGAAGCCCGCGAGCTTCGCCTCGACCTTGGCCGGCACGCACAGCCACTGCCGCGTCACCGCCTGCCGGTCCTTGAGGCCCGCCCAGCTCACGTCGCGCTCGCCCAGGCCCAGGTGCCGCGCCAGGGCCCGCGCCACGTCGGGCGTCGAGCGGCCGCGCTTCTCCACCCACAGGAACAGGTGCTCGCCCTCGCCCGAGGGAAGGTAGGCGGGCAGCTCCTCGACCTCGAAGTCCTCCGGGCTCTCCTTGAACGCGCCGCCACAGCCGGGGACGTCGCCGGTGAGGTACGGCCGGGTCACAGCGCTTCGACGGTGGCGAGCAGGTCCTTCACGCGCCGCGCGAGCTCCTCGTCGGACTGCGACTCGAGCAGCTCACCGGCCTGGAACAGGAGGAAGAACATCACGTCGGAGAGCGCCTGCTTGAGCGCCTGCAATGGCTCGCTGCCCAGCTGACCCGCGCCCGAGAGCTTCTGGTAGAGCTGAATGACCTGCTGCTCCGGCACGGTGCCGTCCTGGCCGAAGGCCACGCCGTCGAGCACCGGCGACGCGGTGAGGCCGCGGCCCTTGAGCGCCGCGTTGGCCGCGGTGAGGAAGGGGTCGAGCGAGCCGTGCTTCTGCACCTCGTCGCGCACCTCGCGGAAGATGATGTTGAAGGTGCGCACCACCTTCTGCTCCACGCCCGCCGGCTTCGCCGCCGCCGCGGGGCTCAGATTCACCGCCGCCGGCTGGGGGAGCGGCGTCAGGATCGGCGCCGCCGTCGCCTCGATGAGCTTCACGTACCCGCCCTCGATGAGGCGGTAGATGATGCGGGTGGCGTCGAACTCCGACACCTTGCCGGCCTGGCCGAGCTCGGCCACCGAGCGGTGACCGTCGACCAGCGTGAGCAGCGCGTCCTCCTCGGGCTCCAGCGTGCCGTCGGACGCCTTCTTCCGCACCACCACCATGCGCCCGTGGGGGATCTTCTTCCGGAACTGGGCGAGCTCGTCGATCTTGCGGATGCTGTCCATCAGCAAGCCGTGCATCGGCACGGAGAGGTTGTGCACCAGCTGCTTGTCGTCGATGTCCTGATCGACCAGGTAGAAGGTGCCCTCCTTGGAGAGCATCAGCGTGTGGAAGATCTCGCCGATCTGCTCATTGAGGCACTTGTAGAGATCGTGCGCCTTGAGGAAACCCTTCTCCACCAGCGCGCGCCCGAGCCGCGTGGGCGGCACCTCGGCGAGGATCTGATCGAGCTGGGCCCGGGTCACGAAGCCCATGCGGTAGATGATCTCGCCGAGCCGATCGGCCACCGAGTCCGACGCCGCCGACCGCACCTCGCCGTCCTTCAAGGTCAAGGCGCGCTCGCCGCCCGGGCTCACCACCCTGAGCAGCCCCGACCACCGCGACTGGCCCAAGAAGGCGATCAGGTCCGACATCGGGAAGCCGGCGCAGTCGCCCGCCAGCACCACCCGCGGCTTCTTCTCCAACACGCCACCCTGCGCCGGCGCGCGAACGAAGAGCACCCAGTCGGGAGAGGTCGGCTGCAGCCGGTGGTAGCCGGTGCGCCCCATCAGCGGCGAGGGCTCGCCGTCGGACGGGTACATCGAGCCCTTCGCGTCGACGAGGAAGCGGGAATCCACGTTCAGTTCACGGGCCAGGCGGAGTTCCCGCCCTGCCACTCCAGATCGTCGTCGATGGCCAAGGTGAGCGACTCTTGCGACAGGGACAGGGTCAGCTTGCGGCCGTTCACGAAGAGCGACGGGGTGCTGTCGACGCCCGCCGCCTTGCCCGCGTCGCGCGACGCGTTGAGCTCGTCGACGTACTTCTCGGTGCCGAAGATCTTCCCCAGCGCCTTGTCGTCGAGGCCGAGCTTCTTCGCGAGCTCCTTGATGGTCTGCTCGGAGAGGTTGAGCTGGTTCTCGAAGAGCGCGTCGTACATCGGCCAGAACTTGCCGTTGTCGCGAGCGAACAGCACCGCCTGCCCGCTGATGGTCGAGTGCGCATGCCCGGAGAGCGGGAAGGGCAGCTGGCACAGCCGCACCGCGGGGTGCGCCTTCACGTACTCCTCGAGGAGTGGCCGGGCCATCGCGCAGTACGGGCACTCGAAGTCGGCGAACTCCACCAGGGTCACCTTGGCGTCCTTCGCCCCCGTGCACATGCGGTCGTCGGTCTTGAAGGCGGCGCGCCTGGCGAGGAAGGTCTGGTTGTACTTCGCCAGGACGTTGATGATCTCGGTGCCGGGGTTGCCGTCGCTGGCGAGCAGCGCCGCGAAGCCCACCAGCCGCTTGGTGTGCTTGCAGGCATCGCCCTTCTTGAGCGAGCCCAGCAGAGTGAGCGGTCGGCCGCAGTAGTCGAACTCGTCGGTGAGGACCTGGGCGAGCTCCTTCTTCGCGGGCGAAGGGAGCCTCGAGAAGTCGAAGCCCGGCACCTCCAAGAGCACCCGCGCCGGGTCGGCCAACGGGCCTTGCGCCAGGGCCGCCCCGGACGACACCAGCAGCCAGAGGACCAACGCTCTTCCAACCACCGTTCGCGGCACGATTCGCGCGGTTGTAGTCACCCACCC
The DNA here is from genome assembly GCA_037443525.1 of Archangiaceae bacterium. Taxonomy (GTDB): domain Bacteria; phylum Myxococcota; class Myxococcia; order Myxococcales; family Myxococcaceae; genus JBBIOE01. Next base: position 13,367 of record JBBIOE010000154.1, on the reverse strand, counting down.
CCGGCTTGTAAAGGAACGCCCGGACGTGTTCATGAAGCGACTCCTGTTGGTCCACACGGGTGGAACGCTGGGCATGACGGGCCTGAGGCCCAAGGCCCTCAAGCCCGGCGCCTTCTTCCGCACGCTCAACGAGCGCGTGCCCGAGTTGACGGAGCTCGCCCGGCTCGAATTCGAGCTGTTCTCCAACGTCGACTCCTGCGAGCTGCAGCCCGAGCTGTGGAGCCGCCTCGCCCAGCGGCTCTACCAGCGCCTGCCCGACTTCGACGGCGCGGTGGTGACCCACGGCACCGACACCATGGCCGAGACGGCCTGCGCCCTCTCCTTCATGCTCCCCGGCCTGTCGAAGCCGGTGGTGCTGACCGGCGCCCAGCGGCCGCTCACCGAGGTGCGCAGCGACGCCCGCCTCAACCTCATCGACGCGGTGACGAGCGCGCTCCACGGTCCGCCCGAGGTCTCGGTGTGCTTCGACTCGCACCTGTACCGCGGCAACCGCGTGCGCAAGGTGTCGACCGCCGAGTACGACGCCTTCGACAGCCCCAACTGCCCGGTGCTGGGCGTGCTGGGCGTCGACTGCCGCTTCTCCGACCAGCGGGCGACCAAGGGCCGCTCGGCGCTCAAGGCCGGCGTCGACCCGCGCGTCTTCGTGCTGCGCGTCTTCCCCGGGCTCGACCCCGCCATTCCCTTGGGCATCTTGCCGCACGTGAAGGGCCTGGTGCTGGAGGCCTACGGCGCGGGCAACTTCCCCGTCTCCAAGGAATGGGGCCGCTCGCTCCTGCCGGTCTTCGACGAGGCGCGGGCGCTGGGCGTGCCGGTGGTGGTGGTGAGCCAGGCCGGGCGCAACGGCGTCGACCTGGGCCTCTATGAATCAGGCTCGGCCGCCCGCTCCCACGGGGCCATCAGCGGGGGCGACATGACCGTCTCCGCCGCCACCGTCAAGCTCATGCACGGGCTGGCCTACTACCGCGGCGACGCACTGCGTCGATACTTGGAGCGCTCGGTCGCCGGAGAACGGACGTAGCCCCACAGCAAACGCTTGCGACTCGGCTTTCGAAATTCCTAGTATGGGAACGAGGTATGGCTGAGGACAAAACTGCGGTCCATAGCATCAAGGATCTCCTCGGGACCGCGCGTGCTCAAGTCAACGCCTACCTGATCACCATCAGCGCGAAGATCCCCGCGATGGTCGGCAAGATGATCAAGCTCGACAAGAACGAGATGATCATGGGCCGCTCGCCCGACGTGCCGCTGCAGGTCGAAGACGACGGCGTCTCGCGCAAGCACTGCAAGATCGCGGTGGCGCCCAACGGCTACTTCCAGCTGGTCGATCTCGGCTCGACCAACGGCACCTTCCTCAACGGCATCAAGGTCGACGTGGCCACGCTGCAGGACGGCGACAAGATTCAGATCGGCGCCACCACCGTCTTCAAGTTCTCGATCCAGGACCAGCTCGAAGAGGCGTACCAGAAGAGCATCTACGAGAGCGCGACCCGCGACGGCCTGACCCGCATCTTCAACAAGAAGTACTTCCTCGACACGCTGAGGAAGGAGTTCGCGTACTGCCTCAGGCACCGCGTGCCCCTGTCCATGGTGATGCTCGACATCGATCACTTCAAGAAGATCAACGACACCTACGGCCACCCGGCCGGCGACTTCGTGCTCGCCAAGGTGGCGGGGCGCATCGGTGAGACGGTGCGCACCGAGGATCTCTTCGCCCGCTACGGCGGCGAAGAATTCGCGCTGATGCTCCGCGAGTCGCAGTCGGACAACGCCATTCGCTGCGCCGAGCGCTGCCGCCGCGCCGTCGACTCCGGGGCCTTCGTCTTCAACGGCACGCCCATCAAGGTGAGCATCTCCTTGGGCGTGGCGACGCTCTACGACTCCGACTTCACCCAGCCCGAGGAGCTCATCGCGGCCGCGGACAAGTACCTGTACCGCGCCAAGAAGGGCGGCCGGAACCGGGTCGACGCCAAGGAAATCTCGGGCGAGTAGTCGAAGGCTCCCTCTACCGCGCCGGCAAGAGCGGCGGGATGCGCGGGATGCCCTCTCCGGACAGCTTCGCCGGCTGCGCGGCGTGCGCCTCTGCGTCGAGGAACTCCACCCGGTTGCCGCCCTTCTCCTGGGCCGAGGTGAGGCCCTCCTGCGCCTGCCGCACCAGGTCCGAGAAGGAGTACTCCTTGCCCGGGGCGCCAGCGGCCACGCCCACCGAGATGGTGGGGTGCACCAGCTCGTCGCCGACCTGCAGCGACGCCTTCGCCACGCGCTCGCAGATGCGGCGGGCCACGATGAGCGAGCCGGCGAGATCGGTGTGCGGCATCAGCAGAAGCACGCGGTCGGCCGAGTGGTGCACCGGGAAGTCGGTGTCGCGCAGGGAGCGGCGAATGGCGAGCGCGAGCCCGCCCATCAGCTGCTCGTGCACGTGCCCCTCGGTCGCGGGGTGGCCGTCGATGGGGTCGAAGCCCACCAGCGCCAGCGCCAGCGGGAAGCCGTAGCGGCGGGCGCGCTTCACCTCGATGAAGAGCACCTCCTTGAAGTGGGCGAACGTGTAGAAGTTCGTCGACGGGTCGAGGATGCCCTCGCCCGGCTGCACCGCCAACATCGGCTGCGAGCTCTTCGCGTCGGCGAGCTCGACGAGCCGCACCTTCAGATCGTTGGGGGAGACGGGCAGGGGCAGCACCGCGTCGGCCCAGGGCGCGGTGAAGCCCTTGGTGCGCGCCGCCATCACCAGCGCGCTGGGCACCGCCTTGCGCACCTCCCGCGCCAGCCGCGACGGCGAGGGGGCCGAGGCTCCCAGCACCACCAGCTGCTCCTTGCCCAGGTCCTCCACGCTCTTCGCGCTCGACACCTTCAAGCCCGCCTTCTTGAGGCCCTGGGCGATGGCGGTGTAGCGCGCGGTGTGCGGCTCGAGGACGGCGGCCACTCTGTATTTCATGGGCGGGACGCTCCGGTGGGGACTGGGAACCCGAGCTTACGCAAGGAATTGCCCGCGATGAATTTCACGCGCGCGTCGCTGTCGTTTTGTGCCGCCTTGGCCAGCACCGAGGCGATGCGGGGGGAGCCCACCTGGCCCAGCACCTCCGCGGCGGTGGCGCGCACCTCCGAGTCGGGGTCCGTCGACAGGCGAGCGGCGGCGAGCGGCTCAGCCCGGGCGTGATCGAGCCCGCCCAGCACCTCCAGGGCCCGCCTCCGCACCGGGGCCGACGGGTGGCCGCACAGAGGCTCGAGCGGCTCGAGGGCCGCCTGGGAGCCCTGCGCGGCGACGCCGTCGAGCGAGGCCAGGAGCACCGCCTCGTCGTCGGAGTGCAGGCCCGCGACCAAGACCGACGCCGCCCGCCCGTCGCGCGGCACCTGAGCGGCGGCCCGCACCGCGCCGAGCTGGAGCGCCCGCGAGCCGGCCTTGGCGGCGAGCTCGATCTCCTCCATCGCCGCGCTCCCCGCGCAGCCCGCCAGTGTGGCGAGGGCCTCGGCGCGCACCGAGTCGGGCTGGCCGCGATCGCGCCAGAGCCTCTGCGCGTGGGTGGTGCAGCTCGCCTTCTCCTGCGGCCCGAGCAGCGCGAGCCACTTGAGCTGCTCCACGGTGGTGGTGGCCACACGCCCGTCGAGGCGCGCGGCCACGGCCTCCTCCAGCGTGCGCCCCTCGCCGGCGGCCAGCGCCTTCCCGGCCAGCCTGCGCACCTCTGGCGACGGATCGGCGAACGCGACCAACAGCTCCGAGACCGAGAGCGGCGCCAGCGGAGCCAGGGCGCGCACCGCCTCCTTGCGCGCGTTCACCGTCGGCGCGTCGAGCAGGGGGCGCTGCGCGTCGCGCACCTGGGCGTAGACGGCGAGGAGGCGGTTCATGCCGGCGGTGTCGGCGGCGGTGGCGGCGGTGAGGAGCGCGTGGCCGACCGGCTCGCCGCGCGCCCACACCGTGGCGGAGAGATCGAGCGCCAGCGCCGTGTCGCGCTCCGGCGGGAGGCCTTGCATCGCGTCGAGCACCAGCCGCGCCGCGCTGGTGCCGAGCGCCTTGGGGAGGAGCGCGAGCGCGTCCTTCCTCAGCGCGGGCTCCTGCGTGGCGAGCTCCTGGGCGACGCGGGCGAGGACCGCGGCCCGGGCGGCGGTGCAGGCGTTCTTCGCCGAGGGCTCTCCGGCCAGGGCGGGCGCGAGCTCCTCGTCGAGGGTGCGGTTCGCGGCGCCGGCGGCGTAGGCCGCGGTGAGGCAGGCCGCCTGGCGCTCCGGGCCGGTGGCCTGCGCGATCCACGTCGCCAGCACCCGCTCGTCGGCCACCTTCTTCCTTCGGGCCTCGAGGTGGATGGCCGCGAAGCGCACTCGCCAGTCCTGGTCCAGCAAGAGGCTGGCAGGCACCGGCGAGAGCGCGCCGAGCCAGGCGGTGGGCACGTCGGGCGAGAAGATGCACGCCTGACAGGCGGTGCGCGGCACGACGCCCTTCTCGACGAAGCGCATGCAGGCGCTCACGCAGCGCTCGGCGGGCGCGCGCGCCTGGGCGTGGGCGGCCATCGACAGGGCCAACGAGGCGAGAAGCCCGAACGCGCGCATGCGGGACCAATGCTAGCAGGGCGGCCGCCGGAGGTTCTCGCCTCCGCGCTGGTGTCGAGGCCGGAGCAGCCCGGCTGGAGGGCGCGGCGAGCGAACGGTCGCGCCGGGGCCGCGACGCTCAGCGGGCGGTGAGGCCCGTGGCCGTCGGAGTGGTGGTGCGGCGGCGTCGTCGTGGCGGTCGATGCGGTCGTCGTCGCGGTCGTGTGGCGGTTGTCGTGGCGGCCGACGTGGTCGCGGCGGTGTCGTCGCGGTCGTCGTCTGCGGTGGTTGCTCGGCGGCGCTCCCAGGCGTTCGCGTCGCCACTCTCTCAGGTCCCCCGATTGCCTCGCGCGCTCCGGTTGCGCGAAGGTCGCGCGATGCCTCCGACCGGACTCGTGCCCGCGCGACTCTTCGCCGTCGTTTCGTTCCTCGCGGCCGCTCTGGCGGCCTCCTGCACCTGCGGCGGCGGCGCGGTGAAGTGCGTCACCCAGGCCGAGTGCGGCCCCGGCCAGGTGTGCGCCGCTGGCTTCTGCCGCGGCGGCGCTGGCGCCGGAGAGGACGGCGGCGTCGACGCGGGGACCGGAGGCAGCGGTGGCTCGGGCGGCAGCGCCGGCGGCGGCGCGGGCGGGGCCGTCGACGCGGGCTCTTGCGGCGATCGCCTTCTCCAGGTGACGGAGACCTGCGACGACGGCAACTCGACGTCCAGCGACGGGTGCAGCGCCCAGTGCGAGCTGGAGTCGGGCTGGCTCTGCCCGGTGCCCGGCACCCTGTGCGTGCCGGCCGCGCAGTGCGGAGACGGCCGCCTCACGCCCCCGGAGGGCTGCGACGATCACAACACCGCCGCCCAAGACGGCTGCGGCGCCACCTGCTCGGTGGAGGCCGGGTGGCGCTGCCCCACGGTGGGCGTGGCCTGCGTGGCGGCCCGCTGCGGCGACTCGATCATCGCGGGCTTCGAGGAGTGCGACGACGGCAACGCGAGCTCCAACGACGGCTGCAGCAGCGCCTGCCTCCGCGAGGACGGCTGGGCCTGCGCCTCGCCCGGCGCGGCCTGCGCCCGCACGGTCTGCGGCAACGGCATCAAGGAGGGCACCGAGCAGTGCGACGACGCCAACGACGATCTCGGCGACGGCTGCGACCCCTTCTGCCACGCCGAGCCCCGCTGCACCGGCGGCACCTGCACCGCGGTCTGCGGCGACGGCGTCAGGCTCCCCGCCGAGGGCTGCGACGACGGCAACACCAAGAGCGGAGACGGCTGCAGCGCCGCCTGCACGGTGGAGGGCGGCTTCACCTGCGCCGACGTGCTGCCGGCCGGCCAGTCCTCGATCGCCATCCCCATCGTGTACCGGGACTTCCTGCCCAACGGCTTCCCCGCTGGGAACGGCCACGCCGACTTCGAGAACGCGACCGGCGCGGAGACGGGCCTCGTCACCTTCACGCTCGGCAGCGACGACAAGCCGGTCTACGCCTCGGCCGGAAGCACGCTCACCTGCCACGGGCCCGCCCCGTTCAACCAGTGGTACCGCGACACGCCGAACATCAACCGCGCGGTGGTGGACCGGCTGGTGCTTCCAAAGGTGAGCTCGGGGACCTACGTCTTCGACAGCCAGAGCTTCTTCCCCCTCGACGGGCGCGGTTGGCAGAGCGACGGGACCGAGCCGAACCGCAGCGGCCACAACTTCAGCTTCACCAGCGAGCTGAGGTCCTGGTTCAAGTACGCGGGTGGGGAGACGCTCGCCTTCCGCGGCGACGACGACGTCTGGGTCTTCATCAACCGGCACCTGGCGGTGGACCTGGGCGGCGTGCACGGCGCGATGGACGGGCAGGTGACGCTCGACGCGGCGGCGGCGGCGAGCCTGGGCCTGTCCGTGGGCGGGCTCTACGAGGTGGCGGTCTTCCAGGCCGAGCGTCACGAGGTGGCCTCGAGCTACAAGCTGACGCTCCAGGGCTTCAACCTGCCCAAGTCCTCCTGCGGGTGGACCTGCGGCGACGGCGTCCTCACCCGCTACGAGGCCTGCGACGACGGCGTGAACGACGGGCGCTACGGCGGGTGCATGCCGGGCTGCCAGCAGCGCGCGGCGTACTGCGGCGACGGGGCGGTGGACACCGGCGGCGGAGAGCTCTGCGACGACGGCGTGAACTCGGGCGTGTACGGCCAGTGCGCGCCGGGCTGCAAGACGAAGGCGGGCTGCGGCGACGGCGTGATTCAGGCCTCCCACGGCGAGGCCTGCGACGACGGCAATACCGCCCAAGGCGACGGCTGCGACGCGAGCTGCCAGATCGAAGTGCGGTAGCTCAGCGCTTCCAGTCGAGATCGCCCGCGGCGTCGTCGATGAGGCGCGGCACCATGGCCTTGATGAGGCTCTCGGGCTTCGGGCCGGACGCCTTCACGTTCCAGCTCCCCTTGAGCGAGGCCTCCGGGTAGGTGGAGATGAGCATCTCGACCTTCATGCCGTTGGCGCTCGAGCCGGGCATGAACTGCACCTTGAGCTGGTAGCTCTTGAGGTTCCGCTGGCGGACCAGCGCGGAGGCGGCCTGCTTGCCCTCGTTCGGCGGCGCGAAGGTGGCGCCCATGCCGGCGAGCTTCTCGCGCAGGACCTTGTTGGCGAGCTGCCGCGCGTCCTCGGTGAGGCCAGCCTGCTTGTCCTCCACCGGATCGAGCGAGAGGTAGAGGCTGCCGGCTTCGACCGCGCCGAGCTCGAGCGCGTGCTCGATGGTGGCGCGCTCGTCGGCGCGCGACGCGGGCAGGGCGGACTTCAGGCACGCGACGGACTGCGGGAGCCGCAGGTCGCCGAGCGCGGTCGCCGCCGCGGAGCGCACCACGCCGTCGCCGTCCTTCAGCGCCGCGCACAAGGGGGGGACCGCCGCGGCGCTCGACGTCTTGCCCAGCAGCAGCAGCGTCTGCGTCCGCACGCGGGTGTCGGTCGCGGCCTTGAGCTGGCGATCGAGGAAGTCGACGCGCGCGTCCTGGGCGAGCGCGGACCTCGCCACCACCGACACGACGAGGAGGGAGAGCGCCGGCCGCACCACGCGAGAAGTGTAGAGGCACCATTCGCTCTCCGTCACGAACGGAGGTGCCGATACCGCGCGTTCCGCAGATGCACCTTCACCTACCCACGCGCGCGCACCCGAGCCGGCGGCGCGTGAGCTCGCCTGGAAGACCTCGTCGCGGAGCGAGCGACCACGCCGCCGTCAAGGGCCCGCGACCCCGGCGCCTCGAGCCCCGCACCTTCCGCTGCACACGTCCCCCCACTCGGGTGTACATGCAGTGGTTCGCGGCATCTGGCCGCGGAAGTCACTTGAACGGAGGCGGCAACATGAACTCGAAGATTCTCTCGGCGGTCGCGGTCGCGGCGGTGCTGGTGTCGGGGTGCGCGGCGATGCGCGCGGCGCAGGCGAAGAACGACTACCTCAAGGCCCAGACGCAGAACCTGGTCATCGCGCAGCCCCTCGAGCAGGTGTGGCCGAGCGTGCAGCGCGTCGTCTTCGCTCACGGCTACCAGCTCAAGCAGACCTCGAGCCTGGGCGCCTTCAGCATGGAGACCGAGTCGAAGTACGAGTCGAGCAACACCGGCTCGGTGGCCAAGCGCTACCTGATTCAGGGCTTCACCGCCGAGGGCGGCTCGCGGGTGACCTTCACCTACTTCGCCGAGAGGAGCTCGAACACCGGCACTTCCACCGACTCCGGCCGCGACTGGAAGCTGGAGTACGAGTTGCTCAAGATCGTCGACCCCCAGAGGGCGGAGCAGCTCGACGCCGAGGGCGAGCGGCTCGGCCAGGAGGCGGCGAGCAAGAGCTGAGCGTCGAAAGCCCTGTCGCGCCCTCACCCGTTCGTCGCCTGGAAGGTCTCGGCCTTCGCGGCGGCGAGCGGGCGGGCGAACGAGGCCGGCACCGTCGTGCCGAGCAGTGAGCCCTCCTCGATGAACTCGTAGAGCTCGCCGTAGTTCTTGATCTCCGTGAGGCTGACCCGCTTCATCGCGTGCCAGGGCCTCAGCTCGCTGGTGTGCTGGAGCCCCATCGCGCCGATGAGCTCGGCCACCGTGCGCACCGTCTCCTTGTGGTAGCTCGCCACGCGCCGGGTCTTGTCGCCCACGTCCAGGCCGGCCACCAGGCTGGGGTTCTGGGTGGCCACGCCGGTGGGGCAGTGGTTGGTGTTGCAGCGCAGGGCCTGTATGCAGCCTAAGGCCATCATCATCGCCCGCGCCGAGTTGCAGGCGTCCGCGCCGGTCGCCAGCCGCATCACCACGTCGGCCCCGCTCACGATGCGCCCGCTGCAGAGGACCTTCACCTGCTTGCGCAGCGCGAAGCCCACCAGCGCGTTGTGCACGAAGATGAGCGACTCGCGCAGGGGCGCACCCACCGTGTTGGTGAACTCCAGCGGCGCCGCGCCGGTGCCGCCCTCGCCGCCGTCCACGGTGATGAAGTCGGGCGTGATGCCCGTCACCCGCATCGCCTTGCACAGGGCGAGGAACTCGCGCCGCTTGCCCAGGCAGAGCTTGAAGCCCACCGGTTTTCCGCCCGACAGCTCCCGCATCTGGCCCAAGAACTCCATCAGGCCGATGGGCGTCTTGAACGCGGTGTGCGCGGGCGGCGACAGCACGTCCTGCCCCATGGGCACGCCGCGGATCTTCGCGATCTCGCTCGTCACCTTCGCCGCCGGGAGGATGCCGCCGTGCCCGGGCTTCGCCCCCTGCGACAGCTTCAGCTCGGTCATCTTCACGCTCGGCAGGGTGGCCTTCTCCCGGAAGGCCTCGGGCGAGAACTTCCCGTCGAGGGTGCGCGCGGCGAAGTAGCCGGTGCCGATCTCCCAGATGAGGTCGCCGCCGGGCTCCAGGTGGTAGGGCGACAGGCCGCCTTCGCCGGTGTCGTGGGCGAAGCCGCCCAGCCTGGCGCCGCCGTTGAGCGCCAGGATGGCGTTCTTCGACAGCGAGCCGTAGCTCATCGCCGAGATGTTGAAGATGCTGGCCGAGTAGGGCTTCGCGCACTGCGGGCCGCCGATGGTGATGCGCAGCGAGGCGGGGTCGACGTGCAAAGGCGCCAGCGAGTGGTTCAGCCACTCGTAGCCCACCTGGTACACGTCGAGCTTGGTCCCGAAGGGCACCGTGTCGGGGTCCTTCTTCGCCCGCTGGTAGACCAGCGAGCGGATGTCGCGGCTGAACGGCGTGCCGTCGGTGTTCGACTCGACGAAGTACTGGTTGATCTCCGGGCGGATGAGCTCGAACAGGTAGCGGAAGTTGCCGAGCAGCGGGAAGTTCCGCCGAATCGCCTGCCGCCGCTGGATCATGTCGAGGGCGCCGCGCGCCACGATCGGCCCCACCAGCACGAAGCCCCACGCCGCGGGCGGCCAGGAGTACGTCAGCGCCGCGAGCGCCAGGAGCACCACCGTCGACCCCACCACGAAGAGCAAGCGCATGGGCGGCGAGCGTAGGGAACCCCGACCGACCGCGCAGCAAAGTCTTGAGGGGCGTCAACCGAGGAGAGGCAGGCCCGCGCGGGCCCTGCTACCGTCGCCGTCCATGCGTCGAACCGTCGCGCTGGCCGTGGTGATGCTCGCTTTGGGGTCGCTCGCCGGCGGGCCCTCGCGGCGGCAGCAGGAGGCGACCCGGCTCCTCGACGCCCTCGCGAGCGGCGAGCTCAACGCGAACCAGGCCTCGAACCGCCTGAGCGTGATGGGCGAGGACGCGTTCATCTGCAGCGCGCTGGTGGCGAGGCTCAGGCGCTTCACCGCCGCCCCGAGCTGGTACCGGCCGGCGATCGTCGTTCTGGGCGCGGTGGCGGTGCCGAACCCCGACGTGGAGCAGGTGCTGAGCGCCGCCTTCAACGACGAGGACATCACCGTGCGGATGGCGGCGATTCGCGGCGTGGCCCGGGCGAAGGGCACCCGCGCGGCCCCGCAGCTCGAGGCGCTGATCGGCGATCGCCTCCTGGGCGTGCGCCGCGAGGCGGCCAAGGCGCTGGGCGTCCTCGGCCAGAGCCGCTCCGCCGCGCCGCTCCTCGCGCAGGCGAGGGTGGAGGCCGACCCCGAGACGCGGGCCTTTCAGCTCCAGGCGCTCGGGCACCTGGGCGACAAGAAGGTCGTCCCCGAGCTGGAGAAGTTCCTCGCCCAGAGCTCGGAGTCGACCCGGCTCGCCGCGGGCCAGTCCCTGTGCGCGCTCGGGAGCCCCAAGGGCTTCGCCTTCGCCAAGGCGCTCTTCGCCTCGAAGGACGCCTTCGAGCGCACCCAGGGCGTGCGGCTCTTCGAGGGCACGCCGGCCAAGGTGAGCGCGCCGCACCTCGAGCCTCTGCTCGCCGACGCCGACGCGTCGGTGCGCGCCACCGCCGCCCGGGTGCTCTACCAGGGCGGCCAGAAGGACAAGCTGTCCTGGCTGGTGCTGGAGAGCACCAAGGCCAACGCCGACCAGCGCACGCCCTACGAGCGGGAGCTGGAGACCCTGGGCCTGCGCGACGACGAGCGCGCCGCCATCCTCGCCAAGGCGGGGCTCAAGTGACCGGGCTCGTGCTCTTGGCGGTGCTGGGCACCGAGCCGTGGCAGAAGCTCGACGAGCTCGAGCGGGCCGTGCAGGCGGCCGAGCTGCGCCAAAAGCCGCTCGCGGACCGCCTGGTCGCCGCCAGCGGCGCCTTCCTGGACACCCGCTACGTCGTCTCTCCCTTGGGCGAAGGCGAGGGGAAGGATCCGGATCCGCGCATTCGCTTCGACGCCGTGGACTGCGTCACTCTGGTCGAGGAGACGCTGGCGCTCTCCCTCGCGCCGGAGCCGAAGGCCCTCGTGCCGGTGCTGGACTCGCTCCGCTACGAGGGCGCGCCCGCCTGGGAGCGCCGGCGCCACGTCTTCGAGGCCCAGTGGCTGCCCGATCTGGTGCGCCACGGCGCGCTGAAGGACGTCACCCGGGCCTACGGCGGCGACGCCACCCGCCACGTGACCAAGGTGCTCGACGCGAAGGTGTGGAGCGAGAAGTCGGCCAAGGCGCTGGACCTCGACGCCGAGCATCGGCCGCAGGGCCGCTTCGGGCTCGATCTCGTGCCCGCGGAGGTGGCGCTGGAGAAGCTCCAGAAGGTGACCCCGGGCACGGTGGTGGTGGTGGTGCGCGCCGATCGTCCCTGGCTCGTCACCCGGGTCTCGCACGTCGGCTTCCTGGTGCAGTCCAAGCAGGGGCCGATGCTGCGGCACGCGTCGAAGAGCTACGGCCGGGTCGTCGACGAGCCGCTCGCCAAGTACCTCAAGCGCAACCTCGACTACGGCGCGTGGACCGTGGAAGGCCTCGCGCTCTTCGAGGTCGTCGGCCTGCCACACTAGCCAAGGCCGAACGGCTAGCCGATCGGGTTCTCGCCGGACATCGCCTCGTCCTCGGCGGCCTTGGCGTTGGCCTCGCCTTCCTGGTCGATGGTGGCGAGCTCGTCGTTGAGCAACTCCGTCGCCTTCTCCAGGTGCTCGGTCGGGGCCAGGAGGTCCCAGTAGCCCGGCGAGGCGGCGGCGAAGGCGTCCGAGCTGGCGGCGCCTCCCGCGCGGGAGAAGCCGTCGATGCCTGCCTCCCGAAGCACCTCCACCAGCCGTTCAGCGGAGAGGGGATCCTGCACCTGCAACACGACGGTGAAGGTTCGCTGTGCCATGCCCCCAATGTACCGCAAGAATTGTCACGTTGCCGGAACAGAGGTGATATGCCGAACCCAGGATGAATCGCCTTAAAGTGTTGGTGTTTGCCCTCGTGGTGCTCGGTCTGTGGGCGTACCACCTGACGCTGGTCGCCCCGGCGGTCACCGAGCACGTCGCCGAGAACGCGATGGCCTCCATCGCCGGCGTCCCCGGCTCCGTGGCCTGGCGCATCGAGGCGCAGCGATCGGACCTCCAGGCGGCGGTGTTGAAGCTCTCGGGCAACCCCGCACTCGTGGTGCCCCAGCCGAAGGCTCCCGCCCCCGGCGCGCCGGCCCCCAAGGCGGAGGCCCCCTCAGCCGAGAAGCTCAACGCCCTGCGCGCGGCCGTCGCCGACGCGCTCGGAGAGAAGAAGGCCCAGGCGGTGGTCGGCCTGGCCAACGAGGCGGGCGCGCTGGTGTCCGTGGCGGGCGCCGACCCCGGCCCCGCTCCCGATGGTCTCGACGTCGCGGCCATCACCTCGGCCGGCGGCGCCGGCGCCCAGGGCACCGTCGGCGGCGTGCCTCACCTGTTCTACGCGGTGCCGCTCCTCCAGGCGGAGAAGACGGACGTGAAGCCCGTGGGCCACTGCTTCGTCGGCCTGCCGATGCTCCCCGACGCCAAGGCCATGGTCGAGGCGGTGGCGAAGGACGTGAAGGCGAACGTCGGCTTGTTCTCCGGCACCGCGCTCATCGCCAGCTGGGGTGACAAGGCGGCGCTGGACAAGGCCAGCAAGGGCAAGCCCGGCCAGGTCACCACCACCGCCGAGGGCACGGTGGACAGCTTCTTCGGCGTGGTGGCTCTGCCGGTGATGGCCGGCTCGCCGGTGCTCGACGTCGGCGTCAACCAGGAGCTCGCGGGCACGCCCTACCGCGTCGTGGCCACCTCCAGCACGCGAGCGGCGGTGAAGGCGCTCGCCGAGTACCAGAAGTTCGCGCTGTCCGGGCTCGCCGGCCTGTTGCTCCTGTCGATCGTGGTCACGCTCCTGGTGAGCGGCGCGGCGGCCGAGGAAGAGGGCCAGCGCATGGTGGTGCCGCCGCCGATGCCGGTGCCGCCCAAGAAGACCGAGGAGCCGGCGGTTCCCGCGATGCCGGCGGCCGCGGTCACCGGTCAGGAGCCGGCGCACGCGCCCGAGGTCAGCCCCGACGACTTCGAGTTCCCCTCCAGCCCGTCGTCGATCAGCGCGCCGCCTGCGCCGCCTCCCGCCGCGGCGCAGCCTCCGCCGCCGCCC
>JBBIOE010000153.1:0-20266 GCA_037443525.1 Archangiaceae bacterium | reverse complement strand
GGGCGCGGCGGGAGATACGGCCACGGGGCTCAGGCGCTGGCTCAGCCCCGAGCCGGCCGGCTTCAACCCCACCTGCGACTGGCGGAGGGCGGCGTTGGCGCCGGTGCCCGCGGGCTTGAGGCCCTGCTGCGAGGGGCGCTTCTCCTGCGGCGCTAGGGCCGGCGCCGGCGGGCGCGTGGGCGGCGGCAGGCGCACCGGGCGATCGATGATGCCGGCCTTGGCGAGCCGCTCCATCTGCTCGACGATGTCCATGCGGCCGCCATCGGCCTTCACCGGCCGGTTCTTCTCCTCCCGCACCCAGCGGGCCAGCGCCTTGCCCAGGTCCGACTTGTGGCGCTCGACCAGGCGCTGCGCGAACTCGGGCGCCTGGGCGATGGCCGCGCGAGCGATGCGCTGGGCGCCCGCGCTGCGCATGCCGCCCGAGGGGTTCTCCACTGCGTCGTGGAGCTCGAGCAACAGCGCGGCGTCGCTCTCGGTGAGGCGCCTGGCCTTGCCGGCCTCGGCGGCCTTCGACGCCAACGCGCGCTGATCGGGCGGCAGCTTGCTCAGGAAGGTCTCGCGATCGGCCTCGGAGAGCCCGGCCACGGCGGTGGCGAGCACGCGCGCGCCCATGCGGTCGCAGATGGCGAGGAGCTCGCGCGGCTGCAGGGCGAGCAGGTCGGTGAAGCGGAAGGTGCCGACCTGGGCGCCTTTCTGCTTGAGCGCCTCCTCGAGCTTCCACCGCATGATGGAGAGAATCTCGGGCTTCACGTCTCGAACGGCCTGCACCTTCGGCAACGGCGGGAGCGACCCGCGCACGGCATTGGCGAGATCCGCCGGCAGGGCCTTGAGCATCACCTCGACCATCGCCGGCCGCTCCTTGGCGAGGAGCTCGGCGAGGCGCTTGGGATCGGCCGACGCGAGCTGGCGGCGGCGCTGGGTGAAGAGCCGCTTGAGCTCCTGCACCAAGAGGGGCACGCGCTTGTCGCGGGGAATCTGCAACAGCCCCTGGGCGCGGTGCTTGAGCAGCTCTTCCTCTTCGACGGCGAGGTGATCGAACGCCTGGAGCGCGTCCGAGCCGCCGAAGGCCAAGCTGGTCAGCAGCAGGACGGTCTGCCGCTTCGACAGCGAGGTGAAGAACTGCTCCACGCGTTCACCACCCTTGCCCGCGCGCGGGCGACGTCATCAGCCCTCGGCGCCGCCGCTGGTGCGAGTGCGCGCGGGCTTGGGGGACGCGGGCTTTCTCAGGAACAGGAACCCGACGGTGCCGGCGCCGCCCAGGAAGACCAAGGCCACCAGGAAGAGCATCAGCTTGAAGGAGTCGGCGCTCGCCTTCTCCATGCGGAAGCCGAGCACGTTCTGCATGCGCTTCTCGGGTTCGACGTCCTGCTCCATCACCGACTTCGCCTCGGTCATGAGGACGGTGACGTTCTCCTTCTTCAGCTCGCTCACGCTCCTGGCGACGAAGTCCCGCACGTCGTCGGCCGAGACCGGCGGCTTGCCCCCGCCCTGCGGCGTGTACTTGAGGAGCACGGACGCGGTGGGCAGCGGCTTCTTGTCCGGCTGGGTGAGATCGTTCACCTCGGGGATCATCACGATGGTGCGCGCCTCGAGCACCCCGGGAATGCGGTTGAGCGCGTTCGAGACCTCGCCGCCGATGGCCTCGATGAACATGGCCCGCTCCTCGGTCTGGGTCGGGATCATGCCCTTGTTCTTCTTGAAGACCGCGAGGCCGTCGGCGCGGGGCCTGGGCAGCGACGCGTCCTTGAGGAGCTGGGCGGCGGCGGCCACGTCCTGCTTGGGGACGGTGATGATGTAGCGAGGCTCGTTGCCACCCTCTTCCTTGAGCTTCGTGGCGGAGATCATGTGGTTCTGCAACAGCACGTAGATCTCGTTGGCGTCGTCCTCGCTCAGGTCGTGCTGGAGCTCGATGCTGCAGCCAGCGAGCGCGAGGAAGATCGGCAACAGGGCAAGTCGCAGGGGTGACCGGCTCATGAGGGGCGGCAGCCTAGCGAATCGGAAAGAAAAAGGGCGGCCACCGTGAAGTGGGCCGCCCTGATTCGCTGAAAGGACTGGGAGAAGCGTCAAACCTGCGTCTTGAGCGTGTCCTTGAGGCCGCTCGTCGCCTTCTCCACGACCTTGCCCGTGAGCTCCAGCTCCTGCGTGTACTTGTACATGCCGGCCTGGAGGCTCAACAGCTCGCCGTTGGAGAGGTTCTTCCCCTGCAGGCCGCCGTTGATCAGCTTGTCGAGCGAGGCCTGACCCTTCTCCATGTTCTGGAACATGCTGGAGATCATCGAGGTCGACTTGGAGACCTCCTGCTTCTGGCTCACCGGGTCCATCTTCCCCGTCGAAGACTTGTTCCCGTCGGTCTTGTTCAGGCCAACCTGATCGACCTTCTTCGCGGCGTCCACCTGCCGAGCCTTGTCGAGCTGCGCGACCTGCTGCGCCTGCTGGACGTGCGACGGGGCCCCGACACCCTGCGCCTTGTTGGCCGCGTCGGTCCCGTTGGCCTTCATGGCCGAGTCGAACTTGCTCGGGCCGGTCTTAGCCTGCTGAGCCGCCTGATCCGGCAGCTTTTGCTGAGCGATTTGCTGCGCCGAGATGCCTGCCAACGGTCCGGCCATGGTCTGACCTCCTCTGGTCGTCTTCGGGGTTATCGTCGTCCGATTCCAGATGTTGCTTCAAGAGCTCCACCGCACGGGCGTGGACGCGGCTGGCCCAGCTCTTGGAACTGCCGATCTCCGCCCCGGCCTCCTCCAGGGTCTTGCCCTGGAAGTAGTAGCCCTGGAGCAATTTCCGCTCTTTTTCCGGGAGCTTCTCGATGGCCGCGCGCACTCGTCGCTTGAGCTGCTCGAGCTCCAGGCGCTCGTCGGCAGGCATGGAGTCGTCGGAGACCTGCAGGCCCTCGGTGCCCTCCAGGCTGGTGGCGAAGACCATCGCCAGGCCGGTGACGGCGTCGGAGATGGCCCTCACGTCGTCCTGGAGCGAGCCCCCGCCCCCTCCGCCGCGGTCGCTGACGTTCCCCAGGTAGGAGTTCACCCGCTCGCCGGCCCCGGCCGCCCGGGCATCGCCGCCCTTGAGCACACCCATCTTCCGGAGGCCGTCGTAGATGGCGCCCTTGATGCGGTAGTGGGCAAAGGTGAGGAAGTTGGCGCCCACGCGGGGGTCGAAGCGCTCGGAGGCCTCGAGCAGGCCGACCTGTCCCCAGGCCACGAGCTCGTCCATCTCGAACTGGGCGTGGAACTGCTTGCGCACCTGAGCGGCGAGCGAGCGCACGTACGGCCCGTACTTCTCGAGCACCTGCTGTTTGGTCTCGCCGAGGGCCACGGAAGGTCGCTACTCCTGTTCCTCGGCCCGCTTCCACATCTGCTCGAGCGCTTTGCTGAGGTTGGGATCGCCCTTGACCCACTCGGCGACCTTGTCGGTGAGCGTCTTCGACTGAAGCCGAACCTTCTCGCGGAGGATGTCGTTGACGAGCTTCTTGGTGGCCTCGTCGCGGCTCTTGAGCTTGCCCTCCTTGAGCTGGCGGGCGATGTCGAGCACCTGCGCCGTCACGGGATCGGCGGCGGCCACGGTGCCCACGTTGGACGAGCCCACCGCGCCCGAGGGGCCGACGAGCGATTCGGCCTTGTCGACCTTGGCGCCGAACGACGCGCCTCCGGCCTTCGCCGCTCCGCCGGCGGCGCTGGCCTTGCCTGCACCGCCAGCGCGGCCTCCGCGACCGACTCCTCGAACGGACATCGAACGATCCTTTCACCCCGGAGGGGGGCGTGTCACTTCTTGGCCGGCGCGGCCTTGGCGCCAGCGGCGGCGCCCTTGGCGGGAGGCGGCAGCGCGCCGAGCTCCTTCGCGTCGATGAGCGCCTTGGCGAACTTGGCGCCGTCGCTCTTGGGCTCGAGGTCGAGGGCCTGCTTGAGCTCCTTCATGGCCTCGCCGACCTTGCCCATGAAGAGCAGCACCTCGCCGGCATGGGCGCGCGGCAGCGACGCCTTGGGGTTGATGCGCTGCGCGCTTCGAAAGGCCTGCAGGGCCTTGTCGTACTTGCCCTGGTTGAACTCCAGGGTGCCCAGGGCGATGTTGGGAATCTCGCTCTTGGGCATCAACGCCACCGCGCCAGTCAAGATGTCGCGGGCGTCGTCGAACTTGCCCATGTCCATCGAGAGGTAAGCCGCCTCGAGCATCAGCATCGCCTGCTGGCGAGAGGTGGGGACGAGGGCGCCGTTGATCTCCGACTTCGCATCGGCCATGGGGGCTGGTCCTTTTTGCTGCAGGGTGGTGCCCCCTCATAACACGAAGGGCGGCCATACTGGCCGCCCTCGTGGAATTCGGAAGCTGTGAGCCTTCGATCAGCGGATGTTGCTGATGGAGTTCTTCACGGTGTCGTGCTTCGTCTTCAGCACGTTGGAGACCGACGAGAAGACCTGGTTCTCACGCTGCATCTGAATCTGAACCTGCATCATCTGCATGTTCTGGTCGCTCATGGCCTGCATCTCGTTGTTCATCATGCCAACCTGGCCACCCGAAGTGCCCTGGGTGAGGTTCGGGCCGCCGACCGAGCCGCCGACCGCGGTGGAGCCGCCGCCGACCGTGGTGTTGATGCCGCCACCGCCGACCGGCATCGCGCCGGTGGCCGCGTAGGCCGCGGTGGACGCGCCGCCGCCCAAACGGGAGACCGAGGAGACCGCCGCCGAGATGATCGCGCCGCCGGGGAGCGCGCCGCCGACCAGGGCCGCGCCGTTGGCGAGCGCCGAGCCGGTCTGCTGCAGGCCCGACTGAACGCGCTCGCCGAAGCTCGACTGCTGCGTCTGCTTGCCGACGGTGAGGTTCGTCGAGATGCGAGCGGGGGTGGAGTCGATGCGGTTGATGCCAGCCATTGTGTGCCTCCTTGAATCAGTGAACTTCAAAAAGTCAGCGGGGACCGTTCCCTCAGCCCTTGCCGAAGGCGCCCTCGAAGACAGTTATCGGTGCGTGAGAGCAATGGTTGCGTGCCGGTGCTGCGACGACTCCGCCAGCATAGGCAAAGCAGTCGCTTAGCGGCGACCCTTGCCGCCGGCCTTGCGATCGGCGTCAAGCTTTTCGCGAACTTGGAGGAGGTGGGACAACAGCTCCTCGGTGCGCTCCACGGCCTTGCCGATTTTCTTCGCCTGCTCAGCCTTGGGGCCCTTCATCTCCGACAGGCCCGACTTGAGAGCGGTGAAGAGGCTTCCGATCTCCTCGGGCGTGGCCTTCTCCACGAAGCCTTCGATGGCGGGGTACAGCGGCTCCTGCGCCGAGGCCTCTGCCTGCGGTGCGGTCTTCGTGGCGGCCATGTCGTCTCCAGACGTGAGGGAACGAGAAGCGGGCGGAGGGTAGAGGAATCACCCTCCCGCTTCAACCGAGGAGTACGAACGTCGCGCCACGGTCTACTTGCCATCGGGTTAGTGAATGCTTACTAACCAACCCCGCCATGTCGACCTCCATCGTTTCGATCCGTGACGTCGTCAAGGAGTACCACCTCGGCGCGACGGTCGTGCCCGCCTTGCGAGGCGTCTCGCTGGAGGTGACGCAGGGCGAGTTCATCTCCATCGCGGGGCCGTCGGGCTCGGGCAAGACGACGCTGCTCAACCTCATCGGCTGCGTGGACACCGCGACCCGGGGCGTGGTGGAGGTGGCGGGCAAGGACACCGGCAAGCTCACCGAGCGGGCGTTGACCGACCTGCGGCTCCACACCATCGGCTTCATCTTCCAGAGCTTCAACCTGGTCTCGGTGCTGACGCTGTTCCAGAACGTGGAGCTGCCCCTGCTCCTCCAGGGGAAGAAGACGGCCGCCGAGCGGAAGCAGAAGGTGATGAGCCTGCTCGAGCAGGTGGGCCTGGCGAGCCACGCCAAGCACCGGCCGAGCGAGCTGTCGGGCGGGCAGCGGCAACGCGTGGCGGTGGCGCGGGCGCTGGTGACCGATCCCCTGCTCGTGTTGGCCGACGAGCCGACGGCCAACCTCGACTCGGCGACGGGCGCGCAGATCATCGACCTGATGAAGGCGCTCAACCAGCAGAAGGGCACGACCTTCATCTTCTCCACGCACGATCACCGGGTGATGCAGCACGCGAACGCGGTGGTGCGCATCGCCGACGGCAAGGTGCTGGGCCGCGAGACGCCGAAGGAGGCGGTGGCGCACGCGCTTGGCGTCGAGGCCGCGCCGGCGCAGCCCTCGGTGCCGGCATGATCGCCCGCTTCCTCATTCTGGTGCAGATGGCGCTGCGGAACCTCGTGGGCAGCCCCATCAACCTGCTCGTCGGCCTGCTCATCTTCGGCGGGAGCTTCTTCTTCGTCTGGGTCGGCGCGGTGGCCGAGAGCGTCAACGACGGCATGGCCAAGACGGTGGTGGCGAGCATGACCGGCGACGGGCAGCTCTACTCGAAGACGGCGAAGGACGAGCTCGCGCTGCTGGGCGGTGGCATGGGCGGCGACGGGGACGTCGGGGTGATGACGAACTTCGCCACCATCGCGAGCGAGCTGGAGAAGGTGCCGAACGTGCGCGGCGTGGTGCCGATGGGCGTGGGCAGCGCCTTCGTGGCCTCCGGCAACATCGTCGACGTCACCATGGAGCGGCTGCGCGGGCTCTACCGGGCCCTGGACGGCAAGAGCGACGACCCGGTGTACTCGAAGCTGTCGAAGGAGGAGCTCCGAGTCACCATCGACGCGCAGAAGGCGCACCTGCGGCAGATCATCAAGGTGCTCGAGAGCGACGCCTCGAAGTCCAAGGAGATCCTCGAAGAGAAGGCCATCGACCAGGACGCGCTGGAGGCCCGCGAGAAGGTCGGCCGGGACGAGTTCTGGGCGCGGTTCGACGACGACGTCCTGGGGAATCTCGAGTTCCTCGAGAACCGCATCGCGCCGCAGGTGAGCGACGCGCAGATGCTCTTCCTTCGGTACATGGGCACGGACCTGGCCAAGTTCCAGGAGAACTTCGACCGCATGTACATCGTCAAGGGTACGGCGGTGCCCAAGGGCCAGCGCGGCTACCTCGTCACCGAGTTCATGCACGAGGAGATGATGAAGCTGAAGAACGCGCGTCGCCTCGACAAGCTCAAGATCGCGCACGAGGAGGGCCGCCTGATCGCGAAGGACGACGAGCTCAAGCGCTTCGTGAAGGAGAACCGCTCGCAGACCCGCGACATCGAGCTGCAGCTCGACGCGAAGCAGACCGACGAGGCGGTGGCGAAGCTCGAGGCCCTGCTCCAGCTGCCGGAGGAGAAGAGCCTGCCGGCCTTGCTCGAGAAGTTCTTCGACACCGACGACCAGAACCTCGAGGCGAGGCACGCGTGGTTCTACCAGGAGCTCGCGCCGATGTTGGAGCTCTACAAGGTGCGTGTGGGCGACATGCTGCCCATCAAGGCCTTCACCAAGGCCGGCTACATGCAGTCGGTGAACGTGAAGGTGTACGGCACCTTCGCCTTCAAGGGCTTCGAGAAGTCGCCCATGTCGGGGAGCCTCTCCCTGATGGACATGCAGACCTTCCGCGATCTCTACGGCTACTTGACCCAGGAGAAGCTCGACGAGCTGAAGAGCATTCAGAAGCTCTCGGGCAGCAAGGTGGTGACGCGGGAGAACGCCGAGGCCGAGCTGTTCGGCGACGACGCCACCCTGGAGATCGAGGCCACCGCGCAGGCCATCGACACCGACAAGCAGCTCTCGGGCGAGGGCCGGAAGACGAAGATGGAGGACCTGCTCACCCGCGTCTACACGCAGCAGGAGATCGACGACGGCGTGGTGCTCAACGCCGCCATCCTGATGAAGGACCCGTCGCAGGCGCCGCAGACCCTCGCGGCCATCGAGAAGGTCTCCGAGCAGAAGCAGCTCGGGTTCAAGACGGCGACCTGGCAGCAGGCCGCGGGCATGCTGGGCAACCTCATCCTGGTCTTCCGCTTCGTGCTCTTCGGCGCGGTGTCGCTCATCTTCTTCGTGGCGGCGATCATCATCACCAGCTCGCTGGTGATGGCGATGCTCCAGCGCACCCAGATGATCGGCACCTTGAGGGCCATCGGCGCGCACCGCGCCTTCGTCCTGTCGATGGTGTTCCACGAGACGCTGGTGCTGGGGGCGCTCTTCGGCGGCGGCGGCATCGTGGCGGGCGCTCTGGCGGCGAGCGTGACGCGCTTCAAGGCCTTCAACGACGCCTCGCACTTCCTCTTCTCCGGGCCGGTGCTCGAGGTGCAGTCGTCGCCGGGGAACCTCGTCATCGCCGGCATCCTGGTCGTCATCGTCTCGATGCTTTCCACCCTCATTCCCGCGCTGATCGCGACCGGCGTGTCGCCCTTGCGCGCGATGCAGTCCGACGAGTGAGCCCATGAACCTGTTCTCCCCCGTCCTGTGGACCATCGCCTTCCGGAGCCTGTTCCAGCACCGGCTGCGCACGAACCTGCTCGGCATCGCCATCACCATCGTGACCACGCTCTTCGTGCTCGCGGTGGGCATCTTCTCGGGCATCGAGGACACGCTGGTGGTGTCGGCCACCACGCTGGTGAGCGGGCACGTGAACGTGGCGGGCTTCTACAAGGCGAACAGCTCGCAGGCCGCGCCCCTGGTCACCCAGTACAAGCGCATCGTGGAGCTGGTGAAGAAGGAGGTCCCCGAGACCGACTTCATCGTCCAGCGCGGCCGCGGCTTCGCCAAGCTGGTGGGAGAGAACGGCTCGATGCAGGTGGGCATCGGAGGCCTCGACATCAGCGCGGAGCAGGGCTTCCGGAACGTGGTGGTCGTCCGCTCGGGCTCGCTGGACGGGCTCGCCAGGGACGACGGGGTGCTGCTGTTCGAGAAGCAGGCCGAGAAGATCAACGCCAAGGTCGGCGACCGGCTCACCTTGGCCGCGCCGACGCCCCGAGGCACCAACAACACCGTCGACGTGACGGTGGTGGCCATCGCCGTCGACCTCGGAATGCTCAGCTCGTTCAACATCTACATGAACGACAAGGGACTGCGCCGGCTCTACCAGCTCAACGAGGACACCACCGGGGCGGTGATGGTGTACCTGAAGGACATCAAGGACACGGCGCGGATCCAGGAGCGGCTGCGCAAGGTGCTGGGCAACGCCGGCTACGGGCTGCTCGACCCCGACCCCCGCCCCTTCTTCGTGAAGTTCGACTCGGTGAACCGCGAGAGCTGGACGGGGCAGAAGCTGGACGTCACGAGCTGGGAGGACGAGGCCATCTTCGCCGTGTGGCTGGTGCGCATCGTGAAGTTCGTGACCTCGCTGGTGCTGAGCCTGCTGGTGGTGGTCATCGCGGTGGGCATCATGAACGTGATGTGGATCTCCATTCGCGAGCGAACCCGGGAGATCGGCACCCTGCGCGCGGTGGGCATGCAGCGCGTCAGCGTGCTGCAGATGTTCGTGGCCGAGGGCTCGCTGCTCGGCGTCATGGGCACGGCGGTGGGCGTGGTGTTCGGGCTCCTGGCGACCTGGGGCCTCAACGCGGCGCACATTCAGCTCGCCAAGGGCGCGCAGGTGCTCTTGATGAGCGAGCACCTGCGTCTGTCGCCCAGCCTGGGGTGGATGGCGTTCGTCGTGATCTTCGTGACCGGGCTCATCACGCTGGTGTCGCTGATACCTTCCTTCCTCGCCGCGCGGCTCAAGCCGGTCACGGCGATGTCTCACGTGGGGTGAATTCATGAATCGAGTGGCTGCGCTCTCCATCGCCCTGCTGACCGCCGCGCCCGCGTGGGCGGCCGATCTCTCCAAGGACGAGATGGTGAAGATCCTGACGGAGCTCGACGACCGCCAGCGCAACGGCGGCGACTACAAGGCGCTCGCGTACCTGGAGAACAAGGAGAAGGACAAAGCCGACGTCGTGCGCGAGATGCTGATCTTCCGCCGCGACGCCGACGACAAGCTGATGCTGCTCTTCACCAAGCCCAAGAGCGAAGAGGGCAAGGGCTACCTGCGGCTCGACAAGAACCTCTGGTCGTACGATCCGACCACCGGCAAGTGGGACCGCTCCACCGAGCGCGAGCGCATCGGCGGCACCAACTCGCGGCGCAGTGACTTCGACGAGTCGCGGCTGGCCGAGGAGTTCATCCCCAGGTTCGACGGCGAAGACAAGCTGGGGAAGTTCGAGGCCTGGCGGCTCGAGCTCACCGTGAAGCCCGGCGTCGACGTGGCCTACCCGGTGGTCAAGCTGTGGATCGACAAGGCGAACCACAACATCTTGAAGCGCCAGGAGTTCGCGCTGTCGGGGAAGCTGGTGCGCACCGCCTATTACCCGAAGTGGAACAAGCTCTTCTCGGAGTCGAAGAAGAGCGACGTCTGGTTCCCGGGGGAGATTCGCATCTTCGACGAGGTCGAGAAGGCCAACTCCACGCTGGTGCTGATGAAGTCGGTCGATCTGTCGAACCTCGACGCCAACATGTTCACCAAGGCCTGGCTCGAGTCGAAGAGCCGATAGAGCGGCAGGGAGAGGGGTAGCGGCATGAGAGCGTGGGTGTGGGTGACCGTGCTGGTCGCGGCGCCGGTGCTCGGCCAGGACCGGCCCGACGAGCAGTCGATGTTCGGTGGCGACGAGGCGACCGTGGACGCGGGGGTCGCGCCGCGGGGCCCGCCGGAGCCGACCGTGCCCGCGGCTCAGCCGTCGGGGAGCACCGGGGCCGATCGCGACGCGGAGCAGATGGGCTCCGGGCCCTTGCGCAGCCGCTTCGACACCCAGGAGGAGACCGCCAACCCGCTGCAGATCGGCGGGAACCTCTACACCATGGCGCAGGCCACGCTCGCGGCGCACCAGAAGTTCAAGGACATCGGGCTGACGATGCCCTCGATCCTCGAGGCGTACCTCGACGGGAGACCGAACGATCGGGTTCGGGCCTTCGCCCTGGCGCGCATTCAGTACGACCCCACCCGGCCCGGGGCGATCGACGTGGCCGCGGCGTCGCCCTTCGGCGGAGCGCCCGTGGGCACGACGTCGGCCACCGCGACGAACCCGTCGGTCGCGCTCGATCAGCTGTGGCTGCGCTTCGATGCCGATCGGAAGGTGTTCTTCACCGTCGGCCGGCAGAAGGTGCGCTGGGGCGTGGGGCGCATCTGGTACCCGACGGACTTCCTCAACGCGCAGCCGAAGGATCCGCTGAACCCCTTCGACGTCCGCCTCGGCGTGAACATGGTGAAGGTCCACGTGCCGGTGGAGAAGCTCGGGTGGAACTTCTACGGCTACGGCCTGCTCGACAACAACGGGCCCGCGGCGACGATGGGTGCCCTCGGAGGGGCGCTTCGCGCCGAGCTCCTGCTGGGTCCGGCCGAGCTCGGCTTTGGCGGGGTGTGGGGGTCGTACCGACGCCCGCGTTATGCGGTCGACCTCTCAGCGCCGGTGGGCCCGCTCGACGTCTACGGCGAAGCCGCCTTCCGCAGCGCTCACGGGATCACGCTGGTCAACCTCCCCAACGGCGTGAACGCCGACGAGCCGCTGAAGTCCGATCGGGAGATCGTCTCCCCCGAGGGGCTCTGGACGCAGGCGGTCGGTGGGGCTTCGTGGACCTTCAACTACACCGAGAAGAACACCGGCATTCTGTCGCTCGAGTACTACTTCAACCAGTACGGCTACCGGAGCCCGGCGGAAGACACGCTCCGGTTCTTCGCCCCACGATTCGATCGGACGATCAACTACGACCCGGCGCAGGCCAACTTCCTCTACCGAGCGCAGCACTCGGTGGGCCTCTCGGCGGCGTTCCCCGGCCTCCCCAACCTCACCTGGGTCACCGCCACGGCGAGCGGCATTCTCTTCATCTCCGATCTCTCGGGGCTCGCTCGACTCGACGTCATCTTCCGCGTGCTCACGTACTTGAACATCCAGCTCTATGGGCAGGCCTTCTACGGCAACCGCTTCAGCCTCCTCGGCTTGGACGTCACGATTCCGGCGAACGCTTTCCCCAACCAGCCCGTCGATATCTCCCTTCAGGGCGTCATGCCTCGGTTCATGTTCGGGGCCATCGTGCGGTTGGCGATCTAGCGCGGCGGTTGCACCTTCCACCGCCGGTGCAGCCACAGCCACTGCTCGGGCGCGGTGCGGATCGCCTTCTCCAGCACCGCAGACAGCGCCGCGGTGTGCGCGGTGAGATCCGCCTGACGGTCGCCCGTGCTCGGCACCGGAATCGGCCCCTCGACCACCATGCGCAAGGAGTCCCCTTCCCTCGCCGCCGTCACCACGTAGACCGGCGCCCCGGTGCGAATCGCCGCCATCGACACCGCGGGCGTGGTCGCCGCCAACCTCCCGAAGAACGGTACGAAGACCGCGTCCTTCGCCGAGAGCGACTGGTCGATGAGCTGCACCACGCCTCGCCCCTGCCCCAGCGCGCGCAGCATGCCGAACAGCGCTCCCCGCTGGAGGATCAGCTCCACCCCCGCGCGGTGCCGGTTCTTCACCACCCACTCGTTGAACGCCCCAGCCAAGGGCCGCACCACCGCGGAGAAGACGTAGCCCCGCCGCGCCATCACCTCGGCGAAGAGCTCCCAGCTCCCGAAGTGAGCCGACGCGATCAACACCGCGCTCCGCCCGTCGAGCAGCCCGTCGAGCCCCTTCCAGTCGTCGACCCGCACCATCGCGCGCAGGGTCTCGTCGGGGATCAGGTCCGACGTCACCGCCTCCAGCGCCGCCAGGGTCAGGTTCCGGTAGGCGCCCCGCGCGATCGCGCGCCGCTGGGCCTCGCTCTTCTCCGGGAAGGCCTGCGCCAGGTTCTCCAGCGCCACCCGCCGCCGAATGCCGAGGCTCCAGGCGAGCCACGCCACGAACGCCGCCATCGCCCGCCGCACCGCCGCCGGCAGCGCCCGGACGATGCCGAGCACCAGCCCCACCGCGACGCGGCCGACCGGTCCTCCCGGCGTGATGGGCGGTTTGCGAGTCGGAGCGGCCACTATTCCATCGTCGGGCTGACGGCCGCCTGCGCACACCAGGCCTTGCCGGCGCGGGCGTCCTCGAGGCGGGGGTTCAGGTCGAGCGCCTTCTGGTACAGGGCCGTCGCCGCGTCGCACCGCCCCTGCGCGCGCAGCCCGGCCGCCCTCTTCATCGAGTCACGAATGGTGTCGATCTTCCCGAGCAGCTCCTTCGCCTCGGGGGACGCCGCCGTCCCCGCTTCCACCGCCCTCAGATACGTCTCCGCGGCCTCGAGCCGCGCCACCTCGAACTCGGTGCGACCCTGGCTCAGCGACGAGCGGGCGCTCTCCTCGCGCAACACCTTCTTGAGGTCTTCGGCGGCCAAGGCGCTCGGGGTGGGCGTCGCGGCCTCGGCGGCGGGCGGCGGCGTGGGCTCCACCTTCACCACCGGCGGCTCGGCCTTCGGCGCGGGCGCGGGCTGAGCCTTCGCACCCATCGCGAGCCAGGCGCCTCCCGCCACGAGGGCGAGCACCGCGACCGCGCCCGCCACGAGCGGGAGCTTCGAGCCGCGCGGAGGCTCCGCCGGAATGACCGCGGTCCCTGCGCCCGGCCGAGTCCCCGCCCAGGCCCCTGGCTCCTGCGAGCCGGTGACGGTCTGCGCCCCGGAACGTGTGACCGCGCCCGCGGGAGGCCGCGTCGGCTGGCCCGTCAGGGTCTCGCTCGACGCCTCCCGCGAGCCGGCCTTCCCCGCCGGGGTGTGCAGCACCATCGGCGCCACTTCGGAGGCCGAGCCGAGCCGCAAGAGCGTCCCCGCCTCGGCCTCCGGGTCGACCCCGCCCTGCGTCGTCAGCCCGCTCGCCACCGGGCTCGGCGTCGCCATGGCCACGCCGCGCAGAGGCGTCAGGGTCATGCGCTGGAGGGGTGGCACCTGCAGGTGCGCCTGCGTCGGCACCGCCTGCGAGAGCGCGGTCGCGAACGCCACCAGGTCGGGCCAGCGCTCGTCGCGCTTCTTCGCCGTCGCCCGCTGGATCACCACGTCGAGGGCCGGAAAGTCGAGCTCGCTCGACACCTGCGCGAGCGGCGGCACGCTCTGGTAGACCTGCTTTCGCAGGATCTCCGCGATGGTCGCGCCGTCGAAGGGCTGCACGCCGGTGAGCGCCTCGAAGAGCACCACGCCGAGCGAGTAGATGTCGGCGCGGAGGTCGACGTCCTTGCCCTCCACCTGCTCCGGCGACATGTAGCGCGGCGTGCCGGCGATCGAGCCCGCCACCGTCACGCGCGTCCCGGCGTCCATCAGCCGCGCGATGCCGAAGTCGAGCACCTTCGCGTGCACGCCGCGCATGCCCCGGCGGATCATGATGTTCTCGGGCTTCAGGTCCCGGTGAATGACGCCCTTCGTGTGGGCGTTGGCGAGCACGTCGGCGACCTGCAGCACGATCTCCACCGCCTCCATCAGAGGCAAGCGCCCGGACTCGGCGATCACCTTCTTGAGGTCGGTGCCCTCGCAGTACTCCATCGCGATGTAGAGGTTGCCCTCGTCGTCCTGCCCGAAGTCGTGCAGCGCCACCGCGTTGGGGTGCGCGACGCGGGCGTAGCTCTTCGCCTCGTTGAGGAAGCGCCGCGCGATCTCCGCGTCGGTGGAGAACTCGCTCTTGAGGAACTTGAGCGCCACCTTGTGGCCGATGCCCACCTGCTCAGCGAGGTAGACGGCGCCCATGCCGCCCTGCCCCAGCTTCTTCACGATCTTGAAGCGGCCCTTGATGACCTTGTCGACCATCTTGTCGCCGGCCTGCAGGCGAATGGTCTCCTGGTTGCCGCACTGCGGGCAGCGCCCGCCCCACGAGGGGTACTCCGCGCCGCAGCCCTGGCAGATGAAGACGGCCACCGCACTCCTCGTGAGCGCTACTTGTCCTGGGGGAAGCGCGTGGTGAAGAGCAGCTTCTCGAGCTCCGCCGCCCCGTTCTCCGGAGAATGACCGAGGGCGACCGTCACGCGCAACACCTGGGTCCGGGGGTCGTCCTTCAGGTCGGCCTCCAGCGCCTTCAAGGCCGCGAACCGCTCGCCCCCCTGGAAGAGCGCCAGCGCCCGGTAGAAGACGTACTCCTTGTTCGAGGGATCGGCCTTGGCGGCCTCGGCGAACGCGGGCTCGGCCTTGGCGAAGCCGCGCTCGGCGAGCTCGGAGAGGCCATCGAAGAAGGCCATGCGGGCCTTCGCGTCCGCCGGAGAGGCGCCCACCTCCGCCGCGACCTCGAGCAGGGGTCGCCCGGCGCGGAGGTCCGCCGTGGGCACGCGCTCCAGCGCCAGCACCCGCTTGAAGATGCCGTCGGCCTGCGCCACCACCGCCGCGCCCAGCTTCGACGCCATTTCCCCGAGCTCCGGGCCGAGGAAGCCCTCCTGCACCAGCTGCCGGAGCGCCTGCGCCGCGCCAGAGACGCCCACCAGCTCGCCCTTCTCCAGCGTGGAGAAGAACGTCGCGCGGAGCTCCACGTACCTCGGGGTCGGATCGGGCGGCTGCCCCTTCGCCATCTTCAGCTGCCGGTCGCACTGATCGCTCTCCGCCGAGGCCTTCTTGCGATCGGGCGTGTCGGGCGAGGCCTTCAGGTAGACGCGGTAGGCGTAGCAGGCGCGGGTGAGCTGCTTGTCGAGGAGCGAGGCGCGCGCGAGCTGCAGGTACGTCGACAGGGTCGCGGGGCTGGCGCGGGTGGCCTTGAGCAGGTTCGCGGACGCGCCGGCGTAGTCCTTGCGGTTGAAGAGCTTGCTGCCCTCGGAGACCAGGGTGTCGGCGTTGCCCACGCCCGGGCCGACCAGGGCTTCCGCGAACGCCGGCAGCGCCGAACAGGCCAGCGCCAGCACGATGGCTCTCGCGCGCTCAGAAGCCATAGCCGAACCCCGAGTTGAAGCCCCACGTGTTGCCCGAGCGCACGCCCGAGTCCGTCGTCTCGCCGGTCAGGTACACGGCGTAGTTGCCGGCGCCGTAGAGGTAGAAGCCCTCGATGAGCCGCAGCTTGAAGCCGCCGCGCGCCGAGAACAGCACGTCGAGCGGCATGAAGCCGTCCTTGTAGAACGGGTTGGTGGTCTCGACGATCTGCCCGGTGCGGAGCTCGAAGCCGCCCTGCACCCACAGCGTCACCTTCCAGAAGCACACGCGCAGCAGCGGCTGCAACGCGCGGAGCTGCAGGAGATGAATCTTCACCGGATCGATGACGTCGGGCCCGGTCACGCCGTCGATGACCTCCTGCGCGGTGCCCTTGGCGAAGCCGACGCTCATGCCGGCGTGCTCGACGTTGGTGAGGTAGGTGAGGCCGATGACCGAGAGGCCGAAGTTCTGCCCGGTGGCGCCGTACTCCGCCTCGCCGCCCACCAGATAGCGCGAGGGGGTGAGGAAGGTCTCGGTGCGCCCGGTGCCGGCCGTGCCCCAGCGGCGCCCCACCAGCGAATTGCCCATGAACCGCGCGTACTGGAAGCCGAACTGGAAGTAGCTGCGCTGCTCGCCCGTGATCTCGGACTCGGTCGGCCCCTTGGGCAAGGGCGGCAGCACCACCGCGGGCGGCACGGGCGTGTCGGTGCGCGCGGCGATGATCGGCGGCCCCGGGGTCGGCCCCACTCGCCCGCCCTGCGGTCGCACCACCGGCACGTCGGTCTTGGCCGGCTCGTGGATCACCACCGTCTTCACCGCCGGCTCGGGGGCGGCGATCTTCTCCAGCATCTTGTCGAGCACGAGCTGCTCTTCGGCCTTCACCGTCACGGTCTGCTCGTAGGCCTTGTAGCCGTCGGCGGTGAGACGCAGGGTGTGGTCGCCGGGGGTGATGCCGCGATCGACGCGATCCTTGCCCAGCACCTGGCCGTCGATGGCGATGGAGGTGCCGGCTGGGCTGGCGGTGACGATCACCCGCGCGGTGACCTTCTCGAGGAGCTTGTCGAGAGTGGCCGCGCCGCGAATGGGGATGAAGAGGTTCTCCTCCACGCCCTGGTGGAGCTTGAGATCCAGGCGCACGACGTGCTCGCCCGGCAGCACCTGGGTCGACAGGGGCGTGGTGCCCATCTTCTGATCGTCCACGTAGACGGTGGCGCCCGAGGGCGTCGACTTCACGTCCAGGGTGGCGCTGGCGGGGAAGACCTTCACCACCGCGCCGAGCAGCGCCTTCTCCAGGACGGGGTTGGTGGCCGTGGCGAGCGCCGACTTGCCGGTGCGCGGGTCGTAGGAGGCGACCTTGAACTTGAAGCCGACCTCGTCCTGGCCGCCCATGATCATCATCACCCGGCCGAAGCCGAGCGAGGCGACGTAGGCGTCGGTGGGATCGGCGCAGCGCGCGTCACCCGACAGGCAGGGCACCTCTTCGCCGGTCTTGCCCTTGAGCGCGCCGGCGAGCTCCCTCGCGCCGATGAGGGAGTCCTTGCGCGCGTCGCCGGTGAGCAGCCGATCGAGCCCGCGCTCGGTCTTCTCCACCAGCGCTTCCTGGCCTGGGTAGAGCGGGCGCACCAGCCACACCGTCGTCTCGGCGTGCGCGGCGAAGGCGACGAACGCGAGCGCGACGGCGGGACCGCGCGACCAGGAAAGTACCGAAGTCACACCGAGCATTCGCGAGCACCGCTCCTAGCGTGGGCCTCCCCTCGAGGCCACATATTCCTCCAGCTCCTCTTGGGTCTTGGGCCAATCTTCCTTGAGCAGCCGGCTCAGCGAGCGGTCGGCGAGGAGGTGGCCGCCGGTCTGGCAGCGGGGGCAGTAGTTGGTCTCGTTCTCGGCGTAGACGATGCGCTGCACCGCCGAGCCGCACACCGGGCACGGCTGCCGGTGCCGCCCGTGCACCGCCATCTGGGGCCGGAACGCAGTGACCTTCTCGGGGAAGTCGTCGCCGGCCTCCTCCCGGAGCCGCTGGGCCCACTCGGTGAGCACCTCGCGGGTCGCCTCGTAGAGCCGGCCGATCTCCTCGCCGGTGAGGGTCTTGGTCTGCTTGACCGGAGACAGCTTCGCGCGGTGGAGGATCTCGTCGGAGTACGCGTTGCCGATGGCCGAGAAGAGCCTCGGGTCGGTGAGGGTGCGCTTCAAGGTGTGGTTCTCGAGACGCAAGCGGGAGGCGAAGTCGTCGAGGTGGGCCGTCAGCACCTCCAGCCCGCCGCGGTCGAAGGTGCGCAGGCCCGCCTCTGACAGCACCGCGTGCAGGGACGCGCGCTTCTTGGTGGAGACCTCGGTGAGGAGCAGCGTTCCGTTCGGGAAATCGAACGCGGCCAGGCCCGCTTTCCCCGCGAGCTTCGCGCCCGGCGCCTTCCAGAAGAGCCGCCCGGCCACCATCAGGTGGATGACGAGGAACAGGTCGCCTTCGAGGGCGAGGACGATGCGCTTGCCCAAGCGGCGAACACCGGTGACGGCGCGGCCCTCCAGGGCAGCGAGGGGCGGCTCCACCGAGCGCAAGACGAAGGGACTCCCCAAACGGACCTTCAAGAGCTGCTGCCCCACCACCCGCCGCTGGAGGTGCTCGACGTACACGGTGATGTCGGGGTACTCCGGCACTCGAGGACCTCTCAGGAAGCGTCGGCAGGTGAATATTTCCACCGACGCGGCGTAATGTCAGTTCGAAGGAGTCTCGTATGACGGCACGAATCTTCTCCGTGACGGTGGCGGTGGTGGCGCTTCTCTCGACGCCCGCGGAGGCACGCTTCGGCAAGGGCGGGTCTTCCGGCTCGTCTGGCTCCTCGGGCCGCTCGTCGTCTTCGTCGTCGTCACGCTCCTCGAGCACCACCCACGGCGCGGTGCCCGTCTCCCACGGCTCGTCGAGCTCTTCCGGGGGCGCGTCGAGCTCGTATTCGAGTGGCTCCTCCGGCGGGTACTCGAGCTACGACTCCGGCTACCGGCCGTACCGCTACGGCTTCTACTCGGGCTTCTTCGTGCCCTCGTACGGCTACGGTTACGGCACCTACTGGGCCACGCCGGGGCCGGTCTACGCGACCACCGCCGCGCCCGCGGTGGTGGAGGAGCCAGCCGAGATTCGCGTCACCGCCTCTGGAGAGGCGCAGCTGATGGTGCGCACCGCGACGGGTACGTCCTTGGGCGTCGCGGCGGCCTTCGAGGGCGAGCGCTGGGGCTTCTCCGCCACCGGCTACTCGCTCTCGCTGCTCGCGGACGACGGCTCGGGCAACACCGACTCGATTCAGCAGCTCAACCTGCACCTGACCTTCGCCTTCCTCACCGGGCGCTACGGCCGCCTGCGCCTCGAGGCCGGCGCGGACACGGTGTTCGCGCAGGACCTGGTGGCGTTGGGCCCCACCGGCGGTGTCTCCGGCACGCTGTGGATCGGCGGGCCCTTCGCGCTCGAAGGCGCGGTGACCATGACGCCGTACCCCTACCGGCAGCTCGACTACCGGGCGAACCTCGCGGTGGGCCTGGGCGCGCTCGGGCTCCGCGCCGGGTGGCGCACGCAGGTGCTCGACGATCAGGGAATCGTGGATCAGGTGCGCCACGTCGACACGTTCCAGGGCCCGTTCGCGGGCCTGGCCTTCGTGTTCTGATCCCGTTGGCGCAGTCTACGCGGCGACGCTCGGCGCGCCGCGGCTCGGCTGAAGCGCGGGCACGTCGAGGCCGACGGTCTGGGCGATCTCCGGCCGGCGCAGCTTCCAGATGACGCCGTCGAGCCAGTAGTGCGAGAGCGTGAGGCTGGCCCAGACGACGCCGGCCCATTCGAAGAAGCCCCACCGGGTCACCAGCGAGAGCGCCCAGATGACGCCGTAGACGGCGCCGGCCAGCGCCCAGAGCAGCGCCAGGTAGAGCGCCGCGCGGCCGAGGCCGGGCTGCCCGAGCCAGGAGACGACGCGGGCCTTCGGGTCCACGCCCGCCTTCCAGGCGTTGACGTGGAAGTGCCGCACGATGCCCAGGTACTGAATGCCGTGCCACCAGGCCGCGGCGGCGAAGGCCGAGGTGTCGTCGGTGGTGATGCACTGGAACGGCACGAAGAACCCCAGGAAGGAGCAGGCCAGGAACGCGGCCCGAACCCACCCCGCCCGGCCATGGGGCGCGCGGTGCGCCCGGACGCGCAGGACCAGGTAGGCGACGGACAGCCCCACGAGCCAGAGGAGCAAGCCGTCGAGCAAAGGCTTCGGCAGGGGGAGCCAGAACACCTCGGCGCCGAAGAGCACCCGCGGCCCGGTGTCCAGGCGGGTGAAGAGGCACCACGCGACCGACATGAGCAAGATGGGCCGCTCGAGCCTCACGGCCCACGACGTCTCCGGCTCGCCCGACTTGCGCTGGTAGATGCGCAACAGGCCCCAGTTCTGGGCCACGAAGTGCCAGGTCGCCCAGTAGAGGATGGCGCTGTCGAGGAGGCGATGGCCCACGCCCTCGAGCTGCCAGGTGATGGTGAACACCGCCGCGAAGACGAGGAGCGGCACGCCCAGGAGCGCCCACGGCCGCGCCTTCCACACCCGGGCGTCGAAGTACACGCGGGTCCAGGTGGAGACGAGGT
>JBBIOE010000152.1:0-20308 GCA_037443525.1 Archangiaceae bacterium | reverse complement strand
ATGTTCCGCCTGGCGGAGCTCTACTACGAGCGCTCCACCGACGAGAACAACGTCGCGATGCGCGAGTACGAGGAGACGCTGAAGAAGCTCGACCCGGAGAAGAACCCCACCCCGCCGGCCGCGCCCAGCGTCGACTTCTCCAAGTCGATCGCGCTGTACCAGAAGCTGATCAGCGACTTCCCCAGCTACAAGCTCAACGACGCGTCCTACTACCTGCTCGGCTACTGCGAGGAGAAGCAGGAGGACTTCGAGAAGGCGCGCACCCACTACCAGAAGCTGATCGCCCTCTACCCGAAGTCGAAGTTCACCACCGAGGCGTGGATGCGCATCGGCGAGTACTACTTCGACGCGCCGGCCGACAAGGAAGACCCCCTACCCAAGGCCGTCGAGGCCTACGAGCACGCGGTGGCCGACGAGAAGCACCCGCTCTACGACAAGGCGCTCTACAAGCTCGGGTGGACGTATTACCGAATGGACAAGTTCGACGACGCCGTCGATCGCTTCCTCGTCCTCATCGACTTCTACCAGGAGCAGGCGCGGAAGCGCGGCGACGAGGTGGTGGGCGGCGATCTTCGCGCCGAGGCCATTCAGTACACCGCCGTCTCCTTCGTCGACGAGAAGTGGGGCTCCTTGGCCAAGGCCCAGGAGAAGTTCGCCAAGCTCGGCGGCCGCGCCTACGAGGGCGAGATCTACCGGCGCATGGCCGACATCTACTTCGACCAGACCAAGCACCCCGAGGCCATCGAGGCCTACCGGCTCGTCTTGCAGAAGGACCCGCTGGCCAAGGAAGCGCCGCAGATTCAGCAGCGCATCGTGCAGGCCTACGAGCGCGACCGGAAGCTCGACGAGGCCTTCGCGGAGTCGTCGAAGCTCTCCAACATGTTCGTGCAGGGCACGCCCTGGCACGAGAAGTGGAAACACGATCCCGACGTGGTGCAGGCCGCCGCCGAGCTCGCGGAGAAGAGCCTGTACTCGACGGCCATCTACCATCACCAGCAGGCGGTCGCGTACAAGAACGACGGCAAGTTCGACCTGGCGAAGACGGCCTTCGAGACCGCCGCCAAGGCCTACGGCACCTACCTCGGCCGCTTCCCGCGCTCCAAGAACGCCTACGACATGGAGTTCTACTGGGCCGACTGTCTCTACAACTCCTTCCAGTTCTCCGAGGCCGCCAAGCACTTCGCCGCGGTGCGCGACTCGTCGCAGGACAACTCGCACCAGATGGAGGCGTCGCTGTCGGCCGTGGTCTCGCTCCAGAAGGAGTACGAGATCGAGAAGAAGAACGGCACGGTGAAGGACTACCCGGTGCTCACCTCCGACAAGCGCCCGCCGGGGGAGCAGCTCGTCCCCATCGAGTTCGCGGAGATCGAGAAGCAGCTGATCGCGTCGTCCGAGAAGTACCTCGAGAAGGCCAAGCCCGACGACGAGAAGAACCCCGCCATCGCCTACAAGATCGCCGAGCTCTACTTCACCCACAACATGCTCGACGAGGCGCGCAAGCGCTTCGAGGCCATCGTCGTCACCTACGGCAAGAGCGAGGTGGCGAAGTACGCGGTCAACCTCATCGTCGAGTCGTACCTCATCGACAAGAACTGGGCGAAGGTCGAAGAGGTCGCCGACCGCATGTCGAAGTCGCCGGTCGTCGACAAGAAGAGCGAGCTCTACACCAACCTCATCAAGTTCAAGCTCGGCGGCCGCTTCAAGCTCGCCGAGGAGCTGATGGCGAAGGGCGAGTACGACGCCGCGGCGCGCAAGTACATCGACCTCGTCGACGAGGCGCCGAAGCACGAGTTCGCCGACAAGTCGCTCAACAACGCGGCCGTCTGCTACGAGAACGTGCAGCGCTTCGACTCCGCCCTGCGGCTCTACGAGCGCATCTTCCGCGAGTACCCGACCTCGAAGCTCGCCCCGGCCGCCCTCTTCCGCGTCGCGGTGAACGCCGAGAAGTCGTACGACTTCGACAAGGCCATCGACAACTACCAGAAGCTGGTCAAGGAATACAAAGACTCCAAGGACCGCGAGGCGGCGCTCTACAACACCGCCCGCCTGCTCGAGGGCCTGCAGCGCTACAACGAGGCCGCGCTCGCGTACCTGCGCTACGCCGACCTCTACCCGCAGAGCGAGGACGCACCGAAGAACCAGTTCCGCGCCGCCCTCATCTACGAGAAGCAGAGCGACTACCCGAAGGAGATCGCCGCCCTGCAGGAGTTCATTCAGAAGAACGGCAGCAAGCCCGCGCAGGTCGAGCTGGTGGTCGACGCCAAGAAGCGCATCGCCGACGCGTGGACCAAGCTGAAGAAAGAGACCGAGGCCAAGAAGGCCTACGAGGCCTGCGCCGACGACTACGACCGGAGGAACCTGGCGCCCGACAAGAACCCCATCGCCGCCGAGGCCGCCGCCTTCAGCCGCTTCCAGCTCGCGGAGAAGGTCTTCGCCGACGTCGACCGGATCAAGATCTCCGGCACCGGCAAGGCGCTGGAGAAGGCGTTCAAGGGCAAGGCCGAGGCGGTGAAGAAGGCCCAGGCCGCCTACGACACGGTGATGAAGTACAAGCGCGCGGAGTGGATCCTCGCGGCGTTCTACCGCAAGGGCTACGCCCTGGAGCGCTTCGCCCAGACCATCATGGAGACCCCGGTGCCCGCCGAGGTGAAGCGGCTCGGCGACGAGGCGGTGGCGGCCTACCAGGACATCCTCTCGCAGCAGACCGTGGCCCTCGAGGACAAGGCCGTCGACAACTACATCCAGACCATCAAGGCCGCGCGCGACATGCACGTCTCCAACGAGTGGACGCGCCGCACGCTGGAGTCCCTGAACCGCTTCCGCCCCAAGGACTACCCGGTGCTCAAGGAGCCGAAGGAAAGCATCGCCACTGAGCTGGTCTACCCCGACGGCGTCGTGTCCACGGTCGAGGGCAACATCCGCGCGACCGCCGCGCCGCAGAAGCTGAAGGAGGACGAGAAGTGAAGCGCGTCCTCCTCGCCGCGGCCCTCGCCGCGCTGGCCCAAGGCTGCACCACCACCGCGCCGGAGAAGAAGGCGCCGTCGCCGGCCGCCGTGGTGCCCGCGGGCGATACGCCCGACGTGCCGTACCAGCCCAAGAGCTCGCTCGCCGCCACCCCGGCCGCCGAGGCGGCGAAGCCCGAGGCCGCCAAGACCGAACAGCCCGCCGTGGGTGGAGAGGTCGCCGCGCCCCCCGCCGCCGCTCCCGCAGCGCCTCCGGAGCCGCCCAAGCCGGCCTTCGATCAGTCGACGCAGGACCGCTTCAAGGAGGGCGTGCAGGCGATCAACTCCGGCGACGTCGAGACCGCCGAGAAGGCCTTCAAGGACGTGGTCGGACGCAGCGACAAGGCCGCCTACGCCTGGAACAACCTGGGCCTGATCAACGAGCGCCGGGGCGACTTCTCCGCCGCCGAGAGCGCCTACCGCAGAGCGCTGGGCATCGATGGCTCGCAGGACGCCGCGTGGGACAACCTGGCCCGCCTCTCCTGCCGCATGACCAAGTGCTCGGCGGTGGAGAACGAGCTGCGCATCAGCATCGCGCAGAACCCCGCCGCCATCGGCCCGCGCAACGCGCTGGTCTACGCGCTCATTCAGCAGGCGAAGCTCGACTCCGCCGCCAACGAGGCGAAGAAGGTGCTCAAGAGCGACGAGCGCAACGTGCGCGCGATGCAGCTGCTCGCCCAGGTCTACCTGCGCGAGGGGAAGATCGAGCTCGCCCGCCTGGTGCTCGAGAACGCGCGCACCATCGACCCCAACGACCCCGCGACCCAGAACGCGCTCGGCCTCATCTACCTGCAGCGCAAGGAGAGGCCGCTGGCGCTGGAGGCCTTCCAGAAGGCGTCGCAGCTCAAGCCCGACTACGCCGAGGCGCGCAACAACTACGGCGCCATGCTCAACGACGCCCAGGACTACGAGAACGCGGTGAAGGAGCTGGAGGCCGCCACCGCCGCCGCGCCCGAGTTCCTCATGGCGCACCTGAACCTCGGCAACGCCTACCGCGGCAAGCTCGACATTCAGAAGGCCATCGCCGAGTACGAGAAGGTCAAGAAGGTGAAGCCCGACCTCGCCGACGTCTACTTCAACCTCGGCATCCTCTACCTGGACTGGGACACCAAGGACATGGACGTGCTGGAGCGGTGCAACACGGCCATCACCTTCCTGAACCAGTACAAGGACAAGGGCGGCAAGGACGATCGCGTCGACACCTACGTCAAGGACGGCCAGAAGTGCCTCGACAAGGAGACCCGCCGCCGCGAGCGCGAGAAGAAGGACGCGCTGCGCAAGGCAGAGGCCGCGAAGAAGGCCGAGGAAGAGGCCAAGAAGAAGGCCGAGGCCGAGGCCAAGGCCGCCGCGGAGGCGGAGGCGAAGGCCAAGGCCGACGCGGAGGCCAAGGCGAAGGCGGAGGCCGAGGCGGCCGCCAAGGCGGAGGCGAAGGCCAAGGCCGACGCGGAGAAGCAGGCCAAGCTCGAGGCGGCTCAGAAGGCGAAGGACGAGGCCGCGGCGAAGAAGGAGGCCGAGAAGCAGGCCAAGCTGGAGGCGCAGAAGAAGGCCAAGGAGGAGGCCGAGGCCGCCAAGCAGGCCAAGCTCGAGGCGATCCGCAAGGCGCAGGGCGAGGCCGCCGCCAAGAAGGAGGCCGAGAAGCAGGCCAGGCTCGAGGCTGCCCAGAAGGCCAAGGAAGAGGCGGAGGCCGCCCGGCAGGCCAAGCTCGAAGCGGCCCAGAAGGCGAAGGAGGAGGCCGCCGCCAAGAAGGAAGCCGAGAAGCAGGCCAGGCTCGCGGCGGCGCAGAAGGCCAAGGACGAGGCCGCGGCCAAGAAGGCCGGGAAGAAGCCGGCCGCCAAGCTCGGCGACGACGACTCGGGCCCCACCCCGACCGCGGCCCCCGTGGCCGCCCCTCCCAAGGCGACGCCCGCCTCGGGTAAGCTGCAGGACGACGACAAATGAGATGCCTCCGCGCCACCCTCCTCTTCCTCTCGCTGGCCCTCGCTGGCCAGGTCTTCGCCGAGGACAAGGCGGCGCCCGCGGGTGGCGGCGCGAAGAAGAAGAAGGTCATTCGGCTCGACGCCATCACCGTCGAGGGCCGCATTCAGAAGCCGCAGGCCTTCTACATGCTGCAGCGTTCGACCTTGAACTTCGACGAGTTGAACCGCGGCGAGACCTTCATTCCCAAGGTCGAGAAGAGCGTCGACAAGGACGCATTCTGATCCCCTGTCGGCGACCGCCCCATCCGGTCAGGCCCCCTCGAACTCCTTGAGGCAGGCGAAAAACCTGACTAGATCCGACCTGTTTTGATGCTACCCGCCGCTTGAGCGCGGGAACCTTCCGCGGACGTCGTTGTCCAAGAGAGCACCATGCCGCCTCCGGCCGTCTTGAAGAACATCCGGGTCGCCCTCATCCAGGGCAGCAAGATCACCGAAGACCGCACGCTCAAGAAGCGCGTCCCGGTGACGGTGGGCACCGACGAGCGGAACACCTTCGTGGTGCCGGTTTCGAACCTGCCGCCGTCGTTCACCCTCTTCGAGCTCGTCAACGGCGCGTACTCCCTCGTCTACAAGAAGGAGATGGACGGCCGCGCGCAGGTGAACGGCGCCGACGTGAGCCTTCAGCAGGCCATCGAGCAGGGCCTCGCCAAGCCCCGTGGCGAGTTCTTCGTCCTGCCGCTCAACGACGGCTCCAAGGGCCGCGTGACGCTGGGCGAAGTGTCGTTGTTGTTCCAGTTCGTCACCCCGCCCCCCGAGCCGCCCAAGCCCGAGTTGCCGGACAACGTGAAGGGCAGCGTGCTGGCGGGCATCGATCAGTTCTTCTTCCTGATCCTCGGCATCTCGATCTTCATCCACTTCTCCGGCGCGAGCTTCATCGCCTGCCAGCCGATGCCCGAGGAGCGCGAGCTCGCCCTCGACGAGCTGCCCGACCGCTTCGTCAAGGCGATGATGCCGGTGGAGATCAAGAAGCCCGAGAAGAAGGTCGAAGAGGCCAAGGGCCCGGAGAAGGTGGAGAAGAAGGCGGAGAAGACCGCCGAGGCCGACAAGCCGAAGCCGGCGACCTCCGCGGAGCACAAGGCCGAGGTGGCGGCGAAGGTGGCGTCGAAGGGCCTGCTCAAGATCATCGGCTCCGAGGGCGGCGGCGGCGGCGCCATCGCCGACGTGCTCGGCGCCTCGTCGGGCGTGGGCGACGTGGCCAGCGCGCTGCAGGGCGCGGCCGGCGTCGGCACAGCCAACGCCGACAACCTCGCCGCCGGCGGCCCCAAGGGTGGCGCTGCGGGCACGGCGGCCACCATCGGCGATCTCGCCACCAGCGGCGGCGGCAACGTCGGCGTGGGTGAGCGCACGGTGGTGCAGGTGCGCGGCAAGGTCGCCGACGCGGCACCCGAGGTCGAGAGCGCCGACGTCGACCGCGAGAAGCTCGCGTCCTTCGTGCGCGCCCGCAAGGCCGCCATCCAGAGCTGCTACGAGAAGGAGCTGAAGCGCAACCCGAGCCTCAAGGGCAAGGTGGTGGTGCGCTTCAACATCACCACCTCGGGCCGCACCTCGGAGATCGAGATCGAGGAGAACACCCTCGGCAACGAGGCGGTCGGCAGCTGCATCCGCACCGTCATCCGCGGCTGGGCCTTCCCCTTCAAGCCGCCTTCCGAAGTGCCGGTCGCGTACCCCTTCGTCTTCAGCCCCGCGTCGTAACGAACGCCGGCCACTTCACGGTTCCCATGGGGCGCCGGGTCGTGGCAAGGTTCTCGCGGGGATGAAAGCCCGTCGACTCACCGAAGTTCGCAGCCTCGTGGCCTCGCCGGAGTTCCAGGCGTGGTTCAAGGAGCTCGTCGATCTCCGCGAGAAGCTCAAGGACGTCGAGGCGAAGCGCGACGAGCTGCTCGGCCACCTGCACCTGATGGAGTTCCGCGCCGAGCTGGCGCAGAAGAACGCCATCGACACGCTCTACCGGGCGGGCGAGCACGAGGACCAGAGCGCCCAGATGCTCGCCGAGGCCGAGGAGCTCGAGAACAAGAGCTTCCCCGGCGTCGCCGCCTTCGAGGAGGGCCGCTTCAAGACGAGCGAGCTCTGGTACCGCCTCGGCGCCGCGGAGAAGGCCGTGGAGGACGCGAAGCAGGCCAAGCGCCCCGCCGACGAGATCGTGGCGCTGGAGAAGCGCCAGGCCTCGCTCAAGGACGACTACACCAAGGAAGAGGCGCGCAAGGCGCGACTGTGGGACGAGGTGGAGCGGCTGTGGACGCGCTCCGCCGAGGTCTCGTTGCTCATGGCCGAGGAGAAGATGCAGGCCAAAAAGGTGCGCGGCCTGGCCGAGCAAGCCTTCGCCCAGGCGGAGGAGCGGAAGAAGCAGGTGCAGGGCCTTCGCGCCGAGGTGGAGGCCGCGTCGGCTTCGGTGGACGCGACCCGCGAGAAGCTCAAGGCCACCCGCGCCGCCGCCGCCGAGCGCTTCGGCTGCAGCGCCGGCACCGACTTCGTCTACTTCCGGCACCGCGACGATCAGCGCCACGCCTACGCCATCGCGCTGTCGACCGACCCGTCGAGCTACAACGTCGAGGTGCGAGCGCTGTCGGTCTACTCGGTGGACCGCGCCCGGGGCGCCTCGTTCCTCGAGCCGGCGCGCGCCCAGCCGCTCTCGCTCGAAGAGGGTGACCGCCGCTTCGACGAGTACTTCTTGAAGGGCCGCCGTGGCGAGAGCCGTCCTCGCCCCGTGGCATGACCAGGAGCCGCCATGGACAAGGTGTCCATTCTCTCGGGTTCGCCTCTGTTCGAGATGCTCTCGAACGAGGAGCTCGACTACGTCGCCGACCTCTCGCGACCGAAGACCGTGTCCGCGGGGCAGGTGATCTTCGAAGAGGGTGAGCTCGGCGACGCGGTCTACGTCATCGCCAACGGCGAGGCGGAAGTCGTTCGCCGCGACGCCGGCGGCAAAGCCGTCACCATCGCCACCCTCGGCCAGGGGCAGTTCTTCGGGGAGATGAGCCTCATCGACAAGGAGTACCGCTCCGCGACGGTGAAGGCGAAGACCGACTGCA
Organism: Archangiaceae bacterium; assembly: GCA_037443525.1. GTDB lineage: Bacteria > Myxococcota > Myxococcia > Myxococcales > Myxococcaceae > JBBIOE01. Next base: position 12,301 of record JBBIOE010000152.1, on the reverse strand, counting down.
CCCTGTTGCACCTCACGGCCGAGAACCTGACCACCTTCCGCAAGCAGCACCGCGACGGGTTCACGTTCGTCATCATCAACATCGCCCGCATGCTCTCGGCGCGGCTGCGCGAGGCCAACACGCGGCTGGCGACGCGGGGCACCAGCGCGTCCGCGCCGTGAATGAGCTCGCCTCTCCCGGGTACTGTTTGGACTGTAAGGGCACTGGAATCGTGCCCGCCCTATCCATTGACTGAGAGCGTCATGCCCTTTACATTGCCGCAGCTTCCGCTCGTTCGGGCGGTGGGGAATCTGGGAACGACTTCATGAAGACGTGGGTCCTCACGGCAGTGCTCACGGCGGGTTCCGCGCTTGCGCAGACCCCCGGCGCCCCGCCGGCCGAGGTCAACGACGCGTCGAAGATTCCCGACGCCGAGAAGCTGCGGGTGAGCTCCGAGTCGGTGGCCAAGATGCGCACCGCGCTGAAGGACGTGCTCGGCAAGCTCGAAGAGGCCCGCAACACCAAGGACGTGGTGAAGCTGAACTGCGTCAACGAGAAGCTCACCCAGATCAAGGGCCTGTTGCGCATCTCCGAGCAGTCGGACGTGGCGCTGCAGGAGGCGATCGCCAAGAAGGAGACGGGCGGCGCCGAGCACGAGTTCACCAAGGTGACCATCGCCCGCTCGAAGGTGGATCAGCTCCGCAGCGAGGCCGAGGAGTGCATCGGCCAGCTCGCGTTCCGCACCGACGAGAAGATGAACATCGAGATCCAAGAGCCCGAGTACCTGCCACCAGGCGATGTGACGCAGGTCACCACGCCAACACCCATAGACAGTCGTCCTCCGCCAGCGAGCCCAACGCTGTAGACCAATGAAAGCTTGGTGCACCGGCCGGGTGTGCTAAGCGCCAACGACCCATGACGCTGGAGAGGGGAACAGCACCAGACACCGTGTGGCGTCGCCTCGTGCTGATCGCGGGGGCGCTGATTCTCAGCGTGGCGCTCCCCGCGTCGGCGCAGTCGGCGGTGCCGCAGCCGGTGGGGGTCAAGATCGGCGAAGGCCGGCTGCACCCGTTCTTCGACGTCGACACCCGCTACGACTCGCTGATCGGTTTCTACAGCGGCGTACCTGGTGGCACGCCCCTGCCGACGTCAGACGTGATTCTGCACTTCCGGCCCGGGCTGACCTTCGCGCAAGACACGACGTCATCGCTGGTCAACTTCAACGGGGCCCTGGAGTACCTCTACTACACGGGGCTCCTGTTCAAAGGGGACAGCGCGCTGTCTCGGTTTCAGGGTCAGGCGCTGCTCAACACCGCCTTCAACCGCGACGGCGCGGTCGAGGTGCAGGTCAGCGACTCCTTGATTCGGTCGGACCGCACGCAGAACCCCGCGGTGGGCGTCGGCGTGGTCTCGCTCTACAACAACGCCACCCTCGCCGTGCCGATTCACCCCGGCGGCCGGGCGCTGGAGATCACCCCGCGAGTGTCCTGGCAGCTCGAGCTCTTCGACCCCCTGGTGCTCGCGACCAGCCTGCCGGGTTGCGCTCCTTCGGACATCACCTGCACCCCCTCGCTCGTCAACCAGATGAACTACTCCAACCTGACGTTCGGGTTGGCGAACCGGTGGAAGTTCCTCCCCAAGACGGCGATCGTGCTGAACGCCTCGTTCGACTGGCGCACGTACCTGTTGAACCAGACGGCGAACCCGACGGCGATGATCTTGAACGCCCAGACGGGCATCGTCGGCCTCATCTCTCCGCACATCTCGCTGACGGCGTTGGCGGGCTACGGCGGGGACTTCTCGGGCAAGCTGAACACCTTCATCGCCAACGGCGAGATGAGCTACCTGACGGGCAACGACACGCGCATCGGCGCGGGCTACCTCCGCACCCTTCAGCCGGTGCCTGCCTACGGCAACTTCATCGACGATCGCGGCTACGTCGCGGCGCGGGTGGGGTTGATGGGCGGCCGGTTGATGATCGTCGGGTCGGTGAACTTCGACTACCTCTCGTTCGCCGTGAACGCGCGCAACGACCTCGTCTTCTCGGCGAGCCTGGCGCCCTACTTCGACGTGGCGTCGTGGTTCCAGGTGGGCCTCGGTTACATCGGCTCGCTGCGCACCTCGTCCCTCACGGCGCAGTCGATCAACTACGTGCGGCACGAGGCGCTGCTTCGTTTGACCTTCCGCTACTGAGCGCCATGCGGCACTGGGCCCTCGTCGCGTTCGTCGTCACTGCCAGCGCGGCCTGCGTGCCACCCCGGCCGTTGGTGGCGCCGCTCGCCGACCCCAACGCGACGGCGACGATCACCGCTGGCGAATTGGGCAAGAACGACGTGCTCGAGATCCGGGTGTACCAGGAGGCCGATCTCTCCGGCGTGTACCGGGTCTCCTCCGAGGGCAGCATCGACTTCCCCCTCTGCGGTCGGGTGAAGGTGGTGGGGCTCACCGGCGCGCGGGTCTCCGAGGCCCTGGAGAAGTGCCTCAAGGCGGGCTTCCTCCGGCGGCCGCAGGTGTCGGTGCTGGTGAAGGAGTTCAACTCCAAGAAGGTCTTCGTGTTCGGCGAGGTGTCGAAGCCGGGCGCGTACCCCTTCGAAGACGGCATGACCATCATCCACGCCGTGAGCCAGGCCGGCGGCATGCTCCGCACCGCCTCGAAGAACTCGGTGACCGTCACCCGGGTCGTCGAGGGGAAGGAGCTCAAGCAGCCGGTGCACGTGGACGACATCGTCAACGGCCGGGAGCGGAACTTCCCCGTGCTCCCGGGCGACATCATCTTCGTGCCCGAGGCGATTCTCTAGCGCCCGGCGCCGGGCGCCCCCGCGCTCGAGGGCCGCGTTCCGAAACGGCTCGGCGCCCACCCCAGGCCCCCGAGGACGCTCGCGCACTGCGCGGCGAGGTCGGGGCCGAGCCGGTGGTTCGCCGCGAGCACGTCGCCGCACCGCACCTCGAAGGGCGCGCCGTCGACGCGGGTCATGCTTCCGCCCGCCTCGGCCACGAGCAAGGCGCCCGCGGCCACGTCCCAGGGCTTGAGGCCCAGCTCGAAGTAGCCGTCGAAGCGGCCCGAGGCCACGTAGGCCAGGTCGAGCGCGGCCGAGCCCATGCGCCGGATGCCCTGCACCTGGCGAATCACCTGGCTGAGCAACCCCACCGGCGCGCTCGGCCGCTCGTGCACGTCGTAGGGGAAGCCGGTGCAGACCAGCGCCTCGTCGAGCAGCGCCGTGTCGGAGACCGAGAGGCGCCGCGCGCCGAGCCACGCGCCCCCACCGCGCGTGGCGACGAAGCGCTCGTTGCGCAGGGGCTCGAAGACCACCCCGGCCAACAGCGCTCGCCCTCCGCCCTCCACCGGCCCCTCCACCGCGAGGGTCACGCAGAAATGCGGCACTTTGTGGGCGTAGTTGGTGGTGCCGTCGAGCGGATCGACGAACCAGGTGTAGCCGCCCTCCCCCGCCCGCTCGCCGCTCTCCTCGGCCACCACCGCGTGGGTGGGGCACCGCTTCTGGAGGACCTCGAGGATGACCGCTTCGCTGGCCTTGTCGGCGTCGGTGACGAGGTCGATCTTCCTCTGCCCCTTGTGCTCGACGGTGCGCACGCCCTCGAACTTGGCCGCCAGCAGGGCCCCGGCGCTCGCCGCCGCCTCCACCGCGACGTCGAGCAGCTCCTGGGGCGTCACGGGGCCTTCTCCGCGAGCAGGGCCTCGATGGTGGTGACGTACTTCGACACCAGCTCCTCGGCGAAGCCCTCGTTCACCTGGCGCACCACGCCGGTGCGATCGATGAGCAGCGAGGTGGGCATCATCTTCACCTTGAGCTCCACCTCCGACACCCGCGCCTCCGGGTCAGCCAGGATGGGCAACGAGAGGCGGTTCTGGGCCAGGAAGCGCGCCACCTCCCGAGGGTCGGCGTCGACGTTGATGGCGTAGACCACCAGGCCCTTCGCGCCGTACTGCTTGAGGAGATCTTCGTAGAGGGGCAGCGAGTCCTTGCAGGGCTCGCACCAGGTGGCCCACACGTCGAGCAGCACCACGTGGCCGCGCTCGCTGGAGAGGTGCCAGGGGGCGCCGTCGGGCCACGTCTTGAGGGTCAGCTCCAGCGCGCCCTTCGCGGGGGTGACGGCGCCCTTCCCCGGGCCACCGGGCCCGGCGAGCGGAGGCGGCGCCTGCGGCACGAGGCAACCCGACACGAGGACGCCGGCCAAGAGAGGGAGGACGCGCATCGGGTCATTCCTCGCGAGAAGCGAGCCGCGACAAGAGCTTGTCGATGAAACCACCGAAGGCGCCGTTGCTCATCACCAGGAGGACGTCTTGGGGCCGGGCGCCCTGCGCCACCTCGTCGAGCAGGGCGTCGACGGTCTGGGCGGTGAAGGTGGGAATGCCGTGCGCGGTGAGCTCGCGCCCCAGGCGCGGCACGTCGAGCTCCTCGCCTTCGGGGATCTTGTCGTGGCGCTCGGGCACCTTGATGCTGGCGCGCGCCGCGCCGTCGAAGGCCCCGGCGTAGTCCTTCTGGTGGATGTTGCGCCGCGAGGTGTTGGAGCGGGGCTCGAAGACGGCCCACAGCCGCCGGCCGGGGTAGCGGCCGCGAATAGCGACGATGGTCTCCTTCACCGCGGTGGGGTGGTGGGCGAAGTCGTCGATGACCAGGATGCCCTTGGGCTCGCCCCGGGGCTCCTGGCGGCGCTTCACGCCCTCGAAGCTCGCGAAGCCCTGGCGCACCTCGTCGAGGGACAGGCCCAAAGAGAGCGCGGCGGCGACCACGCCGAGGGCGTTCTCCACGTTGTGCAGGCCACCCATGGGCAGAAGGAGCTCGCCTCTCGCCTCGCCGCGCTCCACCACCTGGAAGCGCGCGCCGAAGGAGCCGAAGACCAGGTCCCTGGCGGTGAGGTCGGCCTCCACGCCGGGCTTCGACGAGTAGGTCACCACCTTCGAGGCGCTCTTCTTCGCGAGGCGAACCGCGTTCGGGTAGCTGGCGCTGACCGCGAGGAGGCCGTCCTCGGGCACCAGCGCCACCAGCTTCTCGAAAGAGGACTCGTAGTGCGCGAGGTCCCGGTAGATGTCGGCGTGATCCAGCTCCACCGAGGTGAGGATGACGGTGCGCGGCTGGTAGTGGAGGAACTTGGGGCCCTTGTCGAAGTACGCGGTGTCGTACTCGTCGCCCTCGACGACGACGTGGGGGCCTTTGCCCAGGCGGTAGTTGCCGGCGTAGTTCCGGGTGACGCCGCCGACCAGGAAGGTCGGATCGCGCCCGGCCGCGGTGAGCACGTGGCCCATCAGCGACGAGGTGGTGGTCTTGCCGTGGGTGCCGGCGACCACGACCGAGTGGCGGGTCTTGAGGAACAGCGAGCCCAGCGCCGCGGGGAAGCTCATCTGCTTGAGGCCCAGCTCGCGCACCGCGGTGGCCTCGGGGTTCACCCGGCGGATGACGTTGCCGATGATGACCAGGTCGGGCCTGGCGAGGGCCAGGTTGTCCTTCGAGTAGGGGGTGAGCGCCTGAATGCCCCAGGCCTTCAGCATGTCGCTCATCGGCGGGTAGACGTTCTCGTCGCTGCCGGTGACCTCGTAGCCCTGGGCCTTGAGCATGCCGGCGAAGCTGCCCATGCCGGTGCCGGCGACGCCGACGAGGTGGATGCGGCGGATGGACGACGGGTCGATGGTGTCGAGGACGTTGCCGTTGTCGGCGGTGGTCATGGAGCTCTCTTACGGCAGGCCGAGCGCGTCGAGCACGGCGTCATGGAAGCGAGGGCGGAAGGCCCGGATGGAGACGTTCTGGCGACCGAGGTTCACGCGGTTGGTGAGGAGGGCCACCACCAGCTCGCGGTCGAGGTCGATCCACAGGCTGGTGCCGGTGAAGCCCAGGTGGCCGATGGCGCCCTTGAGCCCCGCCCGGCCGAAGCGCGAGCCGCACGAGGCGCCCTCGGCGGACGGCGTGTCGAAGCCCAGGGCCCGAGTGCTGCCCGGGGTCTCGCCGTCGGGGCCGTAGGGCATGGGCGGCGAGAAGGGGCCCTTGCCCACGCGGGCGGCGTCGAGGATGGCCTGGCCGTAGCGCGCCACGTCCTTCGCGGTGGCGAAGAGGCCGGCGTGGCCAGCGACCCCGTCCATCACCCAGGCGTTGTCGTCGTCGACCTCGCCGGGGCGCGCCTGCCGCGCGTCCACGTCCCACAGGCCCTCCTGGCCGGGCGCCGGCTCGCGCGGGCGAGAGAGGCCGGTGGGGGCGAGGTGGGTGGGGAGCGGCGCGCCGGCGGAGAGGCGCCGGAAGGCGGCGTCGAGCTCGAGGGGCCGGGCGACGCGTTCCAGGAAGAGGCGGTCGAGGGGCGTGCCGGAGACGTGCTCGAGGACGTCGCCCAGGAGGATGAAGCCCAGGTCGCTGTAGACGGCCTTGGCGCGCGGCGGGCCCTCGGGGGCGACGTTGCGCACGCGGCCCAGGACCTCGGCGCGAGCGCGGGCGCGCAGATCGGGCGAGCAGTCCACGTCGCGCAAGGCGGGGTGGGCCTTCATCAGGTCGGCGAAGAAGGGCAGGAAAGCGGGCAGGCCGGAGCGGTGGAAGAGCAGGTCGGAGAGGCGGACGTCGGCGGCCGCGCGCGGGAGGAAGCGGCGGAGCGGGTCGTCGACCGAGAGGAGCCCGTCGCGCGACAGCTCGAGGAAGAGGGCGGTGGTGCTGACGATCTTGGTGAGGGAGGCCAGGTCGAAGACGGTCGTCTCCGGCGCGGGGCCTCCGTCGAACACCACGCGGCCCTGGTGGAGGACCATCGCGCGGGCCGTGGGGAAGACGATGTCGGCCACGCCTTCCGCGAGCAGGGCGTCGAGGCGCTTCACGCCAAGCCCTCGATTGGGGTGAGGGTCTTGGCCGAGGCGTCGAGGCGCACGCGCGCGCCGAGCACCACCGGCTGGTTCACGGCGCCGTGACCGATGGCGAAGCCGGCGGCGCAGGGCACGCCTCTCTCGGCGGCGAGCGTGCGCAAGACCTCGGCGGCGGTGACGCTCTGGTCCTTCTCGTCGCAGTCGGTGAAGTCGCCGAGGGCGACGCCGGCCACGCCCTCCAGCGCGCCGGCGAGGGCGAGGTGGGTCCACATGCGATCGAGCCGGTAGGGGCGCTCGCCGACGTCCTCGAGCAGGAGGACGGCGCCGCGCAGGGACGGCATCCACCGGGTGCCGAGGAGCCGGGTCAGCACCGAGAGGTTGCCGCCGAGCAGTGGGCCTTCGGCCACGCCGGGGACGAGGGTCTCACGGGCGGAGAGCGGCGCGGTGGGCCGGCCCTCGAGCAAACAGAAGAAGCGCTCGACGACGTCCTCGGGTTGCTTGCCGAGCTGGGTGAGCACCGGGCCGTGGAGGCTGCGCAGGCCCTTCACCTGGAGCGCGGCGTGGAGCGCGGTGCCGTCGGAGAAGCCGGTGAAGGCTCTGGCTTTGCCGGTGAAGCGCGGGAGGAGCCGGGCGGCGCCGTAGCCTCCGCGGGCCTGGAAGACGGCGCCAAGGCCCGGCTCGTCGAAGGCCGCTTGGAGCTCGGCGAGGCGGGCGGCGTCGGGGCCAGCGAGGTAGCGCTCCTTGGCGAAGAGGCGGTCGGTGAAGCGCGGCTGGTAGCGCCGGGAGAGGACGGCGAGCCCCTGCTCGAACGAGGGGCGATCGAAGGGCCCGGAGGGAGCGATCACCGCGACGGCGTCGCCTCGGCGAAGCGCGGGAACGGGCGCGAAGGACACGGGGCTCTCTTAACCCAGAAACCGGCGCCGGTGAGGGACTGGGCGCGGCGCGGTCGCTCTCCGTCGGGGTGGGCTGGAAGTGGGCTGGGATGGGGTGCGGGGAGTAGAGTCGGGGCGCGTGGCGAGCCCGATGCCTCCAGCGAAGAAGCCGGCCCGGCAGCCGTTCCCGATTCCGTGGGGACTGGGCATCGTGCTGGTGCTCTACGCGGGGCTCGTCTACGGGTACATCTGGTACACCTACTGGCAGGCGCCCGAGTATCAGGCAGCGGTGCACTACGCGAAGGCGATACGGCTGCTCGGCGTGGACGACGGCCGCAAGTGCACGCAGCAGGAGCTGGAGCGTGCGCTGGAGCACGTGCTCGAAGCGGCCAGGCTGATGCCGGAGGAGAAGGGCTTCGCCGACGAGTCGGAGCGGCTGCGGTGGCGCTTCGAGGAGCGGCGGTTCAAGCTCTCGGAGGAGTTCCGGCGGCGGCTCGAGCTGGTCTCGTCGCGCGCGCAGCGCATCGATCAAGAGCGCAAGGCGTGGCTGGTGGTGGGCTCGCACGACAAGGGGTGGGCGCCTGATCAGCTCCTCGCGGGCCCGGAGCGGACGCTCTGGTACGCCATTCCGGGCGGGGTGCTGATCATCGCGTTCTGGGGGTACACGCGCTTCACCGGTCGCGCCGCGCGGGAGCGGATGAAGGAGGAGGGCCTCCAGGAGGAAGAGCGGGAGATCGAGGAGATGGCGAAGTACCGCTCGGGGTTGGCCAGCGCCGAGAGCAAGGTGCGGCAGATTCTGGCGGAGGCCGAGCAGGAGGAGGAGGCGGGCGGCGCGACGAGCGTGCAGGCGACGTTCGAGCCCAAGAAGAAGCCGACGGTGTACCGGCCGCTGTCGCAGGCGCGGCCGGCGGTGTCGCGGCGGGAGGAGGCGGCACCGGACGCGGAGGAGCAGCCCGCGCCGCGGACGCGTCCGCCCACGGGCGCGAGGCCGGCGGTGCGGCGGCCTCCGACCGGGCAGGTCCCCGCGGCGCGGCGGCCTCCGACGGGGCAGATCCCCGCGGTGAAGAAATCGGTGACGGAGGCGATCGCGGACGACGAGCCGAAGACTGACGAGGAGACGATCGAGCCCGCGCGGGCCCGCTCGGCGTCACAGGCGCGGCCGGCGGTGAGGCGACCCGCGGCGCCGGTCAGCTCGGCGACGGCACCGCCGCCGAAGCGGAAGGGCTGAGCTGGGCGCGGAGAGTCCCGTTCGTCCGTGAGCGTCGTCGAGGACTGACTCAGCGATGGCCCGGAGCGACGTCGTGGGTGCCGGTCGGCCGTTCGCCCTGAGACGGTCGATCGAAGTGGCGAGTTCGTACGGCCCGAGAGGAGTCGGCGGGACTCCGGAATCCGATCCGTTCAGCCGAGGTCCTCGACGTCGCTCGGACTGAACGGTGGCAGGTTCCGCATTCCGGTCGACCCTGTGAGCGACGTCGACGGGTGCCGGCGAGGGGTCACCCTGCCCTCACTCCGTGCGCTCGAGCACTGCGCCGAAGAACCCGTCGGTGCCGTGGCGGTGCGGGAAGGTGCGGAGGAAGCCGCGCGTGTCGAGGAGCGGCTCCGGGAGCGACGGGCGGACGAGCCGGAAGTCAGGGTGCCGCGCGAGGAACGCGTCGACGACGCCCTCGTTCTCGGCCGCGCGGAGTGTGCAGGTGGCGTAGACGAGGCGGCCCTCGAGCGCGAGGTGACCCGCGCCCCGCTCGAGGAGCTCGAGTTGGGTGGGGGGCCAGCGGACGAAGGTCGAGGGATCGAGACGCCAGCGGAGGTCCGGGCCGCGGCGGAGGGCGCCGAGCTCCGAGCAGGGCGCGTCGACGAGGACGTGCGAGACGGCGAGCGATGGGGGCGGGGGCCAGGGGTGGATCGCCACCCGCGCGCCGGCCCGGGAGGCGCGGGCGCGAAGGCGATCGAGCCGCGAGGCGTCGACGTCGGTGGCGTGGAGAGCCCCCTGCCCTTCGAGGCCCGCCGCGAGCTGGAGGGTCTTGCCGCCGGCGCCGGCGCAGAGGTCGAGGACGGCGTCGCCGGGTGTCGCGCCCACCAGCGCTCCGAGGAGTTGGCTTCCCTCGTCCTGCACCTCGAAGAGCGCCTCGCGGAAGCTCTCGAGGCCGGTGAGGTTGGGCCGCTTCGTCAGCACGCGCAGCGCGTCGGGCGCGAAGGCGCAGGGCTCGGTGGCCAGCCCTTCGGTCGTGAGGCGCTGAGCGAGCGCGGAGCGGGTCGTCAGGCGGCAGTTGGCGCGGAGGACGACGGGCCCCGGGAGGTTCAGCGCCCCGGCGAGGGCCGGCGCCTCCGGGCCGACGGTGGCTTCCAGCTCGGCGGCGAGCCAGTCCGGAACGGAGAGGAGCGAGGGCCAGTCGGAGGGCGCCGGCCGAGGGGGCGGGAGGGTGACGTCCAGGAGCGCGGGAGCGCTCGAGTGCCCGCCCAGGTCTCGAGCCAGGCAGGCCAGGAGCTGGAGGGGGGAGGCGTCGGGCACTCCGAGCTGGGCGCGGAGGCGGCGGCGCCAGAGGCCCACGCCGAAGAGCCCCTCCGCGGAGACCTGGCGCTGGGGCGCCGAGAAGGAGCGGTGGTCGCGCAGGAGCCGATCGAGCACCCGCTCCGCTGGCTGGCCGTCGAGGATCTTGGCGAGGGCGGGGGCGAGCACCGGACCCAGCCCCTCGAGCGCTGCCCAGGGGACCGCCCCGAGCCTCGCCATCGCGTCGGTGAGGAAGCGCGTAACTTCGACCGCGGGCGTGTTCGTCAGTGTTGACACTGTCCACCGTCGGGCCGTAAGTACGCGCGCCGTTTGCGGATGCACATTCCCTGATAGCTCAGTTGGTAGAGCAGGCGACTGTTAATCGCCGGGTCGTAGGTTCGAGTCCTACTCAGGGAGCCATTTGATGACGGAGGTAAGAACTCCCCCCGGGGTTTTTACCTCCGTCTTTTTTTCTGCCCCTGAAGCCATGAGCTGCACCGCTGCTCTTGTCCGGGCGTAGAGCTTCACCTGCCTCCCGTCGATGACGATGCGCTCGATGAGGAACCGCAGGTAGTTCCGGCTCAGGGCGTTCTCGCCCGACGTGAAGATGTCCTTCAGCGACTTGCGGAACTTCTCGACGGCCTCGTCGCCGAAGAGGTGCGCCGGCGGCGGCTTCATGGGGATGACCTTCGAGAGCGACTGCTGCAGCTCGGCACGACGAAGCTTCAGCACTTGGACTCGATCAGCACCGGAAGCCCGCGGGAGCTCGCCGGCCTCGAACGCAAGCTCCCACTTCTGGATGCGGCGCTCGATGTCTTCGAGCTCGCGCTCGAACTGGAGGCGCTGCTCCTGGGTCTTCTGGCGGAGGATGCCGCTCTGCTCGATGAGGTCGCGGTAGATCTTGCGGCAACGCTCCGCAGTGAAGACCTTCCCCGCGACGTGCTCCAGGACGGCCTTCTCCAGGGCCTCGACCGGGAAGCGTGAGCCCGTGCAGCTCGACTTGCCGGAGCGGAACGTCGTCCGGCAGTTGTAGTACCGGTAGGTGCCGCCGTTCTTCGCGGGCTTCCCGGACGTCTCGACCTGGTACCCCTTGCCGCACTTCGAGCAGCGAAGAAGCCCGATGAGCATCGACCGACTTGATGTGATGCGCCCCGGATGCGTCTTCGGATCGCGCTCTGCCCTCACCCGCTGCGCCGTCTCGAAGAGCTCGCGGTCAACGATCGGTTCACACGGGACCGCGACCCAGTCCTCCGGGTCGGTCTCCACGCCCTTCCTCGGGTTCTTCCCCCAGTAGAACGTGCCGATGGCAGCCGTCTCGTCGACGATCTTGATGACCATCTCCTTGCGCCAGAGCCGCCCACGATTGCGAATTCCTCTTCGATTGAGATCGTCGGCCACGCCTTTGGCTCCCCAGGCTCCGATGTAGAGACGCAGGACCTCTCGAACGAGAGGCACCTCCTCGGGGTTCGGAACAAGGGTGCCGCGGGTGACGCCGGCCTTCACTTCCTTGCGCTCGACCTTGAAGCCGAACGGCGGATGAGCGCCATTGAAGTTCCCCTGCTTTGCGTTTTCACGCATCGCAGCCGAGGTGCGAAGGCCATTCACCTCCGACTCGTACTGGTCGATGAGCTCGAAGATGCCCTCGATGATGCGGCCCATCGGGTCGTCGGTCGTTTCCTGGCCGATGGCGATGACCCGAACACCGTGTCGCCTGAGCTGGTCCTTCAGGACCCTGGCCTTCGTCGCGTTCCGCATGAACCGGCTCGTTTGGTAGACGAGCACGGCCTGCACGCCCATTGACGGCGAGAGCACGTCCTCCAGCATTCGGCGGAAGACCTTGCGGTTGTCGTCAGTGCCGCTGGCTCCGGGCTCAAGGTACTCGCCGACAATCTTGTAGCCACGCTGAGCGCAGAACTTCTTCAGGGCATCGATCTGGGCCGGCAGCGAGAGGTCGCGCTCGGCCTGTTCGGCGGTCGAGACGCGTGCGTACAGGACGACATCACGAATCTCGCCCTTCTTCTTGCTCGGCTCCACCCGCGGTGTCGGCTCGCTCATCTGCCTCTCCTTCTTGAAGAGCACTATGCAGGAGGTCCCTGACCACCGGGAGTAGGAGCTCGCGCTCCCAAGAGAAAAGGTCGTCACCGACTTCCAGATCGCTAGAAACGTTTCTAGCGA
>JBBIOE010000151.1:0-20391 GCA_037443525.1 Archangiaceae bacterium | reverse complement strand
AGAACATCAAGCTCGAGAGCGCCGAGAAGGCCTCGGTCACCGACTCGAAGAAGGTCGTGCAGATCTGCACCGAGTACGCGCAGAAGGGCATGATCAACATCTTCATGGCGGTCTTCTTCGGCACGCTGTCCTTCGCCTGCTTGGAGCCCTCGTTCTTCATCGGCTACCTCATCTCCATCGCCCTCTTCGGCCTCTACCAGGCGGTGTTCATGGCCAACGCCGGCGGCGCCTGGGACAACGCCAAGAAGCTGGTCGAGACCGAGCTGCGCGCCAAGGGCACCGAGCTGCACGCCGCGTCCGTCGTGGGCGACACCGTCGGCGACCCCTTCAAGGACACCTCCTCGGTGGCGCTGAACCCGGTCATCAAGTTCACCACCCTCTTCGGCCTCCTGGCGGTCGAGGTGGCGGTGTCCCTGGGCGGCAAGACGGCCAAGGGCTGGTTCTCGGCCACCCCGGTCACCCTGGGCCTGTCGGCGGTGTTCTTCGTCATCTCCGCCTTCTTCGTGTACCGCTCGTTCTACGGCATGCGCATCGAGGCGGGCGTGAAGAGCGAGGGCACCGAGGCGGGCGCCGGCGCCAAGCCGGCCACCGCGGCCTAAAGCCTCCGCACGCTTCGTTGAACCAAAGCGGGCCGCTTCCTACGAGGAGGCGGCCCGTTTCGTCATTGGGGCTCCTCTCCGTTATGTTCGACCCATGGTCACCCCGGCTCGGCGTCCCGGCTCCTACACGCTCACCGACTGGCTCGCCCAGCCCGAGGACGGGCGTCTCGAGCTCATCGACGGAGAGCTGGTGGAGAAGGCCGCGCCGACGATTCAGCATGGAGCAGCGCAGCGGCGGACGGGGACGTCGATCGGCGGGCCGTTCGATCGCCGGGCAGGTGGGCCCGGGCAACCCGGCGGCTGGTGGATCGTCTCCGAGGTCGACGTCGCGCTCGAGGGGCGAGGGTATCGCCCGGACCTGTCCGGCTGGAGGAGAGAGCGGCTGCCGAGGCTCCCGACTGGGCGCCCGGTCACCGTACGTCCAGATTGGATCTGCGAGGTCGTCAGCGAGTCGAACCGGGCCACCGACACGGTGACCAAGCTCCGCCGCCACCATCAGGCCGGCGTGCCGCACTACTGGCTGCTCGATCTCGTCGACCAGACCCTGACCGTCTACCGGCACCAACCAGATGGCTATCTGGTCTCTTTGCGCGCTGACGCGAGCGAGCGGGTTCGGGCCGAGCCCTTCGACGCCATCGAGCTGCACGTCGCCGCGCTCTTCGGCGATGACGTCGACGGGTCATCGGACTGAGGCGCCCGAGCCGCTCACCTGGGCACGAGCCCGTACAGCGTCGTCACTTCCTTCGCCCGCGCGGCGTGGAGCGGGTCCGACGCGTCCTTCGCCTTCCCGTGCGTGGCCTTGGCGTCCTTCTTCCACGCCACGACGAGGCCCACCCGCTCGAGCTCGGCGTCGAGCCAGCCCATCGAGCGCAGGCCCAGGTGCACCGCGAGGTCCGAGAGCACCAAGGCCCCCTGCCCGCCCGGCGACAGGTGCGCGGCCAGCCCCTCGAGGAAGCGCACCAGAAACCGGCCGCCGTCGTCGAACACCGCGCGATCGAGCCGCGTCTTGGGCGGCTCCGGAATCCACGGCGGGTTGCACACCACCAGGTCCGCCCGCCCCTCGGGGAAGCCGTCGAGCTCCACCGCCTCGAAGCGATCCGCGAGGCCGAGCCGCGCCGCGTTCTCCCGGGCGCAGGCGAGCGCCCGCGGATCCACGTCCGTCGCCACCACGCTCGCCGCGCCGTGCTGAAGGAGCACGAAGGAGAGCACCCCGCTGCCGGTGCCCACGTCGAAGACGCGCTGGCCCTTCACCCCCGGCAGCGCCGCCACCAGCTCCACGTACTCGGCCCGCGTCGGCGTGTAGACGCCGTAGTGCGGCACGAGCGTGCCGGCGAGCCCCGGGACCGCGAGCCCCCTCCGCCGCCACTCCGCCGCCCCGAGCACGCCGAGCAGCGTCTTGAGCGGCACCACCGTCTCCGCGCCCTCCGAGGGCCCCCACGCCCAGGCGCAGGCCTCGGCCAGCGCGGGGGCGTGCGAGAGCGCGGGCCGGTACGCCGCGTCGAGCCGCACCACCACCCGCGCCAGGGTCTCGGCCTCGGCCTGCCGCATGCGCCGCTCGGCCCGGAACGCGTCGAGCGCCGACTTCGCGGGCTTGGGGCTCCGGCGCTTCTCCAATCGCCTCCCCATGGCCGAGAGCAGCTGCTTCGCGTTGCGGAAGTCGCCCCGGTACTCCAGCACCTCGCCCTTCGAGACGCGCTTCATCGCCTCGTCGGCGGTCAAGGCATCGCCCACCAGGACGAGCGAGGCCGGCGCCGGCTCTTCGCTCTCGGAGCGCCATCGAAACGGAGTCACCCGCGCACCATAGCGTCGCCACCGAGGTGAATACCGTGCGAAGACGCACGTCTCATCACACCGAGCACGGCCCGCCGCGCTCGGCTCCCCTCTCTTCCGCCGCCGGTCGCCCCATGCGCCTCGCTGCTCTCTCACCGTTCCTCGCCGTCGCGCTCCTCGGCTCCGGCTGCGCCAGCGTCGCCCGCTACTGCAACCCGGCCTCCGCGGACCGGCTCGGCGTGGCCGACGCGCAGTCCTTCTCGGACCCGAGGAGCGGCCTCGCCCGCGGCTCCGCCTGCACCGACCAGTACTCGCCGGCCCAGTTCGAGCGCGACTACTGGAACGGCTACCGCCGCGAGCTCGCCTTCCGCTGCACGCCGGAGGCCGCCTTCGCCACGGGCCAGGAGAGCGGCCGGCGCGAAGACTTCAGCCAGAAGAGCCGCACCGGCTTCGCCGCCTGCGCCTCGGTGCCCGCCGACACCCAGGCCCTCGATCGCGCGTGGGGCGACGGCTTCCGCTCCGCCGTCTGCCGCGAGGAGGCCGTCGCCGACCGGGCCGTCGAGCGCGGCGGCGCGCTCCAGGGCACCGACGATCGCTGGCTCGAGTGGTGCCCCCTCGACGGCCGCAAGGCGCTCTGGGGGCTGTACACCGAGCGCTACCAGCGCGCCGTCTCCGCCGCGTGCGCGCCGGCTCCGATGGCGCGGCTGGGCGGCGCCTGGGCCCGGAAGGAGCGGCCCCTCGATGACGCCCTCACCCTGGCGTCGCGCTGCCCGCGCGAGGCGCAGGCCGAGGCAGTGGCGACGCTGCGCGAGTCCTACGACGCCGAGCTCGGCCGCCAGGCCATCGCCCGCGAGGAGGAGCGAAGGCGCGAGGAGGCCCAAGCCCGCGAGCGCGAGCGCGAGGAGCGCCGGCAGCGGCAGGCGCAAGCCGACGCCCTCGCCCGCGAGCGGCTGGTGGAGTCGAGCCGGGTGCGCTTCCGGGTGAAGGAGTTCGAGGCCTCGGTGGTCTGCCGCGTGGAGAGCGGCCGGGCGGTGCTCGAGCTGTCCAACTTCAACCGCTCGTTCCTGGCCTTCTCGGCGTACTACCAGCTGGTGGCCTTCGACGCGGCCGGCGCCCCGGTGTGGTCGAGCCGCGAGCTGGCGTACCTGAGCGCCTACGCCAACGGCACCGACCGCTCGTCGACCGGCAGCGTCCCCCAGCGCGCGGTGGGCTGCCTGGTGAAGGACGTGGAGGTGCGGTGAGGGCGCTCAGGGCGCGGCGGAAGCGCCGGTGATGTCGGCGAGCACGGCGGCGAGATCGGCGGCCGAGCTCACGTGCCAGGCGCCGCTGAGGCAGCGGGCGGGGCCGGTGCAGGCGAGCCCACCCTCTCGAGCCATGGCGGAGAGCGTGAGCGCGGTGTTGCCGCCCACGCTCGCGCCGATGCCGACCACGGCGGTGGAGATGCCCTGGCTCTTGAGCGCGCGGATCTGGGCGACCGAAGCGGCCTGGTCGAGGCAGCCGGTGGTGCAGAAGGTGCTGCCGCTGAACCCGCAGCTGGAGAGCGTGCACTGGCAGGCCAACGGGTCCGCGCAGGTGTTGGGGTTCGACGGGTTGCAGTTGGGCAGGCCGTCGGTGATGAGGACGACGACGCCCGAGCGGCCGTCGCCAGTGCTGGTGAAGCTCGGGGCGGAGCCCAGGAAGGCCAGCGAGATGCTGGTGGGCGTGCCGCCCGCCGGGGTGATGGCCTGCACGCTCGACAGCACGCCGGAGGAGGCGGTGGCGCAGGCGTCGGTGGCCGCGCCGTCGTCGGCGGTGGAGGGCGACGGCAGGTCCCGGGTGATGGAGGCGGTGGCGCCGCACATCGAGTCGGTGGGGAAGAGCGCGAGCCCCAGGCGCACCGCCGCGCCGCTGGAGGCGACGAAGTTGCCGAGCCCAGCCTTGAGCGCCTCGAGCTTCGTCGTGATGTTCGAGCTGTCGATGGGGTCGTTCATCGAGGCCGACTTGTCGACGAGCAGCATGAAGTTCTTCTTCAGCCCCGAGCCGCCGCCGGTGCCGGGCGCGGGCAGGCCGCTCCAGGTGGTGTCGCCCTGGCCGTCGTCGTAGCTGAGCCGCGTCCCGTGCGCGCCGGAGGGCAGCTCGAAGACCACGTGGCAGCGGGCCGTGCCGCCGGTGGCGACGGAGAGATCGGCGGCGCAGGGGTTCTGGGCCACCGAGGTGGCGCCGCTCGCCTGGACGTCGAGCCCCGTGTCGGTGCTGACGCGGAAGAAGGCCCGGTCGAGCCCGACGGCGTGCGCCGCGGAGGTGTTGGTGAGCGCGAGCGCGACCTCGAGGAAGGTGCGGCCGTTCGCCGGGGTGAGGGTGCCGACGCGGGCCGGCGCGGTGACGGCGTCGATGGCGAGGGTCAGTGAGCCGCCGCCGCCGGTGGCGACGCCGCCGTCGGAGCGGGTGGAGTCCGGCTTGGGGCCGACGGGCAAGAGCCCACAGCCGAAGAGGATGAAGGCCACCAGGCCCTGGGCGGTGCGCTTGGCGACGAGGCGAACGGTGTCACGCGTCATGCGCGCGACTTTTGGTCCATTCGCCCCCTCCGCACAACGGGCGGGTGTCGAATCAAACCCGCCTGCCCGTCCGGGTCAGTTGGGGCGCACGGCCTCGATCCGGCATCCTTGGCGCTCCCTGGAGGCAGTCTGTGCACGAGTATTGGAAATGGAATCCGGCCGAGTACGGCCTGAATGTGCGTGAGATGGATGAGGAGCACCACGTTCTGATCTCCTCGATGAACTCGCTCTACCGGCTGCACGTGGCCAAGGCTCCCCGGGAGGCGCAAGCGGAGGCGCTCCAGAGCTTGAACGACTTCGCGGCCAAGCACTTCGCCGACGAGGAGTCGTTGATGGCGAAGATCGGCTTCCCCGCCGACGACCTGCGCATTCACCGCAGCCTGCACCAGAAGCTGTTGAGCAAGCTGGCGCTGTTCACCGCCGAGCTGGAGAAGGTCGGGCGGCTGACGGACGAGTTCTTCGCCTTCGTGGCGATGTGGCTGAAGGCGCACATCCTCGGCATCGACGCCAAGTACGCCCGGCACGCCCAGCAGCTCGGCGCCTCGCCGGCGCGCTGAGCGGCGCGGCTCAAAACCCCGCGAACCGCCTGAGCGCCGCGAGCGTGCCGTTGAAGACGTCGCGGTCGTAGCCCGGGCCGTCGCTGGTCTGCACGAAGGGCACGGTGGTGGGCGCGGGGCCGCTCCACTTGGCCTCCCACAGGGGAGCGTTGGGCACCGCGGCGCGGGCGGCGGGCACGCGGCTCGCCGAGCAGTACACCAGGGGCCACAGCCCGGTGATCTGATGAATCGTGTTCGCCGCGTCGCGCAGGGCCTTGGGGTCCGAGAGCGCGCTGGCTTCCCAGTCGAGCGCCAGCCTGGTGCCGGCGGGGAGCTTGCCGTGAATGCCCAGCGCCGCGAGGAAGTGCCGCGCCTGCGCCGCGCCGTTGCCCGGGCGCAGGAAGTGGTACGCCACGCGCAGCGCCATCGTGCCGCTCTTCACCTTCTGGCCGAGGAAGCTCCAGCGGCTCTTGAAGCTCGGGTCGGTGTAGCCAGTGCCCTCGGTGGCTTTGATGGCGGTCCACTGCCGCCCGGCCACGGAGGCGCGGAAGGTCGCGTCGCTCTGCCAGTGCGAGGTGTCGGCGCCGGCGAGCTGGCCCGAGCCCGGGTGCCAGCTCTGGCCGCCCGGCGGCGGCGCGGGGTGGTGCGCGGGCGGCTTCGCGTGGTGGGGCGCGTGGGGCACGAACTCGTCGCGCGAGCCGGGGAGGTTCAGGGTGCGCCCCGCGTAGATGAGGTTCGCGTCGCGGATGCCGGGGTTCGCCCGCATCAGCGCGCTCACCGTGGTGTGGTTGCGCACGGCGAGGGCCCACAGGGTGTCACCAGGCTTGATGCGGTAGGTGCTCATGACGTTCTCCTCGAAGGAGTTGTCGGTGGGCCCCTCCCGCCGCATTCCGAGAGGTCCGAGAAATGGCTTTACAGAAGGCCGTGAAGTCCGAAGCGCGACATTGGAGGCGAGTCAGGAGAGGCCCGGATATACAGTCGCCCGCGCAGTGAGCTCCTCCGGCATGTCCATCTTGCGGCTGACGTTCTTGGGCACGTCGGCGGCAGCCCCCACCCTGCACCGCAACGTGTCGGGCATCGCCGTGAAGGCCGACACCGATCTGCTCCTGTTCGACTGCGGCGAGGGCAGCCAGCGGCAGATGATTCGCTACGGCACCGGCTTCGGAGTGGCGGCGGCCTTCTTCACCCACTTCCACGCCGACCACTACCTGGGAATCATCGGCTTCTTGCGCACCCTCGGCATGGGCGGCCGCGAGGAGAAGGTGACGCTCTACGGCCCGGCGCCGGGGCGGCGGGTGCTCGACGCGGCCATTCACCTGGGCGTGGAGCGGCTGGCGTTCCCGGTGGAGATCGAGGAGCTGCGCGGCGGCGAGAGCGTGGCCAAGAGCGGCTACTCGGTGCGCGCGGTGCGGGTGGACCACCGGGTGAACGCGCTCGGCTACGTCATCGAGGAGACCACGCGGCCGGGGAGATTCGATCCCGAGGCGGCGCGGGCGCTGGGCGTAGTGCCGGGGCCGGACTTCGGGCGGCTGCAGCGCGGCGAGGCGGTGAAGTCGGCCTCGGGCGACGTGGTGCAGCCGTCGCAGGTGATGGGCGCCTCGCGCACCGGACGGAAGCTGGTCATCTCCGGCGACACGCGGCCCTGCGCGGCGCTGGTGCAGGCGGCGAAGGACGCCGACGTGCTGATCCACGAGGCGACCTTCAGCGACGACGAGCAGGCGCGGGCCGAGGAGACGCGGCACTCCACCGCGCGCGAGGCGGGAAGGGTGGCGGCGGAGGCGCAGGTGAAGAAGCTGGTGCTCACGCACCTGTCGTCACGCCACGACGTCGACCCCCGGCCCCTGCTCGAGCAGGCGCGGGCCGAGTTCAAGGGCCAGGTCGAGGTGGCCTACGACGGGCTGACCCTCGAGGTGCCGCTGCGCGCCCAGTAGGGCCGCGCGGTCACGCGGTGCGCTTTCACCGCACGGAAAAAGTTCACGCCAACGCGATCTCGACTCGGGGCGAATCGCGCTCGCCTCCTCTCGTGTGCCACGCAATACTCCGCCGACGGCCGAGGAGAAGGAGTCGTCCTCCAGCGGCTGGGGCGGGCCGATGACGACCGAAGGCGAGAGACTCGAGAAGAGCGGCAACCTCCAGCAGGCCCTGGACTGGTACGTCTTGTCCGGCGCGTGGGACCAGGCGGCGCGGGTGGCGCTGAGCCTCAACCGCGTCAAGGAGGCCGGCACCTACTCCCTCCAGGCCAACCGGCCCTACGACGCCGCCGTCTGTTTCCAGAAGGCCGGCGCGCTCCAGGAGTGTCTCGAGGCGCTCAAGCTGGTGCCGGCGGGGTCTGCGCGGTACCGGGCCGCGTGCGTGCACATGATTCGCGTGGCGCAGCTCCTCGAACGCCCGCTGGTGAGCCTGTCCTCGCTGCTCGTCCCCTTCATCAGCGCCCGCCCCCAGTCGCCGCAGGAGGCCTCCGCGTTCAACGCCCTGGCCGACGCCTACTCGACCACCGACAAGGCGCGCCTGGCGGCCTCGCTCTACCGCACGGTGCTGGCGGCCTTCCCCGACGACGCCGAGGCGAGGTCGGGGCTGAGCGAGCTCCAGAAGGCGGCGCCGGCCGAGCCGGTGCCCGGCGGCGGGCCCCGTCCGGCGACCCCGGCTCCGGCTCCGGCTCCGCCGCAGACCCGGGCGCCGACGCCGGCGCCGTCGAGCGCGAGCGGCGCGCGGCTGGCCCCCGCGTCGGGCATGCACCGGGCCCTCGCGCGGCCCCGCTTCCCCAAGCTGGGCGAGCTGCTCGTCGCCGAAGGCACGCTCACCGTCGCCGAGGTGGAGCGCCTGGTGAAGGACAAGCCGGACTCGGGCAAGTCCGACGTGGCGCTGGCCGACGCGCTCGCGGCCGAGGGCGCCGTCGCTCCCGAGGTGTGCACGCGGCTGCTCGCCACCCACGCCGGGATGCCGTTCCTCACCGACCAGGAGCTCTTCGAGAAGGCGCCCACCGCCATCGAGGTCCGGGGGCTGGGTCACGAGCAGGCCGAGCAGTGGCGGGTGGTGCCGCTCTCGGCGACGGACCGGCAGCTTTGCGTGGCGATGCGCGACCCGCGCGACATCACCCTCATCGACAAGCTCCGCTTCGCCACCCGCCTCCAGGTGACCGGGGTCTTCGCCACCGAGAAGGGCCTCGAGCAGGCGATTCGCAAGGTGTACCTGGGCGAGGTCGAGTCGGCCGACCAGTGGCGCGGCAAGGTGTGGGACCAGGAGACCTTCCAGGGCGGCCTGCAGCCGTTCTCCGACCGGGTCACCGGCACGCGCGAGCGGCAGTACGACACCGGCGACCTCGAGAAGCGCCTCGAGGACGAGGCCGAGCGGTTGGGCTCGGGAGCGACGTCGGGGCCGGTGGTGCCGAGGCGGAAGACGCAGGACATGCCGGCGCTCCCGGCCGTGGGCAGCACCTTCGCCGGCCGCTACCAGATCGAGGCGCTCATCGGCCAGGGTGGCTCGGCGGCGGTCTTCCGCGCGCTCGACACCGAGCTGAACGAGGCCATCGCGCTGAAGATGTTCCACCCCACCAGCGCGGCGGAGGCCGAGAGCCTGGTGGCGCGCTTCAAGCTCGAGCTGTCGCTGTCACGGCGCCTCTCGCACCCGAACATCATTCGGCTCTACGACCTGGGGGCCGACTCGGGCTTCCGCTACCTGACCATGGAGCTGCTGGAGGGCGCGGACCTCTCCACCTTCCAGACGACGCTCGGGGGCCGGGTCCCGATGGTGGAGGGCTTGCGGTACCTCGAGCAGGTGTGCGTGGGCCTGCAGGCCGCGCACGAGCGCGAGGTGATTCACCGCGACATCAAGCCCGAGAACATCTTCATCACCCGCGACGGCGTGGCCAAGCTGATGGACTTCGGCATCGCCAAGAACCTGCGCACGCCGGGCGTCACCATGGCCGGGATGATCGTCGGGACGCCGGAGTTCATGTCGCCGGAGCAGACCTCCGGGTTCGCGAACGTCACCTCGGCGGCGGACCTCTACTCGCTGGGCGCGACGGCCTACGCGATGTTCGCGGGCCGCCCGCCCTTCACCCACCCGGACCTGGTGGCGCTGCTGGTGGCCCACGCGACCCAGGCCCCGGCGCCCCTGCGCACCCACGACCCGGCCGTCGACCTCGAGCTCGAGGCGGTCGTCCTCAAGGCGCTGGAGAAGAAGCCGGAGCAGCGCTTCGCCAGCGCGCGGGAGATGGGGGAGCGCTTCGCCGCGATTCGAGAGCGGCTGGAGGCGGGCGGGTAGCGCTCGGGCGCGGGCCTACTTCCCGCCCTTCTTCGTCCACTCGTCGAGCCAGCCCAGCACCGTCTCGTGCCAGAGGATGCTGTTCGCGGGCTTGAGCACCCAGTGGTTCTCGTCGGGGAAGTAGAGGAACTTCGACGGAATGCCCCGGCGCTGGAGCGCGGTGAAGGTGGAGAGGCCTTCGGTGTCCACCACCCGGTAGTCCTTGCCGCCGTGGACGACGAGCATCGGCACCCTCCACTTGCCGACGGAGTCGATGGGGTTCGCCTTGGTGTAGCCGGCCTTGTTGGCCCAAGGCGTGCCGCCGTGCTCCCACTCCGGGAACCAGAGCTCCTCGGTGTTGAAGTAGGCCATGTGCTCGTCGAGGTTGCCGTCGTGGGTGACGAGGCACTTGAAGGGCTCGCTCCAGTTGCCGGCGATGAAGTTCACCATGTAGCCGCCGTAGGAGGCGCCCAGCGCGCCGACCCTTTCCTTGTCGAGGAAGGGGTACTTCACGAGCGCGGCGGCGAGGCCCTTCTTCAGGTCCTCCAGGGGCTTGCCGCCCCAGTCGTCGCGGATGGCGTCGGTGAAGGCCTGGCCGTAGCCGGTGGAGCCGTGGAAGTCGATCATCACCGCCGCGTAGCCGTGCCCCGCGTAGGTCTGCGGGTTCCAGCGGTAGTGCCAGTGGTTGGCCATGCTGCCCTGCGGCCCGCCGTGAATCAGGAACGCCACCGGGTAGGTCTTCTTGGCGTCGAAGTCGACCGGCTTCACCAGGTAGCCGTACACGGTGTCGTCGTTCGCGCCCTTGAAGCTGAACTGCTCGAACTGGCCGAGCTTCACCTGGGCCAGCAGGTCCCTGTCGACCTGGGTGATGGCCTTGAGCTCGGCCGAGCCGGTGCGGGGCATGGTGTACAGCTCTGACGGGCCGGAGAGCGAGTCGCGGGCCAGGACGAGGCGATCGTCGAGGGCCTCCACGTGGGTGACGTGGCCGTCGGAGAGCACCGTGCGCGGCGCGCCGCCCGAGAGGTCGAGCGCGAAGACCGCGTGCTGCCCGAGGTGGTCGGCCAGCGCGTAGAGGGTCTTCGAGTCCCTGGAGAAGGAGAGGTCCGAGGCCGAGCGGTCCCACGCGTCGGTGAGGCTCTTCGCCGCGCCGTTGGGCCACGCCATCACCATCACGTTCTGCTTGTCCGCCTCGAAGCCGGGGCGGCTCATCGCCAGCCAGGCCAGCGTCTTCCCGTCGGGCGAGAAGACCGGCTGGGTGTCGGTGGCGGCGTTCTTCTCGGTGAGCTTCTTCGGCGCCTTGGCGCCATCGGCGGGGACGAGGAAGAGGTCCAGGTTGGTGCTCCAGGCCTCCTCGCGGCCCACGTCGCGGGCGGTGAAGACCAGCCCCTTGCCGTCGGGCGTGAAGGTGTACTCCTCGGCGCCGCCGAAGGGCTTGGAGGGCGCGTCGGCGTTCATCTTCTTCATCACGTCGAGGGCCGGGCCGCCTTGGACCTTCTGCACGAAGAGGTGCGCGCGGCGGCCGTCGCTCCAGGTGTCCCAGTGGCGCATGAAGAGCGAGTCGTAGAGCTTGCCCGAGGCCTTCACCTTGGCCTTCTCGTCGAGGCGCTTCTTGGTGCAGTCGAGGTCGGCGCAGTCGGGGAAGGTCTCGGCGGAGAACGCGAGCGTCGAGCCATCGCGCGAGACGGTGAAGGTGTCGACGTCGATGGGCGAGGAGGTGACCTTCTGGGCCTCGCCGCCGTCGACCGGCACGCGCCACACCTGCGAGCCGCCCTCGCGGGTGGAGAGGAAGAAGACGCTCTTGCCGTCCGGCGCCCAGACCGGTTCGGTGTCGTTCTCCGGGTGGGTGGTGAGCTGGCGGGTGTCGGAGCCGTCGGCGTTGACCAGCCAGAGATCGAAGCGGCCCTTGTTGGCCTCGAGATCGGTGGTGCGCAGTTGGTAGACGACGCGCGCGCCGTCGGGCGAGACGCGGAACGCCGTGAGGCGGCGCAGGCTGACCTGATCGAGGACGGTGTAGGGGTGCGGCGCGGGCGTGGCGGCGAAGAGCGTCGCGGCGAGGGCGAGGGACGTCACGAGAAGCCTCCAGAGCGAAGAAGGCGGCGTCTCAGCACGCCGCGCGCAGGCTGTCGACCGCGGAGCGTGGCGCGATTTGATCAACGTCGTGGCGCGAGATGTCGACCACCGGGCCCCCCGCCCTGCCCCCGGGCACGCGGGTGGGCTAGACCCTGCCGCCTCGATGCTCCCGCGCCTCGCCACGCTCTCCTGCCTCGCGCTCGTCGCCGCCTGCGGCGCCCCCAAGAAGCAGTCCACCGGTACGCCGCCCTCCGCCTTCTGCCCCGGCGGCC
Organism: Archangiaceae bacterium; assembly: GCA_037443525.1. Taxonomy (GTDB): domain Bacteria; phylum Myxococcota; class Myxococcia; order Myxococcales; family Myxococcaceae; genus JBBIOE01. The sequence goes on along the minus strand of JBBIOE010000151.1, from coordinate 8,368 downwards.
CGGGCTGCGAGAAGGGCAACGACGGCACCCTCAAGGCCGGCGTGGCCAGGGTGAAGGTGACGCCCAAGGGCTTCGAGAGGCCCCGGCCCGAGTACTTGAACCGCAGTGGCGACGGCTGCCCCGAGGGCTCCGTGCTCGGCAAGGACGGCGTGGCCCGCTGCGGCGAGCTCCTCGCCAGCGCCTTCCACGACTGCGGCGCCGACACGCTGTGTCCTGGAGACCCCGGCTACCCCGGCGCCGACCCCGGCGAGAAGGACGGCCGCCCCGACTGGTTCCTCGACTGCGGTCGAGACGGCCTCTGCCCGGGCGACGTGGGCTACACCGCGCCCGACGCCGACGGCTCCGAGGGCGACGGCCAGTTCCAGGGCTTCTGGCTGGCCGGCTTCGACAACAACCGCCCGCTCGTCTCCGTCCACGACGACCAGTGGGCCCGCGCGCTGGTGCTCATCAACGGCGACGTCTCGCTGGCCATCGTCTCCGTCGACGCGGTCGGCCTGTTCCACGACGACGTGGTGCGCATTCGCGATCGCGTCGCCAAGAAGCTCGGCGCCGACGCCCCCGACTACGTCCTCGTCTCCTCCACCCACACCCACGAGGCCCCCGACACCCTCGGGCAGTGGGGCCCCAGGGAGGGCCTCATCCCCTTCGCCCGCGGCGTGGACGACGCCTGGCTCACCACCGTGCTCCTCGAGGGCGCCGCCCAGGCCGTCGCCGACGCGGTGCAGTCCGCCCGCCCCGCCACCCTCGCCGCCACCCAGGTGAAGCTGGGGGCCAAGACCTCGGACGTCATCTCCGACACCCGCGACCCGTGGATCTCCGACGACGCCGTCACCGTGCTGAAGCTCTCCGAGAAGGCCGGCGGCGACGCCATCGGCACCCTCGTCTCCTGGGGCAACCACCCGGAGACCGTGGGCGGCGTCAACAACCAGCTCACCGCCGACTTCATCTGGGCCGTGCGCGAGGGCATGGAGAACGGCGTCTTCAAGAGCGACGGCAGCCTGGTGACGAAGGGCGCCGGCGGCACCTGCGTCTTCGTCAACGGCGCGGTGGGCGGCATGATGACCAGCCTCCACGCCAAGCCGACCAGCGTCGACGGCGACCAGCCCAGGGACGACAGCTTCAAGAAGACCAAGGCGGTGGGCGACGTCATCGCCCTCGCCGCGCTCCAGGGCCTCGCCGAGGCGAAGGACCAGCCCGCGCCGCCGCTCGCCTACGGCGCCGAGACGCTGAAGCTCCCGGTGGAGAACGAGGTCTTCCAGCTCCTCTTCTTGAACTTCAACCTGCTCAAGCGCCGCCTCTACGACTTCGACACCACCAAGCCCGCCAGCGCCACCAACCAGCCCATGATCGCGAGCGAGGTGGCCAAGCTGCAGGTGGGCGGCATCCGCTTCCTCGCGGTGCCCGGCGAGCTGCTCCCCGAGCTGGCCGTCGGCTACGACGACTCCTTCTCCTACGGCCACCCCAGGACCAAGGCCGGCAACCCCAACCCGCCGGACCTCTCCAAGGCGCCGCCGGGGCCGTACCTGAAGGACCAGCTCCAAGGCGACATCCGCTGCGTCTTCGGCCTCGCCAACGACGAGCTCGGCTACCTCATCCCGCCCTACGACTATCAGCTCGACGCGACGCACCCCTACCTCGACGAGGCGCCGGGCACGCACTACGAGGAGACCAACTCCATCGGGCCGAGCGTCACGCCGAAGCTGCTCGCCGCCTACGCCACCCTCCTCGGCTGGGAGCCTGCCCCATGACCCGCGCCTCACTCCTCGCGCTCGCCCTCGCCCTCACCGCCTGCGGCCAAAAGCCCACGCCGCCGCCCACGCCCGGCCCCTTGAAGGCCGGCGTCGCCACCGTCACCCTCGACGCGCCGGTCGGCACGCCCATGGGCGGCTACGGGCGGAAGAAGTATTCCGGCGAGCAGGGCTCTGCCTTCGCCCAGAAGCTCCCCGCCTCCACCGGCGTGCAGACCCTGCCCACCGCGCGCGCCATCGCCCTCGACGACGGCCTGAAGAAGACGGTCTTCGTGCGCCTCGACCTCTGCCTCACCACCACCAACCTGCGCTTCGAGGCCCAGCGCGTGCTCACCGAGAAGGGCTACGACGCCCAGCTCATCGTCGTCTCCACGCACACCCACGCCGGCCCCGCGCGCTACTTCCGCCCCGCGCCCGCGGATGGCAGCGGCGGCGTCGACCCCACCGCGATGGCCATGGACACCTTCGACGCCGAGACCGAGGAGCGCCTGGGCGCGTCCATCGCCGACGCCGCGATGAAGGCCATCGACGGCCTCGTGCCCGCGTCGATGGGCGTCTCGACGCTCGAGGCGGGCCGGTTCAACCACGATCGCCGCTGCGAGAACGACGACCTCTACGGCCCGGGCTTCCGCGACAAGACGCTCACCGTGGTGCGCCTGGACGCGGTGGACGAGTCCGGCGCGCCGACGCGCCCGCTCACCGGCTTCATCAACTTCGCCATGCACGGCACCGTGCTCTCCGGCGACAACGACCTCTTCTCGGTGGACGCGCCCGGCGCCATGGAGCTGTGGGCCAGCGACGCGGTGGGCGTGCCGCTGATGTACCTGCAGGGCTCGGCCGGCGACGTCTCGCCCGACACCGGCGGCGGCGGCTTCGACGACTTCCAGGCGCTGGAGAAGCTCGGCCGCACCGCCGCGCCCCTCATCGCCGACACCTTCCAGAAGGCCGCGCCGGGGAAGGCGCCCGCCCACGCCAGGCTGGTGCGCCTGGAGCGCCCGGTGGATCTCACCACCGGCGCCATGGGCTACGCGCGCGGCGAGTTCCCGCAGTACGGCGCCATCGGCTGCGGCCTGGGCGCGGACAACTGCCCGCCGGTGCCGTCCACTCCGAAGGAGCTCATCTGCCTGCCGCTGAAGAAGCGCCCCTTCTCGCAGACCACGGTGGTCGCGCTGCAGCTCGAGAACGTGCTCTTCGGCACGCTACCGGGCGAGCCCACCACCAAGATCGGCGAGCGGGTGAAGGCGCTGTCCGACGGCCTCGAGGGCGTCGAGCACCGGCTCGTGGTCGGCTACGCGCAGGACCACTACGGCTACATCCTCGAGGAGCCCGACTACCTGCGGCTCGGCTACGAGCCCACCGTCTCGCCCTGGGGCTACCGCTTCGGAGACTTCATCCTCGGTCAGCTCGGCGAGGCGATGAAGGCGCTCGGCCAGACGGAGGCCACCGCCGCCATGCCCGACCGCTCGGAGCTCGTGCGCCGGGCGCCGTCCACCAGCACGGTGGCGCCGGCCCAGGAGGGGAGCGTGGCGAACCTGGGGAGGCTCGCGACCGCGGTCTTCGCCTTCCACGGCGGCGACCCGGCGCTGGGCACCCCCATCGTCTCCCTCGAGCGCGAGGAGGGAAGCGGCTTCGTCACCGCCATGGCCTCGGCGACGCGGCCGCTCTCCATGGGGCCGGACATCGTGGTGCGGTGGGCCTCGAGCCCGAGCTTCGCCGCCGACGCCAGCGCGACGTCGCGCGACCACCTGTGGACCGCGGAGTGGGAGACCCTGCCCGACACCGTCACCGGCACCTGGCGCTTCGTGGCGCGCGGGCAGGCCAAGACCGCCTCCGGCACCGCGCCCTACGAGCTCTTCTCCAACCCCTTCACGGTGTCCAAGGCCCAGAGCGCGGGCGCCAAGGCCAGCGCCACCGTCGACGCCGGCGGGAAGCTCACCCTGGTCCTCCAGTGGCCGCCCAACCCCAGCGTCCGCACCGCGGCCGGCACCATCACCGCCGGCTACCGCCCGCGCGACCTGGAGACGAGCCCGGCCGACGGCGCCAAGGTGGTGGGCGGCGCGGTGCAGGCGACGGTGACCGACCCCGACGCATCGACCGAGGCGGTGACGCTCGCCTGGAGCGCCGCCGCCAAGGCCTACCAGGGCCAGGTGAAGGTGCAGACCGGCGCGTACCAGGTGCACGTCGCGGCCGGCGGCGTCACCGACGGGAGCGGGAACTCCAACGGCCAGGCCTTCGACGCGCAGACCACGCGCTGAGGGCGATGATCACCCGGGTCGACCAGCCGTTCACCCTGAGCACATCGAAGGGTCCCGAGCGTCGAGAGCGCACCCGAGAATGACTTCAGCGACTCGCTCCGCGGGCCTCGACCGCGCAGCTTGAACGGCCTCAGCGCAGCTCGAGGCTCTGGGCCCGCTTCACCGCCGCGAGCACCGCCCGCTCGGCCGTCGCCGCCACGAAGCCGCCCAAGCGGTCGCGCCAGCTCTCCGCGTGGTGGAAGGACACGCCGTAGACGTCGGCCTCCCGCGCGCGCTCGACGAGCAGCTCATCGCTGGTGACGAGGCGATCGACGAGCCCCAGCTCGAGCCCCCGCTTCGCCAGCCAGTACTCGCCAGTGGAGACCGCGTCCACGTCGAGCGAGGGCCGGTGCGTCTTCACGAAGCCCTTGAAGAGCTGGTGCGTCTCCTCGAGCTGATCTTGAAACTTCTGACGGCCCTTGTCGGTGACCTCGCCGAACATGGTGAGGGTGCGCTTGTACTCGCCGGCGGTGAGCTCGAGGAAGTCGACCTCGAGCTTCTTGAGCAGCCGGTTCAGGTTCGGCACCTGCGCCACCACGCCGATGGAGCCGATGATGGAGAACGGCGCCGCGACGATGGAGTCGGCCACGCAGGCCATCATGTAGCCGCCGCTGGCCGCGATGCGGTCGATGCTCACCGTGAGCTTGAGCTTCTTCTCCTTGAGCCGGGCGAGCTGGGCGGCGGCGAACCCGTAGTGGGGCACCGCGCCGCCCGCGCTCTCCAGCCGCAGCACCACCTCGTCGCCCTCGCTCGCCACGCCGCAGATGGCGGTGATCTCCTCGCGCAGGGAGACGGTGCGCGAGGCGAACAGGTCGCCCTCGAAGTCGAGCACGTAGACCCGGGTCTTCCTCTCCTTCTTCCCGCGCTCGGCAGTTTTCCGCGCCTTGAGCGCCGCCTTGAGCTCCTTCTTCCCGAGCGACGAGAAGCGCAGCGCGTCGGACAGAGACTCCAGCCGCTCGTTGAGCTGCACCACCTCGAGCCTCGAGCCGCGCCACACCCGGCTCCCGCGCCGGGAGAGCGCGATGACGGCAGCCATGGAGGCCGCGATGACGAGGAAGATGACGAAGCCCTTGGCCGCGAACTGCAGCGTCTCGTGGAGGATCTCCATGGCGCCTTACGTACTCGCGTCGCGCGCGCGGCGCACGCTTCCATGGCCCGACGTCGGCGTCGACGGGGAGACGAAGCACCGACGAGATTCAATGGAGATGCCCGCGGCCGGCTCCACAGTTCAAGGCTCCGAACGCCAAGGGTCCCCCCAAGCATCCTCCAGTGACTTGTGTACAGTGCCTAGCGGATGTCCCTCGATGGTCCACCCCCCATCAACACGAATAGGCATCTTCACCGTCCGGCGTGTCATAGAACCAAAACAGTGACCATCCGGAGGTCCAGCCTGGGTAGTGAAGAAATTTGGCTCAATCGAGCACTTCACGCCGCGACATGCGCAGAGCGAACCTCCCTCGCAATCGGAATCAGAGTGGCAGCTCTGCGGCATTGCTCGCGTGAAGCGACCGTCAGAACCAGCATCAGCCTGCCCGGGCACCTGGATACTGAACATACCGGACGTCGGTCGCCGTCTCTTCTCGCATGCGTCAAGCGACACAACAAACAAGACAACAAACACACAACGAGCGATAATCAATAAACAGCGAATAGTGCATCTCATTGGCGCGGCGGTGCAAGTGGATGTGTTGGCGTCGAATGCCCGGTCCTCGCCGGAACGCCTTGCATGGACCTTCTTGCGTTCTCCCAGCGAAGAGCGGTGCCTTCCGTCCCATATAGGTTGTCAAACGCCTCACCGAGCTCGTGAGCCACAAGTCCGTCGAAGGTTGAAACCTGGAAGTTCAGCGGCGGACGGCCTGTTCCATATTTCTCATGAAACGCCTCAGCATCCGACTGGCAGACCGTGCTTGATGTGGCGAAGCCGCGCCCGCTCGCTCTAGGCGACCGGGCGCTCGTGAGCCCCCGGGGATGACTCAGGTAACGACCGGTGCGCTCCGGATTGGCGAATGCCGCCCTCATTTCCAGAACACTCGATCGATCACTCGCCCGTCATCGGAGACGGTGAATTCAGCACCACCTCCTTCGAGATTCGTCGGGCGACTGATCAAATTCATTCGGATCTTCCGGGAACCATCGCCCAGATCCTCGATGTCGAAATACCAGTCATCCATCGAGGATAGGTTCTTCGGAACATCCTCACGAAGATGCTTCTCGGCTAACGGAACGATTGCCTGAATCGCCCGAAGATCCGCGCCATTGACCACTCGGCGGAGGCCTGTCCCTGCTCGGCGCCCTGACGTTGAAACCCCTTCACGCGTTCCTGCGTCCTTCCCGTCACGAAGGGGGGAGCTCGCAGACAGCAAGAGGATCAACGCACCAAGCTGTCTCATGGGAGCACCGGCCGCTTCTGGTACCGCATGTTGATCATTTTCGGATCGCCGGGCCGCATCGAAGCTGGCGGAATCGTGGTCGGCAAGTAGCCTGGCGGCAGCGTCAATCCATTCTTGCCTTGCCTGACTTGCTGAAGACCTCCGTTCGGGAACGAGATGTAGGAGGGGACCTTCCTTCTACCGCAGGTGTTGTTTCGATCGTCCGGGCTCGGGGAGTTGTCGGTGGTCTGAGCCTGACACCCGTGCGAATGGTAGCTGGCGACTTGGGTCGTTCCCGCGGGACAAGACGGCTGAACGGCAGTCGTCGATTGCTGCCCGACCGGCGGAATGTAGAAGAACCCGCGCGGGCCCGCGCAAATCGGCGTCGCGTACTCGGCACACCAAGCCACCGACAACGAGTTCGTGTAGGCGGCCGCATCGAGCGCGGCTTCGTCAATGGACCAGTAATGGGTGTTCGGATCGAGCCCATCGGGATCCGTCCCCATGATCGGATTGTTCAGCGCGTAGGCATAGATGTCAGAATCGCCACCACCGAATCCAATCGGATCTTTGGAAGCCCATCGGCCCGGTGACGCGTCGTAGTCACGAGCACCGAAGTGAGTGAAGCCTGTGTCTCGGTCGAAGATGCCGCCGGCAAAGCCGAATGTCTGGAAGCCGGGACTCGAATCCGTGGCGACGCCGCCCCAGGCGTCGTAGTCGAGCCGCTGGGCGACGGTGCCGGTCGAGGAGTCGACGACGAGCCGGACGCTGCCGAGGAAGTCGTGCACCAGACGGTAGGTGACGCCGCCCTTCACCATCACGTCCGGCGAGTGGCTCAGCTCGCCGTAGACGAAGCGGGCCGTCACCGCGCCGCTGCCATCGAGCTCGGCGACGATGCGCCACTGCCCGTCGTAGACCCAGCCCTTCTCCAGCACCCCGTTCCGCTTCTTTCCCACCCGGCGGCCGCGGGAGTCGTAGAGGTACTCCAGCACCGTCCCTGACGGGAGCGTGGCCTTGAGCAGGTGCGCCTCTCCATCAAAGACATACGTCGTCGTCCCGGAGGTGTCGGTGCGCGAGCTGCGGTTCCCGAAGGCGTCGTGCGTGTACGTCACCGCGCCGGTGGTGAGCAGCCGGTCCTGCGCGTCGTACGTCGAGGCGACGCCGTCGGCCGAGGTGCGGTTTCCGTTGTCGTCGTAGCTCCAAGCGTGCGCGGGCGAGCCGTTCTTCGTTTCCAACACCAGCCGCCCCGCGTCGTCGTAGCCATAGACGTAGACCGTGCTGATTCCCTGCACGACTTCCGTCTTCCCGGTGAGGCGCCCGGCGTCGTCCCAGGTCGGCGTCTCGGAGTAGAGCGCCGTCGCTCCGGCCTTCGCCGAGAGCGAGGCCACCTCACCGTAGTCGTTGAAGCTCCAGGCCGTCGTCACCGTGCCCGTTGCCGTCGACGCCAGGAAGCCCGTCGCCGGATCGCGCGTCAGCGTCTCCGGCCCGGCCGACGTGAGCAGCCCGTCGTCGTCGTACCCGTATGTCACCGCGCTGCCATTCACCGACACCGACGTCGGCCGAAAGAATGCGTCGTACCCCCAATTCACCGTGCCGCTCACCGGGCCGGTGGCCTTCTCCTCGGAGACGAGGAAGCCGTCGTACTTCCACGCGAGCGCCTGAGCGCCGCGCGTCAGGCCGGAGAGCTGCCCGCTCGCCGCGTCGTAGCTCGCCACCGTCGAGGCCCACGGGGCCGTTACCTTCCACACGCGCCCCGCCGAGTCCGGCGTCACCGTCGTGGTGCTGCCGTCGGCGTTCGTCATGGAGGCCAAGAGCGAGTCCTTGTCCCAGGTGTAGCCCTCGGGCGAGGTGCCCGGCACCGCCGGCGGAGTGTACGACGTCGCCTCGTCCACCACCGAGTAGCCCCACGCGTGCGCCGTCTTCCCGGGAGGCGTCAGCGAGCTGAGGTTCCCTGCCT
>JBBIOE010000150.1:0-20456 GCA_037443525.1 Archangiaceae bacterium | reverse complement strand
CACCCTGAGCCCGTCGAAGGGTGCCGACCACCGATCCACCGTTCACCCTGAGCCCGTCGAAGGGTGCCGACCACCGCGAACAACCCCGAGGATCCACCACCATGCTCACGCCCGACTACCTGAGGAGCTTCGATCCCCTGCCCCGCCCCACCTTCGAGCGCGCCGCGCGTGGCGTCCTCGAGATGATGGAGCGCTTCTCCGGCACGCACCTCGAGGTCGAGGGCTTCGAGCCGCCGTCGCGCCCGGTGCTCTACGCGACCAACTCCACGCAGCGGAACGACTTCCTGGCGCTTCGCCTCGCGCTCGCCCGCCGGGCCGTGAAGGTCACCACCGTCACCAAGGCGCGCACCTACCACGAGGGCTCGGGCCACGTGGCGGCGTGGCTGGGCACCATTCCCATCGCCTCGCGCGGCTACGTCCTGCTCGTCGACTTCGTGGCGGTGAACGGCCGCCGTCCCACCGACGCGGAGTACCGGCTCCTCCGCGACCACGTCGACCAGGGCACGGCGCTGCCGTCGAGCGACGCCTTCGGGCGGCTGGTCAGCGTGCCCCGCGAGCTGTTGGGCCACGCGGTCGATCCGGCCTGCGAGCCGTACGCTGACGCCGTGCACCGCGTCTACGGCGCGCTGATGCAGGAGACGCTGCGCCTCATGCGCACGGCGGTCGCTCGAGGTCACAGCATTCAGCTCTACCCCGAGGGCACGGTGTCGCCGCGGCTGGGCGTGGGGCGCATCGGCGCGGTGCAGGCAGCGCACGCGCTGGGGCTCGACATCGTGCCCGTGGGCATGAGCGGCTGCCCGGAGGTGATTCGGGGCGACGGCCTGCTCCTCACCGGCGGAACCATTCGCCTGCGCTTCGGCGAGCCGCTCCGCCACCCGCTGGCGACGCTGCCCGAGGGCTTCCAGGCCTTCGAGCCGGCGTCCGAGCGCGCGCACCGGCCGGCGCTGCTCGCGGCGACGGAGGTGCTGATGAGCCGCCTCGACGGCCTGCTCGACGAGCGCTACCGGCGGCCGGCCATCGCACCGCGGAAGGAGCCGACCAGCACGCACCGTTTCCTCTGATCCGTTCACCTGAGACGAAGGAGCGACTCCGGTCGAAACGGTAATGATTGCGAAAGGAGACCCATCATGAAGTCCGAGCTCAACAACCAGTCCCGCGCGCAGGCGCTCCTGAGGCTTCGCAGCGAGCTCCTCGACGTGCTGGTGGTCGGCGGCGGCATCGTCGGCGCGGCGGTGGCGCGCGAGGCGGCGGAGCGAGGCCTCTCGGTCGGCCTGGTGGAGCGGCGCGACTTCGCCACCGGCGCCTCGTCGACGAGCTCCAAGCTGGTGCACGGGGGCCTGCGCTACCTCGCGAACCTCGAGCTCGGGCTGGTCTTCGAGTCGCTGCGCGAGCGCAAGGCCCTGCTCGGCGCGGCGCCGCACCTGGTGCGACCCCAGCCCTTCTACCTGCCGGTGTACGAGGGCGAGAGGCCGGGCCGCGCGGCGATGGGCGCGGGCCTGATGCTCTATGACCTGCTCTCCGCGGGCGACGGGTTGCCCCGCCACGCGCGCCTGTCCAAGGAGGAGCTGCTCTCCGCGGTCCCCTCGCTCGAGCCGAAGGGCCTGCTGGGCGGCTTCCGCTACCACGACGCCACGATGAGCGACGACGCGCTGGTGGTGGAGACCCTGCGCGAGGCGGCGGGCGCGGGCGCGGCCATCGCCAGCTTCGTCGAGGTGAAGGCGCCGGTGTGGAGCGAGGGGCGGCTCTACGGCTTCGTCGCCGAAGACGTGGAGCGCCCGGGCTCGAGCTTCACCGTGCGCGCGAAGCAGGTGGTGCTCGCCGCCGGCGCGTGGACGGACGTGGTGTGCCGGTCCATCGATCCGTCGTGGCAGAGCTGGCTGCGCTGCAGCAAGGGCGTGCACCTGGTGCTGCCGCTTCAGAAGCTCCCGGTGCCGGGCGCGGTGGTGATGATGAGCCCCGAGGACGGCCGCGCGTCCTTCGTGGTGCCGAGGCCGGACCTGGGCGGCGGCGTGGTGCTGGTGGGGACCACCGACGGCCCGGCGCCGGACGATCCCTCGCAGGTGCGCGTGGAGCCGGAGGACGTCACGTACCTCCTCGAGCTGATCGCCCGCACCTTCCCCGGCGCCGGTGTGGGCCACGAGGACATCCTCTCCGCGTTCGCGGGCGTGCGGCCGCTGCTGCGCGACGACGAGGGCTCGCTTCAGGGCGCGAGCCGCGAGCACCGCATCGAGCGCGGACCCGGCGGCGCGGTGGTCATCGCGGGCGGCAAGTACACGACGCACCGGGCGATGGCGCGCGAGGCGGTGGAGCTCTTGGGCGCACCGCGCCGCGGACGGAAGGAGCGCGACGACGAGGCGGCCTACGTCTCGGCGCGGCTGGCCTCGGCCCGCCGCCAGGCCGCCGTCCAGGAGCTCGAGGTGCCCGAGGCGCTGTGGAGCCGCTACGGCGCCGAGGCGGTGGAGGTGGTGCGCGGCGCGAAGGACAGCGAGGAGCACATCGTGCTCGCCGGCTTCCCCCTGCTCGCGGCGCAGCTTCGTCACGCGGTCCGTCGCGAGGGCGTCTTGCACCTCGAGGATTTCTACTTCCGGCGCGTGCCGCTCTTCCTCGCGCGGAAGGACCACGGCCTGCCCTGGGCGCGGGCGCTGGCCCGGGTGCTGGTGGAGGCGCGCGGGCTGCCGGAGGGCTGGATCTCCGTGGAGGTCGCCCGGCTGGAGGCAGCCATCGCCCGCCGCGAAGGGTGGAAGAGCGACCGGCCGCCGCTGCGCACGGCGGGGTAGCTGAAACGCCACCGTTCACCCTGAGCCCGTCGAAGGGTGCCGTGCGCTCCACACTTTGGGACCGTTGGGTCGGCAGGCTTCGACGAGCTCAGCCCGAACGGGAGGGCCGCTCGATCAGCTCATATGGCCAAGGCTTTCACGCCTTCTGAAACAGCGTCTTCACCTTCCCGAAGAAGCTCTTGGCCCTCGGGCTCACCTCTTCGTTGCACGCCTTGGCGAAGGCCTCGAGCAGCTCGCGCTGCTGGGCGGTGAGGTTCTGCGGCGTCTCCACCTCGACGCGCACGTGCTGATCGCCGCGCGGCCCGCCGTGCACGTTGGGGATGCCCTTGCCCTTCAGGCGGAACACCTTCCCCGACTGCGTGCCCTCGGGGATCTTCAGCTCGTGCATGCCGTCGAGCGTGGGCACCTGAATGGCCGCGCCCAGCGTGGCCTGCGCGAAGGTGATGGGCACCTCGCAGAAGACCTCGTTGTCCTCGCGGTGGAAGATGGAGTGATCCTTCACCTGCACCACGACGTAGAGATCGCCGGGGCTGCCGCCCTGCTCTCCCAGCTCTCCCTCGCCCGCCAGCCGCACCCGGGTGCCGGTGTCGACGCCGCCGGGAATCTTCACCGTCAGCTCGCCCTGCGCCTCGACGCGGCCGCTGCCCTTGCAGGTCTTGCAGGGGTCCGACACCACCTGGCCCGCGCCGCCGCACTGGTTGCAGGTGCGCGCCACCGCGAAGAAGCCCTGGGTGAAGCGCAGCTCGCCCGCGCCCGCGCAGGTGGGGCAGGTGCGCCGCTGCTTGGTCTTCGAGCCGGTGCCCTCGCAGGTCTCGCAGCGCTTGAGGCGGGGAATCTTCACCGACACCTCGGTGCCGAACGCCGCCTCCTCGAAGGTGAGCTCCAGGTTGTAGCGCAAGTCCGCGCCGCGGTTCCGCCGGCTGCGCCCGCCGCTCCCGCCGAAGATGTCGCCGAAGATCTCCCCGAAGATGTCGTTGATGTTCACCTGGCCGGAGAAGCCGGCGCCGCCGCCGAAGCCCTCCACACCCTGGTGGCCGAAGCGGTCGTACCGCGCGCGCTTCTCGGAGTCGGAGAGCACCTCGTAGGCCTCGCTCGCCTCCTTGAACTTGTCCTCGGCCGCCTTGTCGCCCGGGTTCCGGTCGGGGTGGTACTGCATGGCGAGCTTGCGGAAGGACTTCTTCAGCATGTCGCCATCGGCGCTTCGCTCCACGCCGAGCACTTCGTAGTAGTCCCGCTTCGAACCGGTGGGCATGGGCGAAGGGCACCTATATCGCAGGACCCCACCTCGGCAATGCCAGCGCTGGTGAGGAGCGGTTGTCTTGCCGGGCGGCTGAACGTAAGGGACGGGGGTGCCCCCAGGACCGGCCACGCCGCTGCCCTACGCCCGGCTCCTCGGCTTCGTGCGCCCGCACGCCGGGCGGGTAGGGCTCGCCATCCTCGCGTCGGTGGTGAGCGCCGCCGCCGCCTCGGCCTGGGCGTGGCTCCTCGGCCCCCTGCTCGAGTCGGTGGTGAAGGGCGGCGAGGTGAAGGCCGGCCCCTGGTCGCTCTCCCCCGAGGACCTGACCGTTCGGCTCCCCTTGGCGGTGGTGGGGGTGGCCCTGCTCAAGGCCCTCGCCGCCTGGCTGCACGCGGGGCTGATGAGCGGCGTGGCGCAAGGCGTGCTGGCCGAGCTGCGCCGGCGCCTCTACCAGCGGCTGCTCGCCCTGCCGCCCAAGTGGTTCGAGGCGCGGCACTCGGGCGAGCTGCTCTCCCGCTTCACCAGCGACGTGGCGCAGGTGGAGTTCTCCGTCTCCCAGGCGCTCTCCAGCTGGGCGAAGGACACCCTGCAGGTGCTCGGGCTTTTGGCGGTGTGCGCGAGCATCGACGGTCGGCTCTTCCTGCTCACCTTCGTGGTGCTGCCCGGGATGATCGTCCCGGTGTCGCGCTTCGCCAAGGCGGCGCGCAAGGCCGCCACCCGCACCCAGGCCTCGCTGGGCGCGCTCACCCAGCTCACCGCCGAGCAGCTCCACGCGCTCCCGGTGGTGCAGGCCTTCCGGGCCGAGCCCCAGGCGCTCGAGCGCTTCGACGCGGAGCAGGGCCGCTACCTCGCGGTGATGAAGAAGAGCCTCTTCGTGCGCGGCGCCTTCACCCCCACCACCGAGCTGTTGGGCATCGTGGGCGTCGCCTTCGCCATCGCCTTCGGGGCCCAGGCCATCGCCCAGGAGCCGGTGCTCGCGGGCAAGCTCGTCTCCTTCCTGGCGGCGGCGCTGTTGTTGTACCAGCCGGTGAAGGCCATCTCCGGCACCTTCTCGCAGGTGGCGCAGGGCATGGGCGCGGCGGGGCGCCTCTTCGAGATCCTCGACGCCGCCGTGGAGCCTGAGTCGGGCGCGGCGGCGGGCCCCTTGACCCGGGCCCTGCGCTTCGAGGACGCGCGGCTCGTCTACGCCGACGGCCGCGAGGCGCTGAAGGGCGTCAGCTTCGAGGTCCCCGCGGGGAAGCAGGTGGCGGTGGTCGGCCCCTCCGGCGCGGGGAAGACCAGCGTGCTCTCGGCGCTGCTCGGCTTCGTGGAGCTCTCCGGCGGAGCGGTGCGCTGGGACGATTCGCCGCTCACGAAGCTCTCCCGCCGCTCGGTGCGCGCACAGCTCGCCTGGGTGCCTCAGGAGCCGGTGCTCCTGTCGGGCTCGGTCCGCGAGAACCTGCTGCTCGGGAAGCCCGACGCCACCGGCGAAGAGCTGTGGAAGGCGCTCACCCGCGCCCACGCCGCCGACTTCGTGAAGGCCATGCCGGGAGGTCTGGAGGGCGAGGTGGGCGAGCGCGGCGCCAGGCTCTCCGGCGGGCAGCGCCAGCGGCTCGCCATCGCCCGGGCCTTCCTGAAGGAGCCGTCGCTGCTCCTCCTCGACGAGCCCACCAGCGCGCTCGACGCGGGCACCGAGGCCGAGGTGCAGGCGGGCCTGGCCGAGCTGATGGCCGGGCGCACGGTGGTGGTGGTGGCGCACCGGCTCTCCACGGTGCTGAAGGCCGACGCCATCGTGGTGCTGGAGGACGGCCGCGTGGTGGAGACCGGCACCCACGCGAGCTTGAAGGCCGCGGGCGGGCGCTACGCCAGGCTGGTGGAGGCCGCGGAGCACGGCCAGGGGCGCCTCGATGGCTGACGACGCGCCCTTCATCGAGCTCGCGCTGGAGCACGACGTGGTGTCCCTGCTCAAGGACGGCGCGCAGGCCTACCCGGCGATGCTGGCGGCGATCCGCGGCGCGCGAGCGACCATCTGCTTCGAGACGTACATCCTCAGGGACGACTCGACCGGCCGCCGCTTCGCCGAGGCGCTGTGCGAGCGCGCCCGCGCGGGGGTCGAGGTGCTGGTGCTCTACGACGCCTGGGGCTCGTCCTTGTCCGAGGACTTCCTGCGCGAGCTCTCCGACGCCGGGGTGCAGGCGCGCCCCTTTCGTCCCGCGCGCTTCAAGGGCTCGTTCGGCCGCATGCTGGCGCACTTTCGGAAGCGCAATCACCGCAAGAGCCTGGTGGTGGACGGGAGCATCGGCTTCACCGGCGGCCTCAACGTCTGCGACGACTACGCCTCGGAAGAAGACGGCGGGAAGCGCTGGCGCGACACCCACGTGCGCATCGCCGGCCCCTCGGCGCAGGAGCTCGAGCGGCTCTTCCTCTCCACCTGGAAGAAGACGCCCGGCCCGCCGCCGGCCTGGAGCAAGTTCTCGCGCGGCCGCCAGGGCGACAACTCGAAGCTCCGCATCATCGGCAACGACTTCGCCACCAACCGCAAGCACATCCGCAAGGCCTACGTCGAGGCCTTCGGGCGCTCCAAGCGGCGCATCTGCCTCACCCAGGCCTACTTCCTGCCGCCGTCGCGGGTCCTGCGGGCGCTGCTCAACGCGGCCCGGCGGGGCGTGGCGGTGAAGCTCATCCTCGCCGGCTCGACGGACGTGAGGGTGCTGCTCCACGCCGCCCGCGGGCTCTACCCCAAGCTGCTCAAGGCCGGCGTCGAGGTCTACGAGTGGCAGGGCCGGGTGCTCCACGCCAAGACCGCGGTGGTGGACCGGGAGTGGGTGACCATCGGCTCCTCGAACCTCGACGCGCTCTCCTTGCGCCAGAACCTCGAGGTGAACGCGGTCATCGAGTCGAGCGAGTTCGGGGAAGCGGCCGAGCGGCTCTTCCTCGAGGACTTGCAGTTCGCCGAGCGCGTGACGCTGGAGCGGGTGAAGGGCTACGGGCTCTTGGAGCGGATGGTGCAGTGGGTGGCGATGCGGCTGCGGCACTGGCTCTGATCGCGCCGGCAGAACGAGGCCGCCGCGAAGCGCTGCGCGACGGTCAGCCACCGGCAGACAGGCTCCGGCCAAGGTGCTGTAGTGCCACGGGCTGTCGGGCTCACTCGGAAGGGTCGCCATGAAATTCCATGAAAGCGCCGCCGGGGCGCGAGCGATGGCGGTGTGGCTCATCGTCTTCGCGGCGTGTCCGTCGGTGCCGGACGGGTCCGGGCCTGACGCTTCCGGCGGCGGCACGGGCGCGACGGGGGGCGGATCCGGAGGCGGCGGGGGCGCGCCCGCTCCGAAGCAGTGCGTGTCGGGATCGTGCTGCGCCGACGCCGACTGCCTCGCGGGCCAGTGCTGCAACACGACCACCCACGTCTGCGGCTCGCAGAACTGCCGCTGCACCCAGGACGCCCAGTGCCCCAGCGGGCAGAAGTGCTGCGGCGGCTCGTGCCAGAACGTCCAGTGCTGCAACGACGCGCAGTGCGGGTCGGGCCAGTGCTGCAACACCAACACCGGCACGTGCTTCGCCTGCTGCAAGTCGAACGGAGACTGCCTCGCCGGTCATTGCTGCGGCGCCACCTCGCGGCAGTGCGGCACCCAGAACTGCAGCTGCACCCAGGACGCGCAGTGTCCGAGCGGACAGAAGTGCTGCGGCGGGGCGTGCAAGGCGGTGCAGTGCTGCGACGACGCGCAGTGCGGCGCGGGGAAGTGCTGCTCCGCCACGGGCTCGTGCTTCGCCTGCTGCAAGGGCGCCGGCGACTGCCTCGCCAACCAGTGCTGCAGCTCGAGTACCCGTCAGTGCTCGAGCTCCTGCCCCTGCACCTCGGATGCGCAGTGCGTGGCGGGGCAGAAGTGCTGCGGCGGCGCCTGCACCACCGCGCAGTGCTGCGCCGACGTCGACTGCGGCGCGTCCCAGTGCTGCAACACCGGCAGCAAGACCTGCTTCGCCTGTTGCAAGTCGGACCAGGACTGCCTCGCGGGCCAGTGCTGCAACGCCCAGACGCGGCAGTGCGGCACGTCGTGCGGGTGCACCACGGACGCGCAGTGCGGCACCGGGAAGCACTGCCGGGGCGGGCAGTGCATCCCCTCCACCCAGTGCGGGCTCGACGCCGACTGCGGCGCCGGGAAGTGCTGCAACGCCGCGACCGGGGCGTGCTTCGCCTGTTGCCACTCGAGCGGCGACTGCCTCGCGGGGCAATGCTGCGACGCCCGAACGCAGCAGTGCACGACGAGCTGCCCCTGCACGCAGGACGCCCAGTGCCCGACGGGGCAGTGCTGCAACGCCGGTACGGGCACGTGCTTCGCCTGCTGCACGGCCTCGGCACAGTGCGGAGCGGGGAAGGTGTGCTGTGGTCCCTGAGCGCCGAGCAACGAAGAGGGGAATCGACATGAGAAAGTTCGCTGCCCTTTGGGTCTTCGCTTCCATCCTCGCGAGCGTCGTCGTCGGGTGCAGCAGCCCAAGCACCTCCGGCGGGAACGGAGGCGGCGCCGGGGGCGGCAGCGCGAGCGGCGGCAGTGCGAACGGCGGCGGCACGGGCGGCGCGGGGCCCTGTGGCGACCTCGGGCAGGCCTGCTGCGCCGGGGATTCGTGCACCTCACCTTCGGCGTGCGTCGGCGGCGTCTGTGTCCAACAAAGGGCCGGAGAGACTGGGAAGCCCTGCGCGAGGAACTCCGATTGCCAGAGCGGCATCTGCCTCCCCGTCGGCAGCGGAGTCAACGTGTGCACGACGTCCTGTGCGACGGGGGCGGCCTGCCTCGCGGGGTGGACCTGCAGCGCGCTCATCGGGCAGTCGTCGAACGTCTGCCAGTGCACCCTGACGGCCGAGACCTGCAACGGGCAGGACGACGACTGCGATGGAATCGTCGACGATGAACCGCGGGTGAGCCAGGGGTGTGCGGTCCAGAAGCCCGGAGCGGTGTGCTCGTCGGGCACCTGCGGCTGCGCCCCGGGGGCGATCGACTGTGGCAACTCGTGCGCGAACACCCAGACCGACGCGAGGAACTGCGGCGCGTGCGGCGCGGCCTGTCCCTCCCGGGGGCTCTGCCAGGCTGGTGCGTGTCAGTGTCCGCCGGGGGAGAAGGACTGTGCCGGGGCGTGCGTCGACACGCAGACCTCGATGCCGCACTGTGGCGGGTGCGGCGTCGCCTGCACCGCGAGCGGAGCGACGTGCCAGGCGGGCGCGTGCGCATGCTCCAACGCCAATGAGCTTCCCTGCGCCGGCGCGTGCACCGACACGCGGACGTCGATGCAGCACTGCGGCGCCTGTGGCAATGCGTGCACGGCAACTGGGCAGTTCTGTCAGGCGGGTACGTGTCAGTGCCCGAGCGGTGAGACGGCCTGCGGCGGATCGTGCCTCGACCTCCAGACCAGCACCTTCGCGTGTGGATCGTGCGGCGGCGCATGTCTGTCGGGGCAGTCGTGCGACGCCGGCTCGTGTCAGTGTCCCGCCGGCAAGACGCCGTGCGCCGGCCGGTGCGTGGACACTCAATCGTCCACGTCGAGTTGCGGCGCGTGCGGTACCCCGTGCCCGGGAGCCTGTGCCGGCGGTCAGTGCGTCGCGGTGGTCGAGGTGGCCGCGGGCGGGAGCCACACGTGCGCGCGGTTGCAGGACGGAACCGTCAGGTGCTGGGGCTCCAACTACAGCAATGAGCTCGGCGACGGCACCTTCATCGACAAAGCCTCCCCCGTCGTGGTGCAAGGCATCACCTCGGCCGTGGAGATCGCCGCTGGCGCGAACATTAGCTGCGCGAGACTCCAGGACGGGACCGTGAGGTGCTGGGGGTCCAATGGCAATGGCGGCCTCGGCGACGGCACGAACGTTCAAAGAAGCACGCCGGTCGCCGTCAGCGGCATCAGCACCGCGGCCGGGCTGGCGGTGGGAAGGTCCTACGCCTGCGCGCGGCTGCTCGACGGCTCGGTCAGGTGCTGGGGAGCGGGGGGCCACCTCGGCGACGGCACGTTCAACTCGTCGTTCACCCCGGTGGTCGTCTCGGGCATCTCGACGGCGGTGCAGATCTCGGCCGGAGGCGCCGGGATCTCCGATCACACCTGCGCCCGGCTCCTGGACGGCACGATTCGCTGCTGGGGTAGCGACGACAAGGGGCAACTGGGCGACGGCGCGACAGCACCTGTCCCACGCTTGTCGCCCGTCGCCGTCTCCGGGATCACCACGGCGGTCGAGGTGTCGGCCGCGGGCACCAGCACCTGCGCGCGACTGCAGGACGGCACGGTGAAGTGCTGGGGCGACAACACCTACCGCCAGCTCGGCGACGGAACCACGACCCAGCGGCTCACTCCTGTCTCCGTTCTCGGCGTCGCCAACGCGGTCGAGCTCTCCTCGGGAGGCATCTACACGTGCGCCCGACTCCAGAACCAGACCATCACCTGCTGGGGCGCCGGCGCCGCCCCGGCGACCTGGCAGGCGTCGGTCTCGGGCATCGTCGCGGCGGTCGAGGTCGCGGCTGGCGGCGGCCACACCTGCGTGCGCCTCCAGGGGGGAACGGTGACCTGCTGGGGCACCAACTCGAGCGGACAGCTCGGCGATGGAACGGCCTCGAGCCACCTCACGCCCGTCGCCGTCTCCGGCCTCACGTCTGCCGGCACAGTGTCGACGGGGGCCTCTCACGCCTGTGCGCGGCTTCTGGACGGCACCCTGAGGTGCTGGGGCGACAACGGCTTCGGCCAGCTCGGCGACGGAACCATCACGCGGCGCCCCACGCCCGCCGTCGTCTCTAGCCTCACCTCCGCGGCGGAGGTGTCGGCGGGGGCTCGCAGCACCTGCGCGCGCCTCCTGGACGGCACCGTGAAGTGCTGGGGCGACAACACCTTCGGCCAGCTCGGCGACGGCACGACCACGCAGCGCAACTCGCCCGTCGCCGTCCCAGGGCTCACCACCGCCGTGAGCGTCTCGGTCGGGTACAGCCACGCCTGCGCGCGCCTCCAGGACGGCACCTTGAGGTGTTGGGGCGACAACACCAGCGGCCAACTCGGCGACGGCACCACCACGCAGCGCCGCGCGCCCGTCGCCGTCGCCGGCATCTCGTCGGCCGTGGAGGTATCGGCGGGGCAGTACTTCACCTGCGCGCGACTCCAGGACGGGACCGTGAAGTGTTGGGGCGACAACGGCTCTGGCCAGCTCGGTGACGGCACCTCCACAGGGCACACGACTCCCAAAGCCGTTCCCGGAGTCTCCAACGCCGCGACGGTATCGACGGGAGGAATGGGCGCCTGCGTTCGCCTCCAAGCCGGTTCGGTTCAGTGCTGGGGAAACAACAGTTTCGTTCCGGTCGCCGTGACGGGCGTTGCCGGTGCGACCGACGTCTCCGTCGGAGGACCGGTGGGGGCGAGCCACGCCTGCTCGCGCCTTTCCACGGGAACCGTCAGGTGCTGGGGCTACAACGCCAGCGGGCAGCTCGGCGACGGCACGTTGGGCGGTCGCGCGGGCCCCGTCGACGTCGCGAACCTCACGACCGCGGCCGGGGCCTCGTGCGGCGACGCGTTCTCCTGCGCGCGACTCCAGGACGGGAGCGTGGCCTGCTGGGGCGACAACACCTTCGGCCAGCTGGGAAACGGGTGGGCGATGAGCAACCCCACGCCGCGCCCGGTCGCCTTCTGAGCGAGTGGCCCACCTCCGGCGGTCTCCCCTTTCCGTCGCTGACCGCCGACGCCTTCCCCGAAGACAGAATCGCCGCGTCGCGAAGGTGGTATCGAACTAGCTCTTCAGCACGTCGCGAATCGACGCGTCCTTGTCGAACTGCGACTTCGCGAACGGGCAGACGGGGACGATCTTGGTCTTCGTCTCGCGCGCCCAGGCCACCGCGGTGTCGAGCAGCTTTCGGCCCGCGCCCTGGCCGCGCAGCGCGTCGGAGACCTCGGTGTGCTCGATGACCACCAGCGTCGGGCCGGCGCGGGTGTACGTCATCTCCGCCACGCGCGTGCCGTCTCTCACCACGAAGAACGCACCGCGGTGGCCGGCCTCCTCTCGCTGCACCACGAGGTCGCTCATTCGGCACCCCTAATCCGACCACGCGCGAGGCGCCCCAAGGACACACAGGACGAGCTGAGCCGCGTCAAGAGAAGGCCGATTGACGTTCGTCCCGTTCCCATTGAGTTCTAGTGTTGGGGCGTTTCTCCCCGGAGCTCCTGGATGCTTCTGCCTTCCCTCTGCGTCGCGCTCTTCAGCCAACTCTCCCCGACACCTGAGCTGGACGCGGGCAGCGCTCTTCGAATCGAGGACCTGTCCCTCGAGCTGCTCCTCGACCAGCCACTGGCGAGCGGCGACGTCGGCGGCTTCGGCCACCGGCTCGACACGCGAGGGGCCGAGAAGACGAAGTCGAACGTCTTCGTTCATGGCTACGCGACGGTGGACTACACGAGCCAGCGCGGGACCCACAGCTTCGACGCCCACTACTTCAACGTCTTCTTCGGCGCGACGCTGCTCGAGCGGGTGTTCCCCGAGCTCCAGCTCGAGCTGGAGCACGGCAACGCCTTGTTGGCGCGCTTCGCCCAGGTGGACGTTCGCCTCGCCGAGGCCGCGGTCGTCCGCGCGGGCTTGTTCCTCGTGCCCTTCGGCACCTACAACGAGTTCCTCTACCCCGAGTACCTCGCCAAGGTCGGGCGCGGCCCGCTGGTGCTGACGCACGCGAACATCATCCCCACCGTGTGGAACGACGTCGGCCTGCAGCTCCGCGGGCGAGTCCCCTTCGGCAAGCACGCGTTCCACTACGCCGCGTATCTCGTGAACGGCCTCGAGCAGGCAGACCCCACGCCGAAGGACGGCGTGCCCTCGGAGGGCGGCGGCATCCGGGCGATGCGAGGGAACTACACCGACGCCAACTTCCCCAACAAGTCCTTCGGAGGGCGCCTCGGCGTCGAGCTCTTCGAGAAGGCCGTGGGGCTGGGCGCGTCGGCGTATCGCGGCATCTACACCGTCGAGGGCAGCCGGTGGCTGACGCTCGTGGGGCTCGACGCGGTGGTGAAGTGGCGCGCGCTCGACCTGCTGATCGAAGGCGTGCAGGCGAGCCAGCAGGTCACCGCGGGCGAGCTGGTGAAGCGGGGCGTGTACGCCGTCCTCGCCTACCGCCTGCTGGAGTGGCTCGAGCCCGCCGTCGCCTTCGACCGCCAGGTGCTCGGCGGCAGCCGCGCGGAGAACAAGACCCGCACCACCTTCAACCTCAACGTCTTGCCCTTCGAGCAGCTCCGCCTCGTCATCCGTGCCTCGTACACGGTGAGCCTGAGCGACACTGGCTCGCGGGACGACATCGTGCTGGTGCAGTCCTCCGTCGGCTTCTGACTCCAGCGCCGGCCTGAGCGCCCAGGAGAAGCCCGACCTGGTGGCGCTCCGGCGGACCCTCTGAACCTCAGTGCTGGATCGGCTTCCAGTCCTGGTGCTCGAAGTGCTCGGCGTAGGCCTCGAGGGCTTTGACGAGCTTCACCGCGCCGCCCATTCGGTCCCCGTCCTTCTTCATTGCTTCGGTATCGCCTTCATCGCGCCTCTGCCTCAAGGCCGGTACTGGGAGCCCAGCTTCACCGCGCCGTTCTGGAAGGCGTCCTGGTGTGCGCGCGGCCCCTGGGCCTCGGGCCAGGTGAGGTCCACCCCGGCGACCGGGTCGGTCGAGGCCGAGCGGGCAGTGGCGCACCCGGAGTCGAGCAGGAAGGCCGCCAGCGCGGCCGTGAGGGAGCAGACGAGTCGGGGGTGGAACATGGCGCGTCCCCCCCCGGTGCCATCGTCATCTCGGGGACTTCCGAATCATGATCTCGATGGTCTGCCAGGCCACCTCGGGCTTGAGGTGACTCTTCTTCGGCTGGCGGCGGCTCCCGAAGGCGACGGCCTGGAGGGTGCCCATCACCACCAGGGTGAGGGCGTCGACGGAGAGGCCGGGGCGGAGGAGGCCCTGCGCCTCGGCCTCGAGGAGGCACTTGCGGATGAAGGCTTGAGAGCGCTCGATGATGGAGCGGACGGCGCCGGCGTCGTCACCGGCGGCCTCCTCGAGGCGGTCGGTGACGGCGGCGAGGAACACCTGCGGCAGGCGCTGCACCAGCTCGAGGCGGTGGACGAAGAAGAGGCGCAGCCGCTCGAGCGGGTCGTCGGCCTGGGGCGGGAAGCCCTCGAAGAGGGTGCGCTCGAGGAAGCCGATGGCGGCGCGGATGATCTCCGCCTTGTCCTTGAAGTGCCGGAAGAGCGAGCCGTCGGAGATGCCCACCTCGCGGGCCAGCTCCTGGGTGGTGAGCCGGTGCACGCCCTTGCCGGTGATGATGCGCAGCGCGGCCTCGGCGATCTGCTGCTGGCGTTCGGCGGTGGGGCGGCGCGGGGTGCTCATGCGAGGGCTCCTTCGAGACGAGGGGGTTCGGGCGACGGTGTAGCGCGCCCGGAGTCGGCTGCCGAGCCGCGCCGTCACCGCACCCGGGTTGAGTCTTTTTGCAAGTAAGTGCTTACTTCTGTATCGTCGGCGGACGATGAGCGCCTCGAACGATCGCTGGTCGAAGGCGGTGGTGGTGCTGCACTGGCTCGCGGGCCTGCTGATCCTGGGCCTGCTCGCGGTGGGGTTGGTGATGACCGGCCTGGAGCCGGCCGACCCCTTGCGCCGCAACCTCGGGCGCGTGCACTCCATCTCGGGGAACGTGGTGGCGCTGCTCACCCTGGCCCGCTTCGCCCTCGTCCGCCGCGGGCCTCGCCCGGAGCCGATGGCGCTGACCGCGGCCCACCAGAAGGGCGTCACCCTGGTGCACCTGCTCCTCTACGCGCTGCCCCTGGCGGTCATCTCCACCGGCCTCGCCACGGGGCTGCGCACCGACTGGCACCCGTACCTGAAGGGCGACCTGCCGGTGCCGCCCGACTTCACCGGGCTGGTGTCGCGCGAGGTGCACGAGGTGCTGGCGATCTCGCTGGCGGCGCTGGTGGGCGCCCACGTCGCCGGGGCGGTGCTCCAGGAGCTGCGCCAGGGCCGGGCGCTCCGCCGCATCGTGCCGTTCCTGCGCTGAGGAGCTCCTCGCTGGTCGTCGGGCCGTCAGCCCTCGAGCTCGATCGACGCGCGAGCGGCCTCGACGATGGCCGAGAGGCCGCGATGGGTGATCCGCCGCTCGACGGACAGCGCGTAGAAGCTCTGGCGCACCCCCTTGAGCGGCCCCAACAGCCGCGCGCCGTGGGCCTCTTCGACCTCGGTGCGCAGCATCGCCCGCACCGGGAACAGCCCCAGCCCCCGCCCGCCGAACGCGCGGATGAGGGCCGCGTCGTCGAACTCACCGTCGACCCGCACCCGCAGCGAGTGCGCCGTCAGCCAGCGCTCGATGGACCGGCGCAGCTCGCCGGCCGCCGGCATCAGGAAGGGCGCGCCCGACAGCCCCGCGGGGAAGTTCTTCCCGTACTCGGCGGCGAGGTCGCGGCTCCCGTAGAGCAAGACGTCGGTGGCCCCCAGGAGGTGGGCGTGAAGGCGAAACGCCGGGGGCGTCGAGGGCGTGTCGGAGAGGACCAGGTCCAGCCGGCCGGCGGCCAGCTCCACCGTCAGGTCGTCGAGGCTGCGTTGCTGAAACTGCAGCGGCCGGAGCTCGCGCATGCGCAGCACCGGCTCCACCAGCCGGTGCACCACCGAGCGCGGCAGGCTCCCCACCACGCCCACCCGGAAGGGCACGCGCCTGCCCTCGCCGCGGCCGCGCGCCACGTCGACCAGCTCCGCTCCGGTGCGGAAGATGTCCGCGGCGTAGCCCGCGACCTGTCGGCCGAACGGGCTCAGCACCAGGCGGCGGCCCCGGCGCTCGAACAAGGGCTCCCCGAGGAAGGTCTCCAGGCTCTTGAGCTGGGTGCTCAAGGTGGAGTGGGTGACGCGCAGGCGCCGGGCCGCCGCGGTCAGGCTGCCCTCCTGGCTGATGACCCAGAAGTACAGCAGGTGGTGGTAGTTGAGCCACTCCATGGTGTGTCTCTTTTCTCGACAGACCTTGTGAATCTTTCGTTCCTCTCTTCAAGAGGAAACGGCGCCACACTCGCCTCGCTTCACGCCGGGCACCTGCCGTACGCCGCGCGCCTGCCGACCGGGAGAACCACCATGGACACCCACCTCGAGACGACCGCTCGCCGGCGCCCCAGCCCGCCGACGGTGCTTCTGGCCACCACCTCTCCGGAGCCGCCCCCCTGGGCGCTGCACCGGGCCTGGGCGCTGGCGCAGGCGCTCCAGGGCCACCTCGAGATCCTGCGCGTGGTGACGCGCACGCCGAGGGTCGGCCCGCTCTTCCCCCACTTCGCCTCGGCCGCCGCGCTCGGCGACCTGGAGGCGTTCGTGGAGAGCCAGCACCGGCTCGAGGAGTGGGTGGAGGAGGTGCTCCCCGGGCGCCTCGAGCCTTCGGCCCTCCACGTCGAGGAGGGGCGGTTCATCGAGGAGGTCATCCAGGCCGCGGTGGACCTCGAGGCGGCGCTGGTGGTGCTGCCCAGCGCCGAGGCCCGTCACCCCAAGGCCGTCACGGGCATCGCGCGCCTGACGGGGGCGCCGGTCTTGGTGGTCCGGCCGCTGCTGGGCTCCGGGGTGGTCGCCGCGACCGACCTCGCCTACGAGGGGCTCCCGGTGGTGCGAAAGGCCGCCGACCTGGTGGACCGGCTGCGGACGTCGCTGGTCGTGGTGCACAACGTCCCGCGGCTCGAGCTCGAGCCCGGCGACGACGTGCTCATGGCCAGCGCGGCCGTGGCGGCGAGCGACGAGGGCCTGGTCGAGCTCTACCGGCGCAAGCTCGAGGCCTCGCTGACCGCGCTCTCGCTGGAGGCCCGGCCGGTGGTGCTCCACCAGGTCGACGCGGTGGACGCCATCCTCCGCACCGCGCGACGGTTCGAGGCCGACCTCCTGGTGGTCGGCGCGCCGGTGGCGTCGCGGCTGTTCCACGCCGCCACGGCCGAGCGGGTCATCAAGGCGACGGTGCGGAGCGTGCTGGTCATGCCGCTGAGCTGAGCCCGGCGCGCCGCCCCGTCACTTCGGCTTCAGCGCGAAGCGGCACGTGCTGCCGCCTCGCACGATGCACTCCTCGTGGCTCACCTTCGCCCCCGCCGCCTGACTCATCAGGCCCAGGTCGAACGAGCACACCTCGGGGTTCGACTCGGCGAGCTGATGGAAGACGCAGTTGCGGGCGGTGATCTCCGGCGCCCGCGCGCTGCCGGACACCGTGGCCTCGTAGCCGAGCTCCGTCATCTTCCGCGCCAGCCCCCTCACCGACTGCTCGAAGGACGCCCCGGCCTCCAGAGGCCCCGCCGCCTCGCGCCCGAGCGCGGCCAGCCGGGCCTTCAGACCCGCCACGCCGAGCGCGTCCCGCAGCGAGCCCAGCAGGAGCGCCGAGAACCACGGGTACTGCCGGGGGAACGACTCCTTGGCCCGAGAGGTCAGCGCATAGAGGTGCGCCGGCCTCCCGCGCGCCTGGGGCTCGGGCGTCTTCGTCAAGAGCCCGTCCCGCTCCAGCGCGACCAGGTGCTGCCGCACCGCCGTCAGCGTGATGCCCAGCGCGCCCGACAGCGCCTCCACCCCGAGCCCCTTCCCCGCTCCGCGCAGGGCCAACAGCAGGCGGTGCTGGGTGTCTCCTCGGCGCACGGTCATGGGCGGCTTCATAGGCGAGGAAGATATTAAAACATAAAACTCTTGTTTAAATGTCTTCCCGCACGTTAGGAACGGGGCACACCCGCGGTTCGAGGAGGAAGTCCCCGTGATGACTCTGAAGAAGCTGGCGCTTTCGCTGCTGTTCGCCGTCTCCGTCCCTGCCTGGGCCGACCTGAGCCCCAGCCCGAAGGTGGCGCTCACGCAGGCCGCCCTGCGCGACCTGTGGGTCGAGCACGTCTTCTGGGTGCGCAACGTGGTGGTGGCCACGCTGGCTGGAAACAAGGAGCAGGCGGGGGCGGCCGAGGCGGAGGTGGTCGCCAACGCCAAGCAGCTCGCCGGCGCCTTCGAGCCGTTCTACGGCAAGGCCGCCAGCGACAAGCTGTTCGAGCACCTCGCCGGCCACTGGGGCGCGGTGAAGGCGCACCTGACGGCGACCGTGAAGGGCGACGCCAAGGGGCAGGAGGCGGCGGTGAAGCAGATCAACGCCAACCTCTCGGGGCTGGCCGACTTCCTCGCGGGCGCGAACCCGAACCTGCCGAAGACCGCGGTCGAGCCGCTGCTCCTCGCCCACGGCGCGCACCACGTGGCGCAGAACACCCAGCTCAAGGCGAAGAAGTTCGCCGACGAGGCGAGGACCTGGGGCGCGATGCGCATGCACATGGAGGCGATCGCCGACGCCCTGGGTGACGCCGTCGCCAAGCAGTTCCCGGACAAGTTCGCCGACGGCAAGGCCCCCGCGCCCACCGCCGCCGCCGCGCACCTGCACTGAATGGGGACGCGCCAGCGGGTGCTCCACCCTTAGTCGCGGCGGTGGATGGGGCGGGCGCTGTCGTGCGAGAGTCCCGAGACGCCCCTTTTGGGCACCTCATGTTCCTGACCTCCCTGCTGACCCTCGCGCTGGCGGCCTCCAACGCCTCGTCGGACCCCGGCCCCGTCCTCTCCCGCAGCAGTCGCCGCGACGGCATCGCCATCGTCGTCGGCGTCGAGCGCTATCGCGATCGGCTCCCGGCCGCCAAGTTCGCTCGCCATGACGCCGAGTCCTTCTCCGCCTTCGCCGAGAAGACGCTCGGAATTCCCCGGCAGCGCATCCGCACCCTCGTCGACGACCACGCGACCTCGGCCGACCTGCAGGACGCCCTCGACTGGGCGAAGCAGAACGCCTCCGCCACCAGCTCCGTCGTCTTCTACTTCTCCGGCCACGGCACGCCCTCGCTCAAGTCAGGCGAGCCCCTGCTGGTGCCCTATGACGCCGACCTCAACGAGGTCGACAAGCGAGGGCTCGGCATCAAGACCCTCACCGACGCGCTCCACGCCATTCCGGGCAAGGAGAAGCTGGTCTTCCTCGACGCCTGTTTCTCGGGCAGCGGAGACCGTTCCCTCATCTCCGAGGGCAAGCGACCGCTGGTGCCGATCAAGTCCCTGCCCGAGCCGAAGGGGGCGCTGCTGGTGTTCTCGGCCACCAGCGCCAAGGGCGTGAGCGGTCCTTCCCACAAGTCGGCGCACGGGCTCTTCACCCATCACCTGCTGCAGGGGCTCCGCGGCGCCGCCGACGGCGACGCCGACAACCAGGTCACCGCCGCCGAGCTCGCGCGCTACGTGCGCCAGAACGTCATGACCGAAGCCAGGGAGGCTGGCGGCGAGCAGGAGCCCCAGGCTCAGCTGGGCAGCTACGGCGGGCTCTCCGTCGTCGACGACCCGGGGCCTGACGCTCCCGCCGTGGGCGGCCCGCAGGACCTCGAGCGGGAGTGTGCGGCCGGCGTCGCGGACCGCTGCGCCGACCTGGGCGTCCTCTGCGAAAAAGGCCAGGGCGTCGCCCAAGACCTGGCCAAGGCCGCCGCGCTCTACCGCAAGGCGTGCGACAGCGGGTTGGCACGCGGTTGCCGCAACCTGGGGATCCTCTATCGAGACGGCCGTGGCGTCCCCAAGGACCTGGCTCAGGCCGCCGCGCTCTCCCGCGGGGCGTGCGAGGGCGGTGACGCGCTCGGCTGCCACGGCCTGGGCTATCTCTACGAAAACGCCCGAGGCGTCCCCCAGGACCTGGCTCAGGCCGCCGCGCTGTACCGAAAGGCATGTGAGGGCGGGGTGGCGATCGGTTGCGTCGGCCTGGGGACCCTTTGTCGAGACGGCCGTGGCATCGAGAAGGACCCGGCTCAGGCCGCCACGCTCTTCCGAAAGGTGTGCGAGAGCGGGGAGGCAACGGGTTGCACCAACCTCGGCTTCCTCTACGACACTGGCCGCGGCGTCGCCCAAGATCTGGCCCAGGCCGCCGCCCTGTACCGCAAGGGGTGTGAGAGCGGAAACGCGGAAGGCTGCCGCAACCTGGGCTATCTCTCCGAAAACGGCCGAGGCGTCCCCCTGGACCTGGCTCAGGCCGCCGCGCTGTATCGCAAGGCGTGCGAGAGCGGGGTGGTGGTCGGTTGCGTCGGCCTGGGGGCCTTCCTTCGAGACGGCCGTGGTATCGCCCAGGACCCGGCGCAGGCCGCCACGCTCTTCCGAAAGGCGTGTGAGAGCGGGGAGGCAACGGGTTGCACCAACCTCGGCTTCCTCTACGACACTGGCCGCGGCGTCGCCCAAGACCTGGCCCAGGCCGTCGCCCTGTACCGCAAGGGCTGTGAGAGCGGAGAAGCACTGGGCTGCACCAACCTGGGGCTCCTCTATCGAGACGGCCGTGGCATCGCCCAGGAGCCGGCTCAGGCAGCCACGCTCTTCCGAAAGGCGTGCGAGAGCGGGGAGGCAAGGGGATGCACCAACCTCGGCAACCTCTACGACAACGGCCGCAGCGTCGCCCAGGACCCGGCTCAGGCCGCCGCCCTGTACCGCAAGGCGTGTGAGAGCGGAAACGCGATCGGCTGCGACAACCTGGGGAAC
>JBBIOE010000149.1:0-20664 GCA_037443525.1 Archangiaceae bacterium | reverse complement strand
CCTCAAGCAGGAGGCGCAGCGCAACTTCATCGCGCGGGCCGACGAAGCGAAGGATCAGATCATCTACAAGTGGCCCGAGCGCAACGTGCGCATGCTGACCCAGCTCACGGTCGGCGCCGACGAGGTCTGCCTGTTCATGAAGGGCGGCGAGGTGGCCGGCAAGCTGACGCCGCGCCAGCAGCCCTACAGCCTCGACTCCAACAACGTGCCCTTCCTCTCTTCGCTCCTGGAGAAGGTCACCGGCGGCAACCTCTTCGTGGCGGAGATCTACTTCGTCTCCACGCGCGAGTTCACGGAGATCAAGTTCGGCGGCCCCATCGGCGACGTGCGCGACCCGGAGACCGGCCTCGGCATCGGCACCATGGTCTACGGCGACTTCTCCTTGCGCTGCAGCGACCCCGAGAAGCTGGTCATCGGCATGGTGGGCCTCAGGAAGGCCTCCAACGACGAGTTCCTCGGCTGGTTCAAGAACCAGGTCCTGAAGGTGATGCGCGACCGCGTCGCCGAGCTGTGCGTGAAGAAGAAGTGGCCGCTGCTCGACGTGACCAGCGGCGCCTACACCGAGGAGATCGAGACCGAGGTGCTCGAGGGCCTCAAGCCCCACACCCAGAAGAACGGCATCGAGATCGTCTCCTTCGGCAACTTCCAGGTCAGCATCAAGCCGGAGGACGAGGCGACGCTGAAGAAGCTGTCGAAGGACGTGGCCTACTCGCGGTTGGCGGGCGGCTTCCAGCAGTACGCGCAGGGGCAGGCGATGCTGGGCGCGGCCGAGGGCATGGCGAAGGGCGGCGGCGAGGGCGGCGGTGGCGCGGGCAACGCGCTCGGCGGCATGGGCATGGGCATGGGCTTCGGCATGGCGCAGATGTTCATGAACCAGCAGCACCCGCCGCAGCAGGGTGGCGGGGCGGCGCAGGGGGGCGGGCAGCCTCCGCCTCCGGGCGCGCCGGGTGGCGGCCGCTCGGTGATGGACCGCCTCAAGGAGCTCAACGAGCTCAAGGGCGCGGGCCTGCTCTCCGAGGAGGAGTACGCCGCGAAGAAGACCGAGCTGATGAAGCAGCTCTGATTCAGGCGCGGTGTGAAGCACGAAGGGGCCGGCTCGCGAGGGCCGGCCTTCTTTCGTGCGGGCGGGCCTCGGCTCACCGTCTCCGGGACGAGCCCGTCCGGGACCTTCGACCGGCCGCCTCGAGGAGCCGGGCGTCGCGACCGGGGCTGGCGCCGGCCCACCGCCGGTAGGCCCGGCCGAAGCTGGCTTGGGTGGTGTAGCCGAGCCGGAAGCTGATCTCGGCGAGGTTCCCGCGGAGCCGGGGGTCGGCCAGGTAGGCCCGCGCCAGGGCGTGGCGGACGCCGTCGAGCACCTGGCGGAAGGTCGTTCCCTCCGCCACGAGGCGGCGCTGCAGCGTCCGGCCGCTCATGTGGAGCGCGGCGGCCACGCGCTGCACGTCGCCCCGCTCCCGCTGGAGTGAGGCCCGCACCACCTCCCCGACCCGGGCCACGAAGTCCTGGCTCGCTCGGGGCCGCGCGAGCTCGAGCGCGCGCGCCTCGAGGATCGCGCGGAGCGACGGGTCGTGGCCCTGGAAGGGCAGGTCGAGCACCGACGCGGGGTAGACCATGCCGTTCTCGCTGGCGCCGAAGGTGAGCGCGCTCGTCCCGAAGAAGTCCGAGAGCGGCTCGATGGTCCGCGGCGCGGGGTGCCCGAACCAGACCGCGTCGGGCACGATGCGCTCTCCGGTGAAGGCGCGCCCGAACCGCAAGAGCAGCGCGAGGCTGCACTCGGCGCGGTGCCGGCCCAGCGTCCGAGGGCCCGCGGAGCTCACGAGGGTGATGACGAGCTTCCCGTTCCCCTCCAGCCACTTGAGGCCCAACGTCTCGCTGAGCAGGGGCGCGAAGCGGCCGAGCACCTCGAGCGAGTCGCGAATGGTCGGAGCCGTCGCGCCGACGTACTCGAGCACGCCGTAGAAGCCGCGCGGCGCCGAGACGGCCGCGTGCAGCCCGAAGAACGGGTCCTTCGAGTGCTCGGCGATGGCCTCGAGCACCTTCGGCAACAGGTTCGCTCGGACCGGCACTCGGCCATCCTCCAGCGCGTTCGACGAGAGCCGGAACCGCTGGAGGAGGGGCTTCGGGTCGCCTCCCCTCGCTCGGAGCTGCCCCAGGAAGAGCGCGAGATGGTGCGACTCGACGATGTCCGGGCGAGAGCGGCTCATTTCCAAGGCAGACGAGTGCGAGACCCTGGCAGGGCCTCGGCGCTCACACGCGCGGATGCGGCCGCGGGCCTACTCTGGAATGTCCGGAGTGACGAACGGGGTGCCGGCGCCGACGATCTTCTTCGGCGCGTCATCGTCGGGCGGAATGTCGGGAGTCACGAACGGCGTGCCGGCGCCGACGATCTGCTTCGGCGCGTCGTCGTCGGGCGGGATGTCCGGGGTCACGAAGGGCGTCCCGGCGCCGACGATCTTCTTGGCGGGAGTGCCGCTCTGGAACTCGTCCTTGGCGGCGACCCGCCCCTGGGCAGGGCCCGCGGCTCGGCCTGACGAGAGCCACCCACCCGTCGTGGCCGGCTTCGCGGCGGGCGCCTCGGTGCGAGCCGCGGTGGGGGACGACGTGGCGCGGGTGACCGCGTTCGGCGTGGTGGAGGGCGGGGTCTTGATTGTCGTCACGTCGGGCGCTCCTGGGGTGGGTGGAAGCAGCGCCTTCATCATCGGAGCAGGCGCCGCGGCTGGAGCCTCCGGACGCGCCAACTCGTTGTGCATTTCGCGCCATCCCTTGGTGCCCGCTCCAGGCCCGTGACTCCGAGACGCTCCTGGGCGTCGTCGGGGTGACGGCGGGCGCCCGGGCTGCGCGGCGGTGACGTCGCCTCAGGGCGCGATGGCCGCGGGGGTGAGGCTGGCGGCGAGGGCCTTCGCCAGGGCCGTGCCCTTGGCCTCGTCGTCCGCCGTCATGGAGACGAAGCACGGGGTGTCGTCGTCCCAGAACTGCAGCATCGAGATGCCGACCATGCTGCCGACGTAGGCCATGCGGCCGACGCCCGGCAGGTCCTTGCCGTCCTTGAGGGCCTTCTTCCCGGTCTCCATCGACTCGCGCATCACCTTCTCGTCCGAGCCCCAAGTGGGGCAGTTGATGCCCACCTTCATCGGCAGCGGGCCCTTCCCGCCCTGGAGGTCGCAGTCGATCATCGTCTTGTCGTCCTTCTGCGCTCCGCTCACCCCCGTCAGCCCGTTCTTGGTGAGCAGCTCCTTGGGGAAGAGCTTCTCGCAGTCGAGCTTCACCGCGGGCTTGGCCGCCGGGGCGGGCGCGGGAGCAGGAGCCACGGCCGGAGCAGGCGATGGCGCGGGCGCCTGGGCGGCCGGCGGCGCCGGCTCCTTGGTGCAGGCGGCGAGGGCGAAGAGAGCGACGAGCAGGGTGTTGCGCATGGGGCCTCCCGATGGATTGAGCACGCGGAATGAGCGCGCCGGTCGGAATAAGCCCCGCTCTTGGCCGGGTCGCAAGCCAGAACGACTCCGCCGGAGGAGAGCGCCGAGCTCAGGGCGAGGAGGCGCCGCCGTCGAGCAGCACCTGCTCGGCTCGTGGCCAAGGCTTCGCCAGCGGCGCGCCCGCGTCCGCCGGCTCCCTGTCCCCAGTCATCACACCTGCGTCAGGCACCGCGACGCGCTCCGCCTTCGGCCACGGCTTCACCAGCGGCAGCGGCCCGAAGAGCGCGTCGACCTCGGCGCCGAAGTCCGGCGAGGCGAACGACTCCTCCTTGGGCACCACCGCGCCGAGCGCCATCGCCAGCGCCGGGACGTAGGTCAGCGTCGGCACGCGCGCGTCGACGGGGTTCCGCGTCCCCTCGGCCCACACGCCCATCAGCGCCGCCCTCGCCTCGGGGGCCTTCCACCAGGTGGCGCCGAAGCGGTGCGCCAGCCGACCGGCGATGGCCGCCGCCGCGACCTGCGCGCGCAGCGCCGAGGCGCTCCGCAGGAAGTCCGCGGTGTCCAGCCGGTGCCGCACGCCGTCGGCCGGCGAGAGCTTCACCCCGAGGGCGCGGCTCATCAGCTCGACGTACCTGGGGCGGGCCTCCGCGTCGGAAAGCCCGTGCGTCTCCAGCCGCGCCAGCACCGTCCCCGCCTCGCGCCGGAGGGCATAGAGCCGCTGCGCCCGCCACGCCTGGGCCGCCTTGGGCGCCAGGGCTGGCGGGACACCGAGCTCGAGCAGGAACGCCTCGTTGGACATCAGCCCGGCCAACAGCTCCGCGGTGACGTCGAAGGCGCCGGGGGTCCCCAGCCGCTCGTACTCGAAGCGGCCCGCCGTCACGTGTCGCAGCGCCAGCGCGTGCCCGAGCTCGGAGACGAGGAGCGCCTGATCGCGCAGCCCGCCCTGTGGCAGGAAGCTCACCCGCACGTCGCTCGGCCCGTTCGGCTCGACGGTCAGCGGCAGGGGGCTCTTCTTCGCCGACTCCGCGAGCTCGAGCGTCAGCCCCCGCTCGCCGTAGAGGCCGAGGTCTCCGAGCAGCGCCACGCCGCGCGACGCCACCTGCGCCTTGGGGAAGGCCTGGTCCACCTCCGCGGGCACGCGCATCAGCCGCGGCAGGTCCTCGCGGCGCAGCGCCTCCACCGGCAGCTTGAGCTCGAGCTCGGACTGCCGCTTCAAGGCCTCCGCCCAGGCCGCGTCGGTGAGCTGCAGCACCTCGTCGGCCGCGTAGGCGATGACGTCGAGATCCAGCCCGCGGGTCTCGGTCGCGAGCTCCAGCATCGAGGGGAGCGCCAGGGGCTCCAGCACCCCCTTGGCCTTCTCGTTGCGCGAGGCGAGCTGCGCATCGAGGAGCTCCGCCGACTTGAGCGCCGCCGCCCACAGGGTTCTGCGCTTCACCGCGCTCTTCTCGGACGCGAGCAGGTGCCCCACCTCGCGGAAGGCGACCTCCTTGCCCTCCACCGACACGGTGAGGCTGGCCTCGAGGTTCGCCACCGCCGCGTTCGCCTCGGCGAGGGACCGGGCGATGAGCTCGCCCAGGACGTGGTGCTCGAGGTTCGCCAGCGCCTGCGGCTCGTCGGCCTCGAGCTCGCGCGCGCGGCGAACGACGGCGAGCGTCTCCGGTGAGTAGAGCGCGTCGTACTTCGCCTGTACCTTGGCGAGCTCGAGCGGCGCGCCGGTGGTCCAGTGGGCCCAGAGGGCCTCCGCGGTCTCCTTGAGCGCCTCGGCCACCCGCGCCCCGATGGCCGAGACCTTGTCGCGCGCCAGGTCGGCCTCGGTGGGCTGCGCCGAGCCGGCGTCGGGAGCCGCCGCCAGAGGCACCGTCTCGGGAACGAGGGTCTCCGGGCGCCTCGGACACCCGAACACCCCCAAGGCCAGGACCACGGCGAGCCACGCGCGACGCATCGTTCGGCGCAACATAGGGCCTTCTGCGCCGCCGTCGATGGTGATTGAAGCAGAGCGATGCCCAGCCCGACCCAGTGGACCGCCGCGCGCGCCCGCCAGACGCTGTACGCGGCGCTGAGAAGCTTCTTCGGCGCGCACGGCTACCTCGAGGTGGAGACGCCCATCCTCGTCCCCACGCCGGGGCAGGAGCCGCACATCGACCCGTTCGAGGCGCCCTTCGTGCCGCAGACCGGCGTGGGCGAGCGCCGGTCGCTCTGGCTGCACACCAGCCCCGAGTACGCGATGAAGCGGCTGCTCGCCGACCAGAGCCCGCCCATCTTCCAGCTCTGCAAGACCTTCCGGAACGGCGAGGTCTCGGGCCACCACAACCCCGAGTTCACGATGCTGGAGCTGTACCGGCCGAACGCCGACTACCACGCCATCATGGACGACGTGGAAGGGGCGCTCGCGGCCGCGGAGCGCGCGGTGACGGGCAAGGCGGGCGTCTTCGGGCAGAGGCCCTGGGAGCGGCTCACCGTGCGGGACGCGGTGCTCAGGCACACCGGCATCGACCTTCGAGCGCACGCCGGCGGGGCGAGCCTCAAGAAGGCGGCGCAGGCTCAGGGCGTGCACGTGGGGGAGAGCGAGGCCTTCGACGACGTCTTCTTCCACCTCTTCCTGGAGCGGGTGGAGCCGAAGCTGGGGTACGGCCGGCCGACCTTCCTCATCGAGTACCCGGCGTCGATGGCGTCCTTGTCGCGGCTGAAGCCTTCGGACCCGACGGTGGCGGAGCGGGTGGAGCTGTACGTGAACGGCGTGGAGCTGGCGAACGGCTTCTCGGAGCTGACCGACGCGGTGGAGCAGCGGCGGAGGCTCACGGAGGAGCAGGGCTTGCGTCGCGCTCAGGGCCGGCCGGCGTATCCGCTCGACGAGCGCTTCCTGGAGGCGCTGGGAAGGATGCCGCCGTCGGGAGGCATCGCGGTGGGGGTCGATCGCGTCTTGATGTTGCTCGTCGGGGCGGACAGCATCGCGGACGTGCTGCTCTTTCCCGCCAAGGACTTCGTATGAACCGACGCTTCTTGAGGACGGCGGTGAAGGCCGGGGCGGCGGTGGGCATCACCGGCGCGCTCTCTCCTTTGGTGAGCGCGGCGAGCTTCGTCGGCGAGACGACGATGGACCCGCTGCTGCACCTGTGGGGCGCGTCCATCTTGCGGACGACGGGCGTGTCCTCGGAGGCGCGGGGGCTGGAGCGGCTGCCGCCGGGGAACTTCGTCCTGGCGGTGAATCACCAGTCGAACTTCGACGCCTTGGTGTTGTTCCGGCACATCCGGCGGCACCTGCGGTTCGTGGCGAAGGCGGAGCTGAAGAAGATTCCGGTCTTCGGCAGGGCGCTCCAGCGGGCGGGCAACATCTTCGTCGACCGGCAGGGGAGCGGCTCGGACCGGCGCATCCTCAACGAGGCGGTGCAGGCGGTGCGCGAGCGGGTGAGCGTGGTGTTCTTCGCCGAGGGGACGCGGTCGGAGGACGGGGTGCTCAAGCCCTTCAAGCGCGGCGCGGCGGTGATGGCGCTGGAGGCGCAGGTGCCGCTGGTGCCGGCGGCGATCGCGGGCACGCACTTCATCTTGCAGAAGGGGAGCCTGCGCATCACGCCGCACCCGGCGGCGCTGGTGATCGGGCAGCCCATCGAGACCGTGGGGCACGCGGTGGAGGAGCGGGACGTCTTCACCGAGCGCGCGCACGGCGAGGTGGCGAAGCTGCTCGCCGAGGCGGAGGCGATGGTGGAGGCGGCGAAGCAGCGGAGGTAGGGCGGGCCTCGACGGGCTCAGGCCGTCTCCGGCCGCGACTTCCACCGCCGGTGCATCCACACCCACTGCTCGGGCGCCTTGCGAATCGCGTCCTCGAGGCCCTGGTTCAGCCGGGCGGTGAGGT
Organism: Archangiaceae bacterium; assembly: GCA_037443525.1. Classification (GTDB taxonomy): domain Bacteria; phylum Myxococcota; class Myxococcia; order Myxococcales; family Myxococcaceae; genus JBBIOE01. The sequence goes on along the minus strand of JBBIOE010000149.1, from coordinate 13,407 downwards.
CGATCACGGCGTCCTCTCCCTCGCTCTTCGGCAGCGCCAGCTCCTGGAGCTCGACGCGGAAGCGGCCGGGGGCGACGCGGTGGCAGACGCCGAGGATCACCGCGGCGCCGGTGCGGAGCGCGAGGTCGGCGGCGGCGCGCGGGGTCTTGGCGGGCACCTTGAAGAAGGGCACGAAGACGGACTGCACCTTGGTGTCCTGGTCGATGAGCATGCCGAGGATCTCGCCCTGCTTGAGGGCCTTGAGCATGGCCTTGGCGGCGCCCTGTTGCCCGCGCCAGATGGACTTGAGGTGGCCTGAGGCGCGGAAGCGCTCGACCAGCGCGGTCATGCCGGGGTCGCTCGTCTCCTTGGCGATGGTCTGGCAGGGGTAGCCGGCGAGGGCGATGCGGCGGGCGAGCAGCTCCCACTGGCCGATGTGGCCGGAGACGAAGAGCACGCCCTTCTTTCGCGCCAGGGCCTGGTCGAGGACCGCGCGGGACTCGGGGCTCCACTCCACGCGCGCGTCGAGCTGGGCGTCGAGGGTGCGAATGGCGCCCAGCTCGAAGGCGGCGCGGGCGAGGTGGACGAAGCAGGCTTTGGCGAGGGCCCGGCGCTCGGCGTCGCTCTTCTCGGGGAAGGCGGTGGCGAGGCTCTCCAGGGCCTTCTTGCGCTCGCCCGAGGCGACGGCGTAGGCGAGGAGGCCGAGGGCCGTGCCGAGGGGGCCGGCCCAGGCGAGCGGGAGGAGGCTCACCACGGCGAGGGCGGCGCGCACGAGGGCGGTGCGGAGGGAGCGCTTCACGCGCTTCGGCCAGGGAGGGCGCACGTCGGACACGGCGGGCTTATACCCCGGAGATCACCCCGGTCTTTGGCCAACGTCCTGGGCGATCCGTGATCGCTCGAGGTGGGCTTGGGGGTTAACGTCGAACCCGATGAGCCCTCTCGACGAGCTGGCGTCGCTCCTTCGCCCCGCGGGGGGCGGCGTGTACCTCGTCTCCACCGGCGCGGCGGAGCAGGAGGCGATGCAGCAGAAGCTCTACGGCGCGCGCGACGCGGCGCAGGTGCAGGAGCGCTTCCGCGCTTCGCTGGGGCGCATTCCCCAGGCGAAGGGCGTGTTGCTGGCGATTCCGTCGGACACCGGGGCGGGCTTCCGTCGCGGGGCGAACCTGGGGCCGCAGGGCATTCGGGAGCGGCTGCTCTTCGAGCACCCCGACTGGCCGGCGCAGTGCGAGGCGATGGGGCTCGTGGACCTGGGCGACGTGTTCGTGGTGCCGCAGCTCCTCCACGACGAGATGCTCTCGGGCGAGCAGGTGGCGAAGGCGCGCAGGGCGCTGTACCCGGGCCTCGAGGAGGCGCTGCCGGTGTCGCCCTTGTCCATCGCGGAGCGGGCGCTGGACCTGGTGTTGGCGCTGAACCCCAAGGTGAAGGTGTTCGTGTTGGGGGGAGACCACTCCTGCGCGTGGCCGGCGGTGGCGTCTCTGTCGAAGGCGCGGGCGAAGCAGGGTGGGGCGGCGGCGAAGTGGGGCATCGTGCAGTCGGACGCGCACACGGACTTGCTCGAGGAGCGGCTCGGGGTGCGCATCTGCTTCGGCACCTGGAGCTGGCACGCCAACGAGCTGGTGGGGCGGCAGGGGCGGCTGGTGCAGGTGGGGATTCGGGCGTCGCGGCGGGACAGGGCGCACTGGGAGTCGACGCTCGGGGTGAGGCAGTTCTGGGCGAAGGACGTGCTGGCATCGCCGGCGAAGGCGCTCGACGAGGTGCTGGCGCACGTGAAGTCGCTGGGGCTGTCGGGGGTGTACTTCTCGAACGACATCGACGGGACCGACGCGCGGCACGGTCGGGCGACGGGGACGCCGGAGCCGGGCGGGCTGGAGCCGGAGTGGCTGGTGGAGCTGGTGCGGCGGCTGGGGCGGGAGGTGGGGCTGTTGGGGGGAGACCTGATGGAGGTCGCGCCTCCTCTGGGGCCGACGGCGGGGGACGTGGAGCAGACCCTGTCCCTGTCGGTGCGATACGTGGTGGAGACGGTGAGCGCGGCGCTGGGAACGGTGCGGTGACTGTGGCAGGGTGCGCGCGCTCATGAGGTCGAAGAAGCTCGCAGTGCTGGTGGCGGTGGTCGCGCTCGGGGTCCTGGCCGCGTGCAAGGGGCCGTGCCGGCAGCTGTCGGAGAAGCTGTGCGACTGCTCGGTGAACACCTTCGACCGGAACACCTGCCTGCAGAAGGTGTCGTCCGCCGAGGGGAACGCGGTGGTGACGTCCGAGGACAACAACCGCTGCGCCGCGCTGGTGAACAGCTGCGACTGCCGGTTGATCGACACCGCCCAGGGGAAGATCAACTGCGGGCTGGCGTGGGACCCGGACTCGGGCATCGCGTACTAGCCGTTCGCGCTGACCGCCGTTCACCCTGAGCGAAGTCGAAGGGTGCCGACTTCCGTCAGCTCCGCCCCGCCGCCCCGTCGAGCAGAAGCCACCTCGCAGATCGTTGACTTCTGAGGGGAGGGCACGTACATCCGCCGCCGCCACGGGGAGTGGCTCAGCCTGGTAGAGCACCTGGTTCGGGACCAGGGGGTCGCAGGTTCAAATCCTGTCTCCCCGACAGTGAGACGGCCCGGAGTTCCTGAGTGAAATCAGGGATTCCGGGCCGTTTCCTTTTCCCGTTCGGACCTCTTCGACACCACTCCGCTCATCGACCTTCCCGGGCTTCTTCTCTTCGGGGCGGCGCCGAACCAGGGTGCCTCTCACCGTTCGTCTTCACGCGACTCCGCACGGTCGATCCGGCAGAGTCGGATTCCTGATGGCTCGGGTGGCGCGGTGGCTTCTCGCGGTTGGTCTCGGGGCTTCCCTCAGTTGGGGCGTCCTCGTCGTCTTCAAGGGGCTTTCCGACCTTCTGGAAAGCTCCGCGCTCAAGGATCCCTCATCCGACGGGCCTTCTGGCCGTACTGCCATTGGGGCGGCGGTGATCGTGGTGCTGGGGCTCGTCGGCGGTGGCTTCGCTCGCCTCGCTCACCTGTTGCGAGCCCGTCGCTCACTCGAGAAGCCCACGCCGCCGCCGCATTGGAGCGCGTGGGTCTTCCGGCTCTTGGCCGGCGGGCTCCTGTTGCTCGGGGCATGCTGGGGCGTGCGCGATGCGACCTGGCTGCCGTCCGGCGTGCTCCCTGCCGTGGTCTCGTTTGCCTTCTTTCTCGTGCTCTGGGCCGGGAGCGTGACCTGCGCCGCCGTAGCGACCAGCGTTGGCGCGGCGGTGAGCGGCAAGGCGCCCCACGCGCGCCGACAAGGGGCGGTGTTCGGACTCCTGGGCGCGATCTCGATCTTCGCGCTCCCCCAACTCAGAGCGTCGGCTCTCGGCGATTCACGTCCGTTCGAGGACGTCATTCAGCCCGGTCCTGTGCAGGCCCTCGGTGAAGGTACTCGGGACACGGCGACCAGTTGCGCCGAGGGTTTCCTTCAGGCCGGCGGCCGCTTTCGAAACGCCTATCTCGCGAACGCACGCCGCGCCAAATGGAAGGCCTCCCATCGCATCGACGTCGAGCAGCTGCTCGTCGACGCCGTGACCCGCACCTGCCTCCTCGCGCGGGGAGAGCCGGCCGCGTACTTCACGCGCGTCGTGACGAATCTGATCATTCGCGGGAACACGCGCCCGGGTGGCGACACCTGTGACATCGACCCGGACCTGCCGGCGCAGCCTCTCGACCTCGACCTCAAAGCCCAGACGGCACGATGCTGGAAGCTGGTCCAGGCCGCGGCCTGCGAGCAGAACGATACCCTCGTCGCCATTCTCCAGCTCCGTGCTGGCGGCGACTCCTACCCGGACATCGCCTCGGCACTCGGCATGAAAACGGAGGCGGTGAAGATGCGTCTGAGCCGTTTCATCGACCGTCTCCCGTCCGAGATTCGCGAGCAATGCCAGTAGGTTGGAACCTGGAGCGAAGCTGATGTGACGGTTTTCGGGGCTCGGGACTGAAGGGGGTATCCCTCCAACCCAAGGTGCTCCCATGGACTCAGACTCCAGTTTCGTTCGCGTCGTTCGCAACCCACTCCCGTCTCCGCCGTCGGTCCCAGCCGACGGTCCAACGCCCAGCGCGACGGAGAACGTCGTGGCCTGGTTGGCCGCGCTGGACGCCCGCTTCCTCGAGCGGGAGGTCGCCCTTCGCCTCGCCGTCCTCGCGCCGCTCGCGGGCCATCACGTGCTGCTGCTCGGGCCTCCTGGTACCGCGAAGACGATGCTCGCGGAGCGGATCGCGAAGATGTTCCACGGGCGACTCTTCCACACGCTGCTGACCAAGTTCTCGACCCCCGAAGACGTGTTCGGCCCGCTGTCTCTCCCTCAGCTCGAGAAGGGCGTGTGGGAGCGTTTGACCGAGGGCTACCTGCCAGCGGCCGACGTCGCTTTCGTCGACGAGCTCTTCAAGGCGAACGCCTCCATCCTCAACTCGCTCCTCTCGATTCTGAACGAGGGCCGATACTTCAACGGTCGCACCGAGCAGACCGTGCCACTGCTGTCGATGCTGGCCGCCTCCAACGAAGTCCCCGACGAGGAGGATGGGCTCGACGCGCTCGACGATCGCCTCCTCCTCCGGGTGTGCGTGGAGCCGCTGAACGAGCCGGGTTCCTTCGTGCGGCTCATCAGCGGCGCCGCAGACGGTGCGCCCGCACTGCCAGGCCCCATCTCGCGAGCTCAGGTTGAAGCTCTCCGCGCGAACGCGAAGAGGGTCGAGATCCCCGAGGACGTCTCGCGGTTCATGCTCGACCTGCGCGAGCGCCTGCGCGCGTCGAAGGTGGCCGTCTCCGACCGGCGCTGGAAGCAGTCCATGGGCGTCATGCAGACCTGTGCCGCGGTCGACGGCCGCTGCCGTCTGGAGCCGGCGCACCTGGGGGTCCTTCGGTACGTGCTGTGGAGGCGGCCCGAGGAGCAAGGAAAGGTCATCGACGCGCTGCGAGGAGCCCTGGGGACGCTGAGCCTCACCGACGTCACCGCGAACGGCAAGGAGCTGGAGCAGCTCCTCGACGAGACCATCCGCGGCCTCAATGAGCTGGCCACCGAATCCGATCGGCTTCTGCAGCAGTACTACGGCTACCGGGGGGAGCAGCGGACCAACTTCGAGCAGCGCGCGCTCGAGATCCTCCACAAGGCGAAGGAGACCAGGGGCGCGGTTCAGGCGTGGCGACGGGCGCTCGAGGAGCAGCTCGCCGGGCCGAATCGGCTCTGGTCCCCTTTCTGGAGCGACGTCCTGGCGAATCTCGTCCCCTCGAAGAAGGCCGCCGAGCTGGCTGACCACCCCTTCATCGCGACCACCATTCCCGCGAAGTGGCCCGCGCTCCAGGCCGCGTGGAAGTCGACGCCCGAGCCCGCCGCGCCGGAAGGCCGAAAGGAGGCCTGAGATGACCGCGAGCTCCGCGCGTCGGCCCCTGACCTGGGCGAGCGACAGAGGACCGAAGACCGAGCGACCCCGAGGAACGACCATCGAGTTGGACGACTACGACTGGTGGCACTTCTCTCGACTCGGAGCCCACTCCCAAAGCCTGGCGAAGACGCTGGCCGCCGAGCCCAAGCTTCGCCACGTCGTCTTCGATCTCTATGGGCTGCTGTACAAGCCGGCCCCGGTCGTTCGCTCGGGGAAGAGTGGTGGGCTGAGCCGCGCCATCATCGAGGATCTGCGGCGCTCGGGGCGCGTCGAGGCGCTCCGACCTCAGACGCGGCTCAACGAGTGGGGGACGGTCATGGCCTTGGAAGCGTTCCTCGGGCCACTTCGGGAGGCTCAGCGGCAAGCGGCTCGCTTGGTGAAGAACGCCGACGCGTCCCCCGCCTCCGGCGCCGCGTCGGAGTCGTCCGCGGACGAGGCCGGCGACACGAGCGCTGGCGGTGACGGCGCCAATCGGGTCGCGCAGCGCGTGGAGCGGGCGATGACCTCGGTCGGAGGGACCGGGGCGCTCTTGTTCGCCGCGGGGCAGGGGCGGCGTGCCGTGCACGGCGCGCTGGATGCCTGCGAGACCGCTCGAGAGGCGCTCGAGGCCTTCGACCTGGCCCATGGTCTCGGAGGTCCCCCGGGCCGGGGAGGGAAGCTCGCCCGGCGCCTTCGCTTCGGGCCTCGAAGCGTGAGCGCCGAGCCGCCGAAGACACCGCGCGGCGTACCGGCTCACCTTCGACAGGCTCGCGACCAGCTCGTGCAGCGGCTGCGGGCTCGCGCGAAGGCGTTCGAGATGGCGAAGCGGACCTTGCTCGAGCTCGAGCGCGAGGCCGAAGAGGAGATCGCCAGTGGCGAAGACCCCTTCATCGCCGACGCGTGCGCAGCCGCCTGCAGGGCCGCGGCGGACGCGGCGACGGTCATCGCGCAGGTCTCCGCCCTCTTCGAGGAGAACGATTCCTGGGGAAGGCAGCAGGGCGTGCTCCGAAACGTTCCGCTCGCCGACCTGCTGCGACTGGGGAAGATCCTGCGGGAGAACCGGTCCGTCCGCGAGGTGGCCGACCTGGCGGGTCGGTGGGCACTGACCCTGAAGCGTACGTTCCCCCGAGGCTCCTCGGAGCATGGGCGCACCGAGGCTTTGGGTGTTCGATTCGGGGATGACGTCGCCCGCCTGCTTCCCTCCGAGTTGGTGCTGTTGCGTCAACCGACGCTTCGTCGGGTGCTGCTGGCCCGGATCGTGGAGCGGCGCGCTCTGCAGACGACGCTTCGGGGGCCGCAGCTCCTCGGTCGAGGACCCGTAATCGCGGTGGTCGATACCTCCGGCTCCATGGAGGGTAGCCGCGAGGTGTTGGCCAAGGCGCTGTGTCTCGCCCTGGCCCTGCGGTGCTGGGAGAAACGCCGGCCCTTCTACGTGCTCACCTTCGGCGCCAAGGGTGAACTGCAGGAGGTCTCGCTTCGCTCGTCAGAGGACTTCGTCGCGCGGCTCGACCGCTGTCTCGGGTTGAGCTTCGGAGGGGGGACCGACTTCGACGAGCCGCTTCGTCGGGTGTGCGAGCTCGCCACGGAGAAGCCGTGGTCGACCGCCGACGCGGTGTTCATCACCGACGGGTACTGCGAGGCCTCCGCACCGGTCGTCGCGCGGCTGCGCGAGGCGAAGCGGGCCACGGACCTCCAAGTCATTGGCGCTTTGGTGGGTGGGGGCGTCGGGCTCCAATCGTTCGCCGACGTGACCTACGCGGTGTCGGGCGACATAGCCGCTCTGGGACCGGACCAGCTTCGGCAGGTCCGTTTGCTGGAGCGAATCGCCGGCCGGCTCTGATCCCTCTCCCATGTAGGTCTCCGAACTTCGGCCTCTCCCGACCGAACCACCAGCTCCCCCCGGTGGCGAAGGGATGCGCCTCTTACAAGAGGTGTTCACGACGCCACCGATGCTCCGCAAGCACGCCCTCTCACTGGTCGCGCCGCACGTGCGCGCCATTCTCGTCGTCATCGGCCTCACGCTGGCGCCTTCCCTCCTCGGCGCCATCGACCCGCTCGTCCTCAAGTCCCTCTTCGACGCCCTCGAGCACCACGACACCCGCGTGGCGGTCATCTCCCTCCTCCTCGTCTTCGCCGCCGAGCTCTTCCGCGACGCCCTCGGGGCCTTCAGCCAGGTGAAGACCTGGGACCTGCGCCTCGCCGTCGACGTCTCCTTGCGCGATCGGCTCGTCCACAAGCTCACCGCCATCTCCGCCGAGCACCACCACGCCGAAGGCGTCGGCGGGACCGTGAACCGCATGGCGCAGATCGTCGCCTCGTTCACCAACACGCTCATCGAGCTCACCCTCAACCTCCTCCCCCCCATCGGCTACCTGGCCGTCGCGGTGGCGGCGATGTGGCGCATGCACTGGCAGCTCGCCCTGGTGGTGCTGGCCTTCGCGCCCTTGGGCCCGCTCATCGGCGTCTGGGCCAGCCACGAGCAGGTGCGCCGCGAGCGCCGCCTGATGGAGTGGTGGAACCGGGTCTACGCCCGCCTCAACGAGGTCCTCTCCGGGCTGCGCCTGGTGAAGACCTTCGCCATGGAGCACGCCGAGCGCGAGCGCTTCATCACCGCCCAGAAGGCCGGCAACGTCATCGTCGCCCGCGGCGTGCGCCGAGACGCCCTCACCGGCTGGGCGCGCACCTTCGTCGTGGCCTTGGCCCGCCTTGCCGTGCTCGGCGTCGGCGGCGCGCTCATCTTCAACGGCCAGCTCACCTTGGGCGCCCTGGTCGCCTTCCTCGCCTACGTCGGCGGCATCCTCGGTCCCGTGCAGCAGCTCACCGGCCTCTACCAGACGATGCGCAAGGGCCTGGTGGCGATGGAGATGATCACCGAGATCCTCGAGACCCCCGAGGAGGTCCCCGACCGGGTGGGCGCCATCGCGCTCCCGCGCGCCCAAGGCGACCTGCGCTTCCACGAGGTCACCTTCTCCCACGCCAAGGGCCCGAGGGTGCTCGATCGCTTCTCCCTCCACGTCCGCGCCGGCGAGTCCGTCGCGCTGATCGGCCCCAGCGGCAGCGGCAAGACGACCATCACCAACCTCCTGTTGCGCCTGTACCCGGTGGAGTCGGGCACCATCTGGGTCGACGGCACCGACATCTACGCCGTCACCGCGCAGTCGCTCCGCCAGAACATCTCCTACGTCTCGCAGGACATTCACCTCTTCAACGACACGGTGCGCGCCAACATCGCCTACGCCCGCCCGTCGGCCAGCGACGCGGAGATCGAGGCCGCCGCCCGCGCCGCCCACGCTCACGAGTTCATCGTCGCGCTCCCCCACGGCTACGACACGGTGGTCGGAGAGCGCGGCGCGCGCTTGTCCGGCGGGCAGCGGCAGCGCCTCGCCATCGCCCGCGCCCTGCTCAAGGACGCTCCCATCCTGGTGATGGACGAGGCCACCTCCGCCCTCGACGGCGCCAGCGAGTCTCTGGTGCAGGAGTCCCTCGACCGCCGCTACCGCGGCCGCACCACGCTCTTCGCCGCCCACCGCCTCTCCACCGTGGTGAACGCCGACCGCATCGTCCTGCTCAGCGGCGGGAAGATCCTCGCCAGCGGCACCCACCAGCGGCTCCTCGCCATCAGCCCGTACTACGCGAACCTGGTGGGCTCGAGCACCGAGGGGAGACTCGACCTCTCCCGGCTGGTCCCCGGCGAAGCCACCTCGTAGCCCTCGACGGTGGCCGCCCGGCTACGGCTTCGCGGGAGCCGAGCCCGCGTCGAAGCCCGCCGCGCGCGGCTGCACCTCGAGCAGGAACAGGCGCCCCGGCGCGGTGACGTCGAACTGGAAGCGCACGCCCTCGGCGCAGGAAGCGTTCGAGGTCCCAGTCGCCGGCCAGCCTCGGGCCACGGTGCAGCTGCAGAAGCCCCGGGTGCAGAGCTCGTCGACGCGCCAGGAGCCGGCGATGGGTTGGCTGTCGAGACAGGCCCGCTGGTCCGTCCCCAGATTCTCCACGCTCAGGCGAATCGCGGAGATCTTCCCCGCCGAGTCGAAGAAGGCGAGGTACGGGCCCGCGAAGAGCGAGCTGCCGTACCCGGCCTGGAGCCCGAGCCCCGCGCGCGTGGCCTGGTCGCGGCTCATGCCGAGGCGAAGCGGCCCCACCGAGACTCCGGGCACCACCGGAATGGTGCACTCGTCCGGCGCGGCCACGCGGGGCACTCCCGGCGCGAAGACCTCGACCCACTCCAGGCTGTGCGTCCGGTCGGAGTGCACGGACCGCACCCCTCGCGCCGGACAGTCGCTGAAGGTGCCTCCCGTGCGCAGCTCGAAGGGGCACGCCGCCATCGGCTTCGCGCTCTTCTCCAGGCAGACCTCACCGGGCTGCTTCGCCTCGACCCGCACCAGCACCGCCACCCCGCGGGCGTCGAGCCTCACGCGATAGGGGCCGCCCACCATCCACTCCCGCGTCGGGACCTCCCGCTCGAGCCCGAGGCGCAGCTTCGCCAGCTCGGCCTCCTTCATCCCCAGGCGAATCGGGCCGGCCGAGGCTCCTTCGACCACTCGGATCGTGCAGGGCGCCAACGCGACCGGCACCTCCGGTGTGGCCACCCAGCCTTCCTTCTTCAACATCGGCCACCGCGTCGACGGCTGCGTCCCGCGACACAGCATCGAGTCTCGTTTCAGGGTGAGCAGGCACTTGGCCGTGTCGTCCGCGAACGTGAGGATCAGCGCGCCGGTCTTCTCGAGCTTCCAGGTGAGCGCCTGGTCTTCGGAGTCGGTGGCGGAGAGGGTTCCGGTCCCCGCTCGCTCGAGGTTCAGGACCGTGTCGCCGGACTTCCAGACCCCCGCCACGTCGCGATCGGCCAACGCGGGAACGGCGAGACCCAGGGTGCAGCACAGCGCGACGCGTCCGACGAGCGACATCAGGCCTCGACCAAAGCACGTCCCGAACCTGTCCGTTCGCCGGAGGGGGCATGTTCGTGCGGGGGGCGGTCCGTTAGGTTCGCCCGATGTTCCGTCGCGGCCTCGCCCTCGTCCTGCTGAGCTCCGTGGCCACCAGCGCCGGCCCCGCGCCCTGGCCCGACGTGCTGCCGCGGCTGCGCCTGCTCGATCCCCTCGGCACGGAGTTCAGCCACGAGCAGCTGACGCCCCGCGGCGTGGTGCTGATCGTCACCGCGCCCACGCAGGCCCAGGCCGACGCGCAGCAGGCGTGGCGCGACGCCCTCCATCTCCACGCCAAGTACACGACGGGCCCGGCGGTCGTGATGATCGAGGACATGTCCCAGAGCTGGGTCCGCCCCCTCGTCCTCGCGCGGATGAAGCAGGTCTATCGCCCCGGCGGCATCGTGCTCTTGCTCGACGAGAGCGGCGCCACTCACAAGTCCTTCGGCGTCGCGGAGAACTCCACCGTCGCCTTCGCCTTCACGCGGGGCGGCAAGCTGGGCGCGGTGGAGACCGCGCCGGCCTCCCATGAGCGCGCGCTGAGGCTGCTCGAGGCGGCGCGCCAGCTGTAGCGACGGATCGACCCGCTCACTGCACGATGCGGGCGAGCTTCAAGACGCTGGGCGGGAACCTGGCGCCCATCGAAGTGGCGAGGCGCTTGTTGAGCACCGGGCGCGTCCGGTCGTCGACCACCTCCACCGAGAGCAGCACCTTGTCCTGCGCGTCCGACGGCACCAGCGAGAGCGTGTAGACCTTGAGCCGCTGCGCCGCGGCCACCCACTGGTCGACCCGCTTCGACTCGAGCCCAGGCAACAGCAGCACCGCCGACGCCTGATGGGCCGACAGCTCATCGGGCTTGTCCACCGGCACCGGCTGCAGTCGTACCTTGCGGCCCGACAGCCGAGCGCTCCCGAGCGGCTCCAGGGCTCCGTACGCCGCGCTCTGGACCGGCGCCGCCTCCGACATCGGCACGCACACCACGAAGTCACCGCTGCCGCGCGCCGCGAACCCCGTGTCGTAGGTCAGCGTCTTGAGCATCATCATCACGCCCTGTTGCGGCGGCACCTCGGCGTGGACGAGCGAGGCGACCACGACCAGACCGAGCAGCGTGCGGCGGAGACGAACCACGGTGAGCGCGCGACGTTGAAGTGACATCCCCGTCCCCCGACGGAATTGAGGTGTGAGCTCATTGTACGCCCGCGGTCAGAGGTGTCCCGCGAATCTTCCGTCGGCGGACCGAAGGCACCTTCCTCGCGCAGGAGACGCGCGGGCCAGCGCGCAGGGCGTGCGGGAGCCTTCCCCTCGAGACGAGCGGGGAGAACGGCGCGCTTCGTCGAGCGACTGGCCCCGCGGGCAGGCCAGCGTGGGGCACATCGCTTGCTGACCTCGTCTGGGTGGCAGTGCGCATCACCCCCGGCCCCGAGCGTCGTCATGCGATCTCTCTTCGTCTTTCCGCTCCTCATCGTGCTCCCGCTCGGCGCCCGCGCCGACCATGACCTGCAGGGCCCCGGCCGCGAGCTGTTCCCGTTCCCGTCGGTGCCTCTGCCGCAGGTGCCCATCCCGCCGCCCCCCGAGAGCAACCCCGACGTCATCGGTGAGCCCCCGCTCCCGCCGGACGACGTCGACATCACCGGGCCCGCGCCGCGAAGCGCGCTCCCGCCGCCGCAGCCCATCTCCATCGAGATCATCGAGCGCGAGCTCTTGCCCTACGGCCGCTTCTGGCCTTCGCCCGACTACGGCCGCGTCTGGGTGCCGAACACCGTGCCGGCCGACTGGCAGCCGTACACCGAGGGCCGCTGGGCCTCCACCGAGCTGGGCTGGTCCTTCTCCTCCACCGCTCCCTGGGCCCTGACCTTCCACCACGGCCGCTGGGGCTACGACGCCTCGACCGTCGGCTGGTACTGGGTGCCCGGCACCGAGTGGGCGCCCGCCTGGGTGACCTGGCGCACCACCGGCGAGTACGTCGCCTGGGCTCCGCTGGGACCCAAGCGCGCTCGCTCCGCGCCCGACTGGCACGGGTGGGCCGCCATTCACATTCGGCACATGGGCCACCCCCTGCGGAACCACCTCGTCCCCGGCCCGTATCTCAGCCGCATCGTTCGCGAAGGGCGGCCGGTCGCCGACATCAACACCGTCGTGCCACCGCCCCCGCAGCCCGGCCCGCCGCCCCGCTCCTATGGCCGCCGTCCGTATCCGTACGGCCACCTGCCCAACCCGCCTCCGCCGCCCACCCGGTGACCCGCGCGCCGAGGCCCATCGCGACCAGCTGACGAGTCGTCCTGGCTGACCCTCTTCCCGAGTTGGGAGGCGCCGCGCGCGGTGGTCGGGGCACGCGCGTTGCTGCCCTCGAAAGCGGGCTCGTCTTCCCCCGCTCGCGAGTGTCGTCATGCGCATTCCTCTCGTCGTCCCGCTCCTCGTTGCGCTGCCCCTCGCCACTCGCGCCCAAACGGAGGAAGAGAGCGAGTCGGCCGCCGAGCCGCCGCCGGTGTCCGAGGAGAACGCCGGGGACGTGTCGAGCGGGCCGCCGCCTCCTCCCCCGGAAGACGCCGACACCACGCCGCCGCCCCCGGAGGCGCTCCCTCCGCCCGAGCCCCCCACGCGCGAGTCCATGGAGGAGCAGCTCTCGCCCTACGGCCAGTGGGTCACGACGCCGGAGTACGGCCGCGTCTGGGTGCCCTCCAACGTGCCGCCCGACTGGCAGCCCTACACCGACGGCAACTGGGCCTACACGGACTGGGGCTGGTCCTTCGCGGCCAGCGTGCCGTGGGGGCTGACGTTCCACTATGGCCGCTGGGGCTACGGCCCCTCGCTCGGCTGGTACTGGGTGCCTGGCTTCGAGTGGGGACCGGGCTGGGTGGATTGGCGCTACACGGGCGATTACGTCACCTGGGCGCCCTACGGACCCTATGGCTACGACTACGGCCTGGGATGGTACGGCTGGGCCGGCGTTCCCTATCGGCACATGTGGCACCCCCTGCACGACCACCTCGTTCATCGCCGGGACATGGGCCGCATTTTCCACGGCGGGCGGGGAGGCGCACCGGATCACGAGCGACCCGGGCGAGGAGCGCTTCGCCAAGTTCAGCCCGGACGGGAAGAAGATCGCCTTCACGGGCTCTTACGACGGCGGCGTG
>JBBIOE010000148.1:0-20682 GCA_037443525.1 Archangiaceae bacterium | reverse complement strand
CGGCTCGCCACACGTCGGCCCCGATCCGGTGCCGCACCCCGGCGCGCCGCTCGCGGCCGACGCCGCGGCCTCTGCCCACTCCGGGTCTCCGCACGTCGCCGCTGATCCCATCGCGCACTCTCACGCCCCGCGCACCGTCGGGTGGGCCGGGACGCCTCACCCGGGCTCCCCGCGCCCCGTTGCCGACCCGGTGCCGCACGCGGGCACCCCGCGCGCCATCGAGCCCGTCGCCTCGCCTCACGCCGGCTCTCCCTCCGCCGGGGCCGACCCGCTCCCCCACCCCGCCGCGCCCTTCACCTCGCCTCCCGCCCGCGCCACGGCCTACGCCGAGCTGATCCACGCCCCCACCGCTCATGGCGCATCGCCCCGGCTCCCGGTCGACCCGACGCCACACGCGGCGACTCCCACCGCCGTCCCCCTCGGCGCCGAGCCGCTCCCGCATGGCGCCTCGCCCGCCGCCGGAAGTGATCCCACGCGCCACGCCGGCACTCCCGACGCTCTCGAGCTCGAGACCGCCGTCGCCCACCCCGGCTCGCCGTCCATCGAACATGATCCGTCGCCGCACGCCGGCGCGCCGGAGGAAGCGTCCGCCGACCTCGGGCCCGTGGCGCACCCCTCCGCGCCCAACGCCGCCGTCGACGTCACCGCCAGCGACTCGAGCCCCGTCGCCGAGCTGACCGCCGTTCCGCCCCACTCCGAGCTCGCCTCGCCTGTGCAGGGCCTCCGCGCCAGCGTCAAGGGCCTCGCCGCCTTCGTCCGCACCGCCATCGGCTTCGCCCCGCCGGGCGCCCACGTCGACGCCTGGGGCAAGGACGCGTCGCTCGTCCGCTCGCTCCGCCCCATCGCCGACGCGCTGTACGGTCGCTACTTCCGCGTGCACGTCGACGGCGCGTCCCTCATCCCCCCTGGGCCCTGCGTCATCGTGGCCAACCACGCCGGCGCCCTGCCCCTCGACGGGCCCGTGCTCCACCACGCCATCCGTCAGGAGCGGCCCGATCTCCCCGAGGCGCGCTGGCTCCTCGAGGATCAGGTCATGCACGCGCCTCTTTTGGGCGTGCTCGCCAACCGCCTCGGCGCCGTGCGCGCCAGCCCCGAGAACGCCCTGGCGCTGCTCGCCGAGGGGCGGCCGATCATCGTCTTCCCCGAGGGCTTCCACGGCCTGTCCAAGCCCTTCGCCGAGCGCTACCAGCTCCGGCGCTTCGGCCGCGGCGGCGCGGTGAAGATCGCCGTGCGCGCCCGGGTGCCCATCGTGCCCGCGGCGGTCATCGGCGGCGAGGAGTCGATGCCGCTCTTGGCCCGGCTCCCCGGCAAGCCCTTCGGCGTCGACTACGTCCCACTCACCCCACCGCCCCTGCCCGCCCGCTGGAGCATTCAGTTCGGCGCGCCGCTCGACCTCGCGTCCGCGCCCAAGGACGCCGAGAACGATCTGGCATGGGTGCAGCGCACCAACGAGCAGGTCCGGGAGACCATTCGCGGCATGCTCGACTCGCTGCTCGGCGCCCGGAAGACGGTCTACCGCTGACCCGCTCCGGCCCTCAGACGCAGACCGTGTTGCGACCGCTCGACTTCGCCTCGTAGAGCTTGTCGTCGGCGGCCTTCACCAGGGCCTCCGGGCTCAGCTGCCGCTTGCCCAGCGCCGCCACCCCCGCCGAGAGCGTCACCGGAATGTCGACGTCGTCGAAGCTGAAGTGGTGCCGCTCGATGAGCCGCCGCACCTTCTCGCCCATCGCCACCGCGCCCTGGAGGTCGACCTCGGGCAACAAGAGCGCGAACTCCTCGCCGCCCCAGCGCGCGAGCACGTCCTCCCGGCGAATGCGGGAGCGCACCACCATCGCCACGTCCTTCAGCACCGCGTCGCCCGCCAGGTGCCCGTAGCGATCGTTGATCGCCTTGAAGTGATCGATGTCGATCATCACCAACGACAGCGCCCGGCCATAGCGGCGGCAGCGCGACAGCTCCCGCTCCAGCGCCTCCTCGAAGTAGCGCCGGTTGAAGACCTGGGTGAGCCCGTCGGTGGTCGTCAGCCGGTACACCTCGTCGTGGTACGCGGCCTCGATGTTGTTCGACGCGATGAACTTGAAGATGGTGCGGCCGATCTTGATCAGGTCGCCGTTGCGCAGGCGCAGCTCGCCCTCGGTCTGATCGTCGTTGACGTAGGTGCCGTTGGTGCTGCCCAGGTCCTCCACCGTCACCCGGCCGGTGTCGGAGAGCGTCAGCTTCGCGTGCTGGCGGCTCACCGCGTCCTGATCGACGTGCACGTCGCAGCGCGAGGAGCGGCCGATGATGAACTTGGGCTTGTCGAGATCGTACTTCCGCCCCAGCTCGTCGCCGTGAATGACCACCAGCGCCGCCGCCTTGGAGACCGGCCGGTCGCTGATCTTGGAGATGACGGTGACCGCGGTGGTGTGTCGCATGGCCGGATGCGAGAGGCCCCACGAACCTAGCACCGGCCCCTCGTCGCCAAGAAATCAAACGGGGCGCCCCTTTTTCAGGAGCGCCCCGCGTTCGCGGCCTAGGTCGGCCTTCAGCTCACTGGATGGCGAGCGTCATGCTGGTGCTCACCGCCGGCGCCACCGGAGTGGTGCCGTCGATGCGGTACAGCTCGGCCTTCATGGTCACCGCTGCGCCCGCGCAGAGCGCCGGCAGCGTGTAGTCGAGCTCGCCCTTCCCGGCGGTGGTCTCGGTCGACAGGTTCGTCGCGTCGCACCCGGTGATGGGAGCGCCCGCGTTGTTGAACGAGAGGTGCACCACGCCGTCGTCGCTCGGCGTCGTGCCGATCTTGAAGCTGCTGACCGCCACCGTGATCTTCGAGGACTTGGCGATCGAGGTGGTGCCCGAGGCCGGCGTCTTGAAGCTCACCTTGGGCTTCGCGTAGTAGACCACGCTGAACGCGGTGAGCTGATCGGTGACGGTGTCGAGGTTGTGGTCGTCGAACTCGACCTCCTGCGTGTAGGAGATCGCCGCGCCGTTGCCGTCGTCGGCCGCGAGCCGGAGGCCCTGGACCACCATGTCGCTGCGGGCGCCGGAGGAGAGCCCCGTCTCGTAGGTGCGATCGGCGAGGCCAGGGGGCGGCTTGGGCATGATGAAGCCGACGGCGGCGGTGGCCGGGTCGACGTAGGCATCCCAGTGGTGCTCGCTGCCATCGCTCCACATCACGCGGATCACGTCGATGCCCGTCGGGGCGGTGCCCGAGCCGAGCTTGAAGGTGCGGCCCGCGAGCCCCGGCTGGGCGGTGTCGGTGAAGTTGTACTTCACGCCCTCGATGAACGCCGGGAACTTCTTGGCCGTCAGGTCGATGGGCGACGCGCCGTTCGGGTCGAACTTGAGCGCGTTGTTCGGCAGCCTCGGGAAGAGCGCCGAGAGCGCCAGGCCCGCCGAGACGTCGGTGATCGCCTTGGCCGAGACCGCCGCCACCAGGATGCCGTAGTTGCTGCCCTCCGCGCCATGGTGCGTGGGTGCCATGCGCACCTGCACCTGGCCGGCGGGCACCACCACATTGCCCGCGGCGTCCTTCACCGCGTCGATGAGGCCGTCGGCCGGGCTGGTGTTCACCGCCACGCCGACGCCCAGCGGGATGATGCCGCGGCCGGGGGCGTTGGCTCCGCCGATCAGGATCGCGCCGTCGGCGTAGTTGCCCGCGTACTTGGGCAATTCACCGAGCTTCAGCACGAAGTTGAACGCCAGCGGCATCTGCGTGAACACGTGATCCTGGGGGGTGAAGAAGCTCACGTCCTTGAAGTCGCCCGGGGTCGTCGGCGCCCGGAGCTCGAAGGAGACGTCGCGGACGATCGACGAGTTGAACTTCTTGAAGATCGGCGTGATGCGCGCGAGGAGCGCCCCGATGTCGAGGTTCGAGGTGCCGCTCGCGATCGCGTCGATGGGCAGGTCGCTGAGCGGGATGTCGCCCGCCAGGCCCCAGGCCGCGCGGGTGCCGCAGGTGCCGGTCGTGATCTTGCTCTCATCGGCCGCGCCGGCGCTGGTGGTGCAAGTGCCGGCCAGACCCTGGCCAGAGACCTGCGGCTTGATCGCGCTGCCGCCGAACTCCAGGTAGACGCCCGCGGGGATCTTCACGCCCTTCTGGTCGATCGAGCTGCCGATCTTCACGTCGGTCGGCGTCGAGGGCCCGAGGAGCTGGCTGATGGACAGGTCCGTCACCGAGCCCGGCAGCGACATGCCCGCGAGCGCCGCGTGCACGTTGGAGTTCGCCGGCACGCCGGTGAAGGTGCCCTTGTAACCGCCGTACTTGTCGGTCTGGTTGCGGCGCAGCGACATCGCGAGCACCGCCGCCGTCGCCGACGAGGGCTTGTAGTTCGCGAAGGTCTGGTAGCCGTAGTCCGCGTGGAAGGCCGAGACGGTGAAGCTGGGGGCGCCGCCGGTCGACAGGGTGGCGTAGCCGCGCTTGTCGGTGGGCAGGAAGGTGTTGCCACTCTGGTCGACCGCCGCGCCGTCATTGACCGACGACACGACGACCTTCGCGTTCTCGATCGGCCGGCCGGTGAGCTCGTCCGTCACCACCACGCCCACCTGACCCGCGGTGACGGTGGAGGGGACCACCACCACCTTGGCCTTGCAGGTGGTGCTGCCGAACGCCGCCTGCACGCCGTCCACCGCGTCGGTGCCGGTGGTGGCCTGCGCCGCGGTGAAGGTGGCCTTGTTGCCGGTGGTCGCGCCAGTGACGGTCAGCGTGGAGCCGACGGCCGTCCAGGTCGCGCCCTCCTTGACGACCACCGGGTTCTTCGACGCGTCCCACGCCGAGACGTGGAAGATGGTCGAGGCGCCCGACTTCATCACCACCAGGTCCGGGGTGATCTGGCAGCTGGCCACCGTCGAGGCCGCGGGAGGCGCGACGCACGCGCCGTTGCGGCAGACCTGCGAGCCGCAGTCGGCGTCGCTGGAGCAGAGGGAGCCGACGCAGCTGCCCTCGTCGCACTGGCAGCCCAGCTTGCCGTCGGCGGTGCTGCAGAACGGCAGCGCGAACTCGCCGCGCCTGGCGTCGGAGCAGTCGTCCTTGTTGCGGCAGGCCGGCTCACACTTGAAGTTGTGGCACCAGAAGAAGGTCGGGTCGGGACAGTCGGTGTCCTCGACGCAGGAGCCGTCGTTCGGGCCGCCGGCGTCGGTGCCCGAGTCGGGCTTGGCGGGCGACGCAGAACAGGCCGTCAAGGCGAGGGACGCCATCGCCAGGGCGGCAAACAAGAGATGCTTCTTCATCCGGTGCTCCTTTGGGGGTTTCGGCCGGTGTGGGGAAACGGAAGAAAGGCGGCGACTTCTCACGACAATCGAGAGCAGGTGTCAACCACCGAGCCAACGGCATGCCAGCGCGAATGTTTTGGAATCGCGGCGCCTCCCCGCCCGCGAGCGCGACATCGCCGTCACGTTTTGGCACCATGCCGCGGTGCGCTCGAGAGAAGTCGCCGCCGCCTCTGGAGTGCTCGCCCGCGTGCTCGGCTCCATCGCGTCCAAGAGCGGCTCGGGCGCGGCGCTCGTTCCGGTGTGGAAGACCGTGGTGGGTGAGCTGGTCGCCGCCCACGCCTGGCCGGTGGCGGTGCACGCCGGCATCGTGGTCATCCGCTGCGACGCGGAGAGCTGGCGGAAGGAGCTCGCCCCGCGCGCGCCGGAGCTCCTCGCCAGCGTGAGGGAGGCGACCGGGCTCGAGCTTCGCCGCCTCGACTTCGAGGCGCCATGAGCATCGTCGCCTGGGTGCTCCTGGCGAGCGCCGCCGCGCCCACCAAGGTCGATCTCGAGCACGAGGTGCGCGCGCGCTTCGAGCGCATCGGCCGCAGCGCGCCCGTCGCCGAGGCGCCCCTGTCCGCTGCCGCCGACCGCCTCGCCCGCCTCGCGCTGGAGACCGACGTGGACACGGCGAGCGGCATCTTGCAGGTCACCCACGCCATCTCCGAGGCGAAGGGCTGGGACGCGAACCCGACCACCGTCGTCATCCGAGCCCAGCCCGAGCAGCTCCTCGAGGCGCTCGAGGACGAGGCGAGCCTCGCCTCCGAGCCGGCCTCGGTGTTCGGCGTGGGCCTCGCCACGTCGAACGATCGGAGCGCGGCGGCGGTGATCCTCGCGCTCCGGCGCGTGGAGCTCGAGCCCTTCCCCCGCGCGTTGAAGAAGCCCGCCGGGCCGAAGCCTCTGTGCTTCACGCTCACCCGCGAGCTCGCCTCGCCGCAGGTCTTTGTCACCCGGCCCAGCGGCGCCGTCGACGCCCTCCCCGTCTCGGGGAAGGGCGAGAGGAGCTGCGCCGACGTCGGCTTCGGCGCCCTCGGGCGGCACGCGGTGGAGATCCTCGCGCGCGGCCCCCGCGGCCCGGAGGTCGCCGCGCTCTTCTTCGTCTCCGTCGGCGACGTCCCCGGCGATCCGCTGGCCGGAGTCTCGCCCGAGCCAGCCACTCCCAAGGCGGCGCGCGAGAGCGTGCTTGCTCGGACCAACGCCCTGCGCGGCTCGCAGCGCGTCGAGCCGGTGAAGCCCGACTCCGCGCTCGACGCGGTGGCCCAGGCCTACGCCGAGCGAATGGCGGCGGAGGGCTTTTTCGGCCACGTCGCCCCCGACGGCGTCGATCTCGCCCACCGCCTCGAGGCCATGCGCTACCCGTACGATCGCGCCGGCGAGAACCTCGGCGCTGCCCGCGGGCCCCTCGCCGCGCACTTCGGCATCGAGCACAGCCCCGGCCATCGGAAGAACCTGCTCGACCCGGCGTACACCGTGCTCGGCGTCGGCATCGCCCGGCAACCGTCGGGGAACACCCTCCTGGTCGAGGTGCTGGCGAAGCCCGTGGAGACCTCCAAGGACCCGCTGGAGGACGCCTACGCCGCCATCGCCGCCGTCCGCAAGGAGAAGGGCCTGCCCACGCTCTCGAAGAGCCCGGTGCTCGAGTCTTTGGCCCTCGAGCACGCCAAGGAAGCCCTGGCGCAGGAGCTGCCCAAGACCGTGCTTCCGGGGAGGAAGCGCCTGCACGAGCGGGCCTTCGAGCTGCTCGACACCGCCTCCGCCGCGTCGGTGGACATCTTCGTGGCGCAGTCCCCCACCGCCATCACCCAGTCGAAGAACCTGGTGGACGGGAAGAACGCCCTCGTCGGGGTGGGCTTGGTCCGCGGTGACTCACCCAAGTTCGGCCCCAACCGCTTCTGGATCGTCGTCGTGTACGCCAGCACGCGGGAGTAGAATCCGCGCCGCTCATGGCCACCTCGAAGCCCGTCGTCCTCGGAGTCGGCGAAGACCGCGACGCGCAGTCGACGATCGCCCAGACCTTCAATCAGGAGGGCGTCTTCTATCGCTTCATCACCGAGCGCCGGAAGCTGTCGGGCGGCATCAGCCAGCTCAAGCCCGATCTGCTCCTCGTCTTCGGCGAGCTCTCCTCCGACTTCGTGATTCAGGTCTTCGATCAGCTCGCGGCCGACGTGGCCAGCGCGTCGCTCCCGGTGATGGTGGCGTGCGTGGATCGGGCCGACGAGGCCTTCGTCACGCAGATGCGCACCGGCGTGGTGGCGCTGATCGAGCCCGAGCTCGGGCCCGCGCAGGTCCGGCGCGTGAAGGCGACCTGGGAGGGCCTCGCCACCCGCTCGGGCGTCGGCAGCGGCCTCGGCGACGGCAAGGGCCTCACCCGGCTGGTCGAGCTCGTTCGCCGCACGCGCCGCTCGGGCCTGTTGCAGACCGACCCGCGCTCGCCGGCCGAGGGCCGGGTCAGCTTCGCCAAGGGCCGCGTCGATCGCGCGAGCTTCCAGGGGCTGGTGAGCCAGAACGCGCTCAAGGCCGTGCTCGTCCAGGGTCAGGTGAAGTGGACCTTCAGCGAGCTCCAGGGCGGCGCGGGCGAGGGCTCGGGCGTGGTCATCGAGGTGGGCGACGTCAACACCGGCGAGACCGAGGTCTCGGTGAGCATCGACGAGGAGCTGCCGATCGCCGCCGGCTCCTACGAGATGCCGATGCCGCCGCCGGTGAAGACGCCCACCCCGCCCCCCTCGGCACCCACGGCGAAGCTCCCGGCGCGGCTGCTGCTCGTCGACGACGACGACGCGCTGCTGCACATGTTCTCCACCCTCTTCAAGAAGCACGGCTTCGAAGTCACCACCGCCACCGACGGCCAGGTGGGCGCGGAGCTGTCGCTGCAGCGCGAGTTCGACGTGGTGCTCGCCGATCTGAACATGCCGAGGCTCGACGGCTGGGGCCTGTTGCGCGTCTTGCGCGACGACTTCCGCACCCGCGAGCTGCCCCTGGCCTTCATCTCCGCGCACGACGACTACCGCGAGTCGCTCAAGGCGCTCGACGCGGGCGCGCAGGCCTACCTCTCCAAGGGCACGCGGCTCGACGCGGTGGTGAACCAGCTCCAGAAGCTCTTGGAGCCCCGCAACCTGGCCCTCGCCGAGCTCGAGCGCCGCCAGCCGCTGCACGCCGCCTTCGCGCAGCTCGGGCCTCAGTGGTTCCTGAGGCAGCTCGACGCGCGCAAGGCCACCGGCTCCCTCGAGGCCAGGGACGGGTGGGCCTCCTACACGCTGATGGTGGAGCACGGCGCCGTGGTCCACGCGCTCGCGCTCGCTGGCACCTACACCGCGGAGGGCGAGCGCGCCTTCAACGCCTTCGTCGCCTCGCGCGCCGCGGAGGGGAGCTGGACCTGGGGGAAGCTGGCCGCGCCGGGGAAGTCGCTCTTCCACCCCACCGCGGTGCTCCTCGAGCGCGCCTGCGCCACGCTCAACGGCAACGAGCAGCGCATGCGCGACAACCTCATGGTGAGCGCCACCACCATCGACGTGAACGCCGAGCTCTACGCCGTCTACCGCCAGGTGGGCCCCAAGCAGTGGCTCGAGGCCGCGCGGCTCATCTGCGAGGAGAAGCTGCCGCCCCGCGACGTCATCGCGCGCATCGACACCTCCCCGATCGAGGTGGAGGAGACGATGAAGGACCTCATTCGGCGAGGCGTGGTGTCGCTGAAGAAGGGCTGACGCTCGGGACGACGACGCCCCCCTCGCGCGGTTGGCGACGAGGGAGGCGCTCGATGAGAACCAAAAGACGTCAGACGGCGACGCTTAGACGGCGCGACGCTGGGTCGCGAACGACTCGATGCCGAGCTGCGGGCCGGACGGCAGCGCCGACAGCGGGCACTTGATGCAGGTGAAGCTCTGCCACCCACGGCGCACCGCCTCGTCCAGGCAGTTGTCGTAGTGCGAGCAGTTGAGGTTCCGGTGGTGCTCCACGCCCAGACGCTTCGGACCGGCTTCCGGGTTGATGGACTGCTGCAGTTCGGTCGGACACGGCTTCATGCGGTTTCGGCCTCCAAAAAGTCGAAGTCTCCCGCGGGAAACTCCCCCACCCAGTCGATGCAACGGCGCAGGACGTCTACCTACCTGCTGCCCGCAAAATGACGCAACGGGTCAGCTACGACTCGTCCCGGAATCCTTTTGAGATTCACTCGGTTATTCGAATTGCCGGCCGCTCTGTGAAAGAACGGCGGAGCGACCTTTACGGCCAAACTTCCTGTCATGTCAAACCGGGGTCCCTCACTTTTTTCGAAATCGAGAGGTTTTGTTCTCGGGCTCTCGGTGGGGCTGTCGGCATACGCGCAGTCGCCGGAGTTGATCGACGCGGTGCGGATGCACCGGCCGGAAGCGACGCAGCGGGCGAAGGACGAGCTGGAGCTCTGCCGGACGCCGTCGAGCGACCGGCTGCCCGACGGCGGCGCGCTGCTGCCCTGCGCCCAAGAGCGGCGGCTGGCTCTGTTGGTCGGCTTCCTCACGCTCTCCGACGGGGAGGCGGCCGAGGCGGCGAAGGTGCTGGCGAAGGCCAGGGCGCCGGCGGGGCTCGAGGCCTTCCACGACTACTACCTCGCCGAGGCGCAGGCCTGGAGCGGGAGCCGGGCGCAGGCGGTGAAGACCTTCGCCCGGGCGAAGAAGGCGGCGCCGGCGTGGCTCGCGCAGCGCATCGACGTGCGGGTGGCGGAGCTGGAGCTCGACCTGGGCCACGCCGAGAAGGCGCGGCCGGTGCTGGAGAGCGCAGCGGACGCGGACCCGAGCCCGGAGAACCTCTTGACGCGCGCGCTGGCGCGGCTGGGCACCGGCGACGTCGAGGCCGGCCGGGCCGACCTCCGACAGATCGTCCTGCGCTTCCCGGCGCACCCGCACGCGCAGCTGGCGAAGAGCGCGCTGGAGCGGACCGGCGCGCCGGTGAGCTTCACGCCGGAGGAGCGGCTCTTTCGGGCGCAGGCGCTCACCAGCGCTGGCGACGCGAGCGCGGCCCTTTTGGAGCTCGAGGAGGTGGAGCTCCCAGGCAAGTCGGGCGCGGCCCGGGTGGCCCTGGCACGGGCGCAGGCGCTGCTCGCCAAGGGGAAGGATGCCGAGGCGCAGGCCCAGATCGACCTGGCGCTCACGGGTGGACCCTCGGTGGCGGCGGAGGCCCTGCTCGCGCGCGCGCGGCGGCTGATGCGGCTCACCGATCACGCTGGGGCGCGGGTGGCGTTCCGGGAGGTGGACCGCAAGTTCCTGGACCAGCCGGGCAGCGACGAGGCGGGCTACTTCGCGGCGTGGCTGTCCTTGCCGATGGGCGAATTCGACGCGGCGGTGAAGGGCTTCTCGGAGTTCGAGGAGCGGCACCCGGGGTCGCGACGGCGCGACGAGGCGCGGTGGTTCCGCGCGTGGGCGCTCTTTCGGCAGGAGCGCTTCTTTGAGTGCCGCGAGGTGCTCTCGAGCCTGGCCTCCGACTTCCCGCGGTCGGCGCTGGTGCCGCAGGCGCGCTACTGGGCGGCGCGGGCGGCGCAGCTGCGCACCGAGCCTTCGGACGCGGGGGTGAAAGTGGACGTGGCGGCGGAGTACCGCTCGGTGATTCGCGACTTCCCCGGGGCGTTCTACGCGCTGCTGGCGTCGGAGCGGTTGCGCGACCTGTCGGTGGAGCCGCCGCTCCCCTTCCCCGCGCGGCCGAAGGAGCAGAAGCCGAAGCCGCCCAAGGCGCTTGGGCTGGCGGTGAAGCTGTCGGAAGCCGGGCTGCTCCGCGACGCCAGCGAGGAGATTCAGCGCGCGGTGGCGGGCATCGGCTCGCAGGAGGAGGCGCTGGCCTATGGGCACGCGCTGCAGGGCCTGGGCGAGTTCGGCGCGGCGTACTCGGTGGCGGCGCGGCACCTGTGGGGCGCGGCGTACACGGCGAAGCAGCCCGAGGCGATCGCCCTGCTCTACCCAAGGGCCTATCGCGAGCCGGTGGAGCAGGCGTGCCAGGAGGTGGGGCTCGACCCGTTCCTGGCGTGGGCGATCATGCGGCGCGAGAGCGCGTTCCGGGCGGACGTGGTGAGCGCGGCCGACGCGCGCGGGCTCATGCAGATCATTCCGCCTACGGCGAGGTCGATCGCGGAGAAGCTGAAGGAGCCGTCGCCGGCGGCGGATGATCTGTACTCGCCGTCACTGAACCTGCGCTTCGGCACCTGGTACCTGTCGGCGCTCATGGAGCGGCTCGGGCACCCGGCGCTGTGCGCCGCCGGCTACAACGCAGGGCCGAACGCGGTGGTGCGGTGGGCGGAGAAGAAGGCCGAGCGCCCGCTGGACGAGTGGATCGAGGAGATCCCCTACAAGGAGACCCGCGGGTACGTGAAGCAGGTGGTGGGGGACTACTACCTCTACCAACAGCTCTACGGAGACGGACCCGTGGGGCGCTTGCCGCTGACCTTGCCGGCGCCGAAGCCGACGGGAGTCACGTTCTAGTCGCGGAGAGGATCCCGTTCAGCCCGAGCGCAGTCGAGGGCCAAGCGTTCACCCTGAGTCGCTCGAAGGGTGCCGAACTCCGTCGGGGTTCTCACTGCACCGGCCCGAGCGGCGCCGAGTCGTCGACCTGGATGACGTGGACGAGCGAGCGATCCGACGCGCCCTGGTCGGCGCCGAACAGGTACCGGTCCACGCGACCGCTGGCGTCGAGCACCGGGAAGCTGACGGAGCGCTCGACGGAGCACCCCGGGCCGTAGTCGAGGGCGACGGCGACGACGCTCTTCCCATTCGCGGGGTTGGTGACCTTGAGCCGCGCGAGGCAGCCGAAGCGGGCGCCGTCGGCGGTGAACCACGTCACCCGCTCCTCGCAGTCGGGGCCGGTGTCCCCGGGGAGGCACAGCCCGCTGGCCTTGGCCTTGGCGAGACAGTACGGAATGCAGTTGTCGCCCGGGTCGGTGTGAATGCCGCCGGTCGCGTCGGTCCAGCAGCCGAAGGCGGTGACGTAGTAGTCGCCACTGGTCGAGGGCACGGTGCCGTAGCTGCCGGGGCAGCTGAAGGGCCACGTCGAGGTGAGGCACTCGTCGACACCTCCGTCGCGCGAGCGCAGGCACCCGCGCGAGCAGGCGTCGGTGACGAGCGAGCCGCTCACGCACTGCTCGCGGCTCATGCCGTCGGCGGAGCAGGTGAACGTCGCGCCCGCGGAGCCACACGGCACGCCGGCGTCCGGTGCGCCCGCGTCGCCGGCGACGGTGCCGGCATCGACCGCCGTGCCCGCGTCGGCCGGCACGCCGGCGTCATCGGTCTCGCCGCCGATGGTCGCGTTGACGCCCGCGCAGGCACTCAGGAGAAAGGCAAGGGACGAAGCGAAGGTGGCACGCACGGAGCGCAGTTTTTCAGGGGCTGGGCTCATGAACAAGGACGACCATCGGGCCAGCTGCCGTGAGCGCATTCGGTCCCACTTCACTGGCATGGCTCGACACACCGAAGACGTCGACGCCGTGATTCAGAGCTGTGAGCAGGTGCTCGCGATGCAGCCGTTCGTTGTCGATGCGAACTGGGGTTTGGCTCCCGAATGGCGCGACCCGGTGTGAAGCGCCCCGCCGAGGCGCGCTCAAGCGAGGTGGGCGTCGACGACCCGCGCATCGCCACCCGGCCGGCACCGAATCACCTCGGCCGCGCCCAAGCCCTGCACCAGCGTCGCGACGTGCTCCTCGTCCTTCGCCGACGTCAGCAGCACCGGGTTCGGCCCGGCGTCGAGCGTGAACCACACCCCGATGCCCTTCCCTCTCGCCGCGCTCACCGCCTCGATCACCTTCAGCGTCTCGGGCTTGAGGTAGCAGAGCGGCGGCTTCGCCCCGAGCGCCGTCGCGTGCATCCGCCAGGCGTTCCGCTCCGCGAGCTCTCCCACCGCCTCGAGATCGCGCCGGCGCAACAGCGGAACGATCGCCTTCGCCTCCCGCTCTGCGTCCTTCGCCCACGCCGGGTAGTACGGCGAGGTCTTCACCGTCGCCTTCATCCCGTCGCGCGAGCCCACCGCCTTCTCCTCGCGGGAGACCAGCCCCACCAGGAGCCTCAGCTCGGGCCAGTGCGTCTCGTCGAAGAGCTGCTCCGCGAACGAATCCGCGCCGTCGGCCCGCCGCCCGCGATTCCACCGGCAGAAGCCGCCCTCCACGCTCCGGCACGCCGAGCCGCTCCCTCGCCGCGCGAGCACCGACTCCTTCTTGGCGTCGCGCCCAAGCCCCGCCGCCGAACGCGACGCCACCGCCAGGGCCGCGAAGGCCGCCGCGCTCGAGGCCAGGCCTGCCGAGGCCGGAAAGTCGCCCTTCGACGTCACCCGCGCCGCGCCGAGCGCCTTGCGCTGCTTCGCCGGCACCTCCGCGCGCGCGAGCTTCACCGCGTCGACCACCCGCTCCCGCTCGCGCCCTTGCGCCTCGCGACCGTTCAAGACCACCGCGTCGTCGCCAGCCGCGCCGGTGAACTCCACCGTGGTGGTGATCGCCAGCGGCGCCAGCGTCACCGACACGCTCGACTGGTGCGGCAGAATCAACCGCTCGTCCCGCTTCCCCCAGTACTTGACGAGCGCGATGTTGGGGTGCGCGACGGCCGTCGACTTCACAAGGCCCTCGGGCCGGCGAGCTGGCTCGCGAAGCAGGTGACGCCCTGGGCCAACAGCTTCGCCGCCGCCGGCTCCGGCTCGCGGAACAGCGCCACCACGGCCCCGCCGTCACCGCCCGCCCCGGTCAGCTTCGCGCCCAGCGCTCCCATGCCTCGCAGCGTGTACACCATCTTCTCGATCGGCTCACTCGACAGCCCCAGCGACGACAACAGCCCCTGGTTCATGTTCATCAGATCGCCGAGCTGCTCCAGGTCGGCCTTCGCCACGGCCTTCGCGCCTTCCTTCGACAAGGCGCCGATCTCCGCGAAGATGCGCGCGTAGCGGGGCTTCCACTTCGCCTGCCGCTCGCGCAGCGCCGCCACCGTGGCCTTCGTCGAGCGCCGCTCGCCCACCACCGCGATCAGCACCCGCAAGGGCTTCGGGCTCGGCACCGCCCGCACCCTCGACTTCTCGAAGAGGATCAGCTCGCCCCGCGCCGAGGTGGTGTGATCGACGCCCGACGGCGTGCCGTGAAACTCCCGCTCCATCTCCAGCGCGAGCTCCTCCACCTGCTTCGGCTTCGGCTCGGTCAGCCCCTTCGCGCCCAAGAGCACGTGCGCGACCGCCACCGCCAGCGCCGCGGAGCTCCCCAGCCCCACCGATACCGGCACCTCGCTCGACAACGTCACCGAGATGGGGGGGTAGCCGCAGCGCTTCGCCGCCCGCGCGAACGCCCGCTCCAGCGCGTCCTGCTGATCGCCCGACAAGGTGGAGGGAATCTCGATCGACGTCCGCTCCGAGGGCGTGCCGAACGCGCGCACGCCCCGCGACAGGGGCGCCGCCAGCGCCGCGTGGCCGTAGACCACGCCGTGCTCCCCGAGGAGGATCACCTTCCCCGGGCCGAAGCCGGCCACGTGCAGGGACTCCGCGGGAGAGGGCCTCGGCGCCAGGCCCCGCTCCAGCCCCGGGGGAGCGGAGATCGCCGCGGGGGCGGTGGTCGACACCCTCCGACTGCGCTCGTTGCGAACGGCGTTCGACGGCTTCACGGCGTGCCCGACACCGCCAGCCGCTCTTCACGCTCCAGCCCGGCGAGGATCTCCTTCGCCTTCTCGACCTTCACGTGCCCGGCCTTGATCAGCAGGTTCGCGACCTTCTCCACCCACGCACCCTTCGCGCCGGCCGTCACGGCCACGCACCGCGCGTGCAGCGCCATGTGGCCCTTCTGGATGCCGACCGAGCCCAGGGCCCGGACCGCGGCGAAGTTCTGCGCCAGGCCCACCGCCGCCATCACCATCGACAGCTCGCGCGCCGACGACACGCGCATCACCTTGATCGCCGCCTGCACCTGCGGGTGCACCTTGATCGGCCCGCCCACCGTCCCGAGCGCCAGCGGCAGCTCGATGCGGCCGACCAGGTGGGCCTCCTCCAGCGTCCACGTGGAGAGCGGCCGGTACTGACCGTCACGCGCCGCGAAGGCGTGCGCCCCGGCCTCGATGGCTCGCCAGTCCTGTCCGGTGGCGATGGCGACGGCGTCGACGCCGTTCATCACGCCCTTGTTGTGCGTCGCCGCGCGGTAGGGATCGGCCATGGCGAAGCGGCTGGCCTGCACGATGCCCTCGGCGATGGACTCGCCCGGGAGGTCGAAGTCCGCCAGCGCCGTCACCGGAATGCGACAGCTCGCGCGCGCCAGCCGCCGGTCCGCCAGGTTGGAGAGGATGCGCAGGTACACCCGGCCGCCGGTGATCTGCTCGACGTAGGGCGCCACGCCCTCGGCCATGGTGTTGATGAGGTTCGCCCCCATCGCCTCCTGCGTGTCGACGAGCAGGTGCACCACCAGCAATGGCTCGCCCTTCGCGCCCTCGGGCGCCGGCAAGACGCGCACCTCGATGTCCTTCGCGCCGCCACCGCGCTTGCTCATCGCCGGGTGGAAGCTGTTGGCGAGCTCGAGGAGCTGCTCCTTGTGCTCGAGGATCTTCTGGGTGGCCTCGGCCGGGTCTCCGTAGCGGGTGACCTGCACCTGGCCGATCATCACCGGGTCGTCGGCCTCGGCCGCGAAGCCGCCGCCGTCGCGGGTGATCTTCGCCGCGAAGCTCACCGCCGCGATGACCGACGGCTCCTCCACGGCCATGGGGACGATGACGTCTCGCCCGTTCACCTGCAGGTTGAGCGCGAGGCCCAACGGCATGCCGAAGACGCCGATGGCGTTCTCGATCATCTGGTTGGCGGTCTCGAGCGGCAGCCCAGCCTCGCCCGAGAGCGCGGCCATGTCGGGCGCCTCGAGGCGCAACACCTTCCGCACCGCGCCCAGACGCTCGGGCACCGCCAACTTGTGAAAGCCCGGCAGCCGGGACGTCATTGCATCGCTACCCATTGGAGTTCTCCGCTCTCGCCGAAAGGGCGTCGAGCCAGGTCTTGAGTTCGCCCGACACGACGCGCGGGCCCTTCTGCAAATCGGTCGCGTTTCGACTTCCGGTCAGCAGCAGCACTTGTCGCAAGCACTGCAAGACGCCGTCCAGCACACGCGTTGCGCCCTCTGGCCCGCGCTCGGTGAGAGCGCGAAAGACTGGCAGCGCCAACCCGGCACAATCTGCACCGAGCGCAAGAGCCTTCGCCACGTCGAGGCCCGTACGCATGCCGCCGGAGGCGATGATCGTCACGCCAGGGCCGACGGCTCGGCGCACCGACGCCACCGCCGCCGCCGTGGGAATGCCCCAGCCCGACATGAGCTCGCCGAGCTCGCGCGCGGGGCCGGTGGAGCGCAGCGCCTCGACGCGCACCCACGAGGTGCCGCCCAGGCCAGAGACGTCGAGCGTCTTCACGCCGCAGTCGACGAGCCGTCGCGCCACCTGAGGAGAGAGGCCGCAGCCCGTCTCCTTCACCAGGAGCCGATCGCCGAACGCCCCCGCCAACGCCTCCACCAGCGCGTAGCCGCCGGTGAAGTCGCGATCGCCCTCGGGCTGGGTGAGCTCCTGCGCGGGGTTCAGGTGCAGCGCGAGGCCGTCGGCCTGGATGTCGTCGGCGAGCTTCCGCACCCGATCGACGCCCAGCGCCTTCGCCTGGAAGAGGCCGACGTTGCCGATGAGGACGACGTTCTTCGCCACCTCGCGCACGGCGTAGGTCGAGCGGAGCGCGGGGTCCTCCGCCATGGCCCTCTGGCTGCCCACGCCGAACGCGATGCCGTACGCCTCGGCGATTCGTGCGAGCTCGCGATTCACCTGCCCGGCGCGCTCGCTCCCGCCCGTCATGCCGGTGATCAAGAGCGGCGCGGCCAACGTCTTCCCGAAGAAGGGCGTCGCCAGCGACACGTCGGAGAGCGCCAGCTCGGGCATGGCGCAGTGCACCAGCGAGACGTCGCCGAAGAGCGTCCGGTTCTCCCGCGGGGCGACCTCGCCCGTCGCGCACAGCTCGAGGTGCGAGTCCTTCCGGCGGCTGGTCGCGGTCTCCGGCATCGAAGTGGGCGTCTCGTAGCAGCCTCACGATTCCATTTCAAACTGGAACCATCTGATTTTCCTTGAGGATTGAGAAATTCCGTCGTTACCTGGGGGCGAACGGTCGCTCCCCGGCCACCAACCGTCCATGCCCCCAGTCTGCGTCTTCTTCCATCGCGGCGAGTATGACGCAGTGCACCAAGGGCTCTCGGTGGCGGCGGCGGCGGTCGCGATGGGCCGCAAGGTGGAGCTCTACTTCTTCTGGTGGGCGCTGGAGCGCCTGGTGCGGGGCAACCTCGACGAGCCAGACCTCGAGCGCGAGGACGTGGCGGCGACGATGGAGCTGCGAGGTGTGCCGACGCTGCGGCAGCTCCTCGACGTGGTGCGGGACTCGGGCAACGCGACGTTGTTCGCCTGCACCGGCTCGATGGCGTCGCTCGGAGTGAAGCCGCCCGACGTGGAGTCGCGCGTGGATCTGCTCATCGGGTGGACGTCGATCCTGCAGCGGACGGCGGGCGTGACGGACCGCTTCTTCTTCTGAGCGGTCAGACGTAGCGCTCTTCGAACAGCTTCCGCACCTTCTCGCTCCGGCGCAGGAGGTCGAGGGTGAGATCGGCGTGCCCGGGCACGTAGCCGTTGCCGACGATCATCTGCACGTCCTTGCCCACGCCTTCGGCGCCGAGGGCCGACGCGGTGAAGCTGGTGGCCATGGAGAAGAAGATCACCGTGCCCCCGTCCTTCACCGAGAGGATGCAGCCCATCTCGGTGTTGGCGACGGAGGCGCAGTTGACGACGAGGTCCGCGAGCTCGCCGCCCATGAGCCGCTTCGCCGTCTCCATCACCTGCACCGCCTGGGTGGCGTCCACCGCCGCGCCCGCGTCGCACAGGCCCAGGCTCTTCAGGGTGTCGAGCGCCTTCTGGGAGATGTCGAGGGCGACCAGCTTCCCCTTCCCCTGCATGAGCTCGCGCGCCTGGGCGAGGCAGAGCGTCCCCGACTTGCCCGCGCCGAGCATCACCACGTTCATGCCCGGCTTCACGTAGCGGGCGACGAGCGCCGGCGCGCCGCAGACGTCGAGGGCCGCCAGGGACAGCGTGTCGGGGAGATCGGAGGGCAGCCTGGCGTAGATGCCCGAGGCGAAGAGAATGGCCGTGCCCTTGATGTCGACGCGATCGATCTCCGGCTTGATGCCTTTGACCTCGTCGATGATCAGGGGCGTGAGCGAGAGGCTCACCAGGGTCGCGATGCGATCGCCCACCTTCAGCGCCTTCGCGGCCGGGTGGCTCTTCGAGATCTCCTTCACCCGGCCGATGAGCATTCCGCCTGAGCCGGTGACGGGGTTCTGCATCTTACCCCGCTCTCTCACGATGGCCTTCACCTGC
This sequence comes from Archangiaceae bacterium, assembly GCA_037443525.1. Classification (GTDB taxonomy): domain Bacteria; phylum Myxococcota; class Myxococcia; order Myxococcales; family Myxococcaceae; genus JBBIOE01. Next base: position 2,110 of record JBBIOE010000148.1, on the reverse strand, counting down.
TCCACGACCTTCGCGGAGTCGCCGCCCGCCGCCTCCTTGAGCTGCTTGAAGGACGCGGCGTCGATGTTGAGGCTCTCGACGTCGATGAGCAGCTCACCGTCGCGCAGGGGCAGCGAGGGATCGAGCTTCTTCGCGCGCTGCGGGAGCACGCCCGCCTCGCCGACCACCCGGCTCAGACCGTAGGGATCCATGGGGCTCCCTGGGCGCGGAAGACCCGCGTCAGAAGGTGTATTGGACGCGCGGGTAGATTCCGAGCGTGCTCACCATCGGGCCGACCACGATGCGGTAGGCGACGTCGAGGCCGATGGAGAAGTGATCCATGTTCGTCGCGTACTCGATGGACAGCGCGGCGCCGGCGTTCAGGCCGGAGCTCACCGGCGACCGCGGGTTGGTCGTGTAGACCGGCGCGGGGTCGAGCAGCGTCCACCCGAGGATGGCCTTGCCCCCGATGTACAGGCGCTCCACCACGCGAGCCAGGTAGCCGCCGGTGACGCTGAGGAAGGTGAGCGTGAAGTTGTCAGTCTCGGTGCAGGTGCCGTCGGCCGACTTGCCCTTCGCGAAGCAGTTCTGCGCGCTGGCGCCGATGGCGACATGGAGGCCGACCGGCACCAGGCCCGCGCCGTTGTTCAGGGTCAGCTGGTAGCCGAGGCCGAGCTGCAGGTACGTCTGCAGGTTGGAGTAGCCGTCGTTTCCCCCGACCGTGAAGAAGCCGCCGACGTCGGTCTCGGTGAAGAAACCGCGACGGACCTGGAGAGGAACACCCTCCGCGGGCGCCGCGGGGAACGCGGCCGAGGCGAGCAATACCACGACGAGAAAAGCGAGCTTCCGCACGAAGAATCCCTCCGCTGCAAACGGGCGCGGCACCTTACCGTTGCGGGCAGGTGGCGGGAAGCCAGAAGTACGGAGTCGGGCGGAATGCGCCTACTTCACGCCCGCGTCATGCCGGGCGGGCCTCAACACCCAGGGAAACGACACGCTCACCACCCCGCCACCCTGGGGCTTGGGGAAGCGCCACGAGCGCACCCGGGAGATGACGCAGTCCTCGGTCTTGGGATCGTCGAGCGTCGAGTCCTCGAAGTGGACGTCCGAGGTGCTGCCGTCGGCGAGCACGTGCCACCCGACCTTGAGCGTGCCGGAGAGAGTAGGCCGCGCCTCGAGCCTCCACTCGTAGCAGCTCTTCACCTCGAACGAGTGCTCGGAGATGGTCTTTGCGATCTGCTCCTGGCTGAGACCCGGCGCGGCGGGAACCTCGGGCGCCGCCGCGCGCTCCAAAGGCTCCGGCGCCGAGGGGAACTTCACGCGGTAGGTGAAGAAGGCCGGCTCCTTCGCGCCCGACGCAGGGAAGCGCCACCCGCGCACGCGGTCCAGCATGCACGCCTCCGCGTCGGCGTCCCTCAGGGTCGACTCGACGAGGCTCGCCTCGATGGGCGCGCCGGCGCCGTTGACCCGCCACGCCAGCGTCACCTTCCCCTCCAGCGACGGCACCGCCTCGCGGCGCCAGCGCCAGCAGTTGGTCAGCTCGTAGGCACGGGAGTCGGCAATCGCCGCGATGGCGTCGCGCGATGTTGGCGCGACGCCCGCGTCCGAGGCCTGGGAACCCGCGGCCTGCGCCACGCCGAAGGTGGCCTCGAGCCCCGCCGCGAAGGCGAGGCCGATGGCGAGCCAGAGGGCCCGCGCCCACCCGGCGTCAGTCGGCGCTCTCGTCACCCGCCGCCTTGAAGATCCACGGGAAGGTGACGTTCACCACGCCGCCGCCCTGGGGCTCCGGGAACTTCCACCGGCGAATGCGCTGCACGATGCAGGACTCGACGTTGGCGTTGGCGATCGACGACTCGCTCACGTTGGCGTCGGAGACCGCGCCGGCCGGGTCGATGGTCCAGGCCACCGCCACCTTGCCGCCGAGCTGCGGGTTCTTCTGCAGCTCCTGCTCGTAGCAGAACTTGATCTCGTTCTGGTGGCGCTTGATGACCTTCATGATGACGTCCTTGTCGAGGCCGCCGATCACGGTGGTCTTGCCGGGGATGATGCGGGTCGAGTCCTTGCCGCGGCCGCCGAGATCGATGGAGCCGTAGCCGCCCGCGCCGCGCCCGCCGCCCTTGGTGCCGAGGCC
>JBBIOE010000147.1:0-20729 GCA_037443525.1 Archangiaceae bacterium | reverse complement strand
ACCGCGCGAGCCACGCTGGACGCGAGAGGACCGGACGCTCCATGACGGGGGTGGTGCTCGGGGTGCTGTTGGCGGCGGCCGCTCCCGGCCTGGTGGGCGTCTTCGCGAAAGGCTGCGACGCCGCGCTCGAGGCGCGCCTGGTGTCGGAGCTCCGGTTCGAGGGCTTCGAGCCGGTCCACCTCGAGCCCGACGCGCCGCGCGCCCAGGGGGAGCTGGCCCGCATCGCCGTGCGGTGCGCCGCGGACGAGCACCGAGCGCTGGCGCGCATCGAGGACCACCTCACCGAGAAGCGCGTCGAGCGCTCCGTTCCTCTGGACGGGAGAGATCCGCGCGGCTTCATCTCGGCGGCGCTGAGGATCGTCGAGCTCTTGCACGCGTCGCTGGCGGAGGCGCGCTACACACCGCGCCTTCAGGAGGTGCCCGAACCGGCGCGCAGCCTCATCGAGCCACCCCAGCCGTCGCGCTGGCACGTCGAGGTGGGCTTCGCGGTCCTCGGCGCCACCGCCGTGATCGGCGCGGAGCCCGGGCTGCAGGTCGCCGTCACGCGCGTGCTCGGACCGGTCGAGCTCAGCGCCGAGGCAACGTTCTCGATCTACGGCACCCGCATCGTGGGCACCGGCGGCTCCGCCGACGTCGGGCTCGGCATCGCCCGGGCCGTGCTTGCCCTGCCCCTCGCCAGCGGCCCGTTGGTCCTGAGACCTCAGCTCGGGCTGGGTGTGCTCGCGGCCTCCGCCGTCGGGCACGCGAGCCCGACCTACGATGCCTCGACGGGGGTCGCCTCGGCGCCGTCCGCCTCCTTTGGCGTGAGCGCGTCGTGGGCCGCCTCGCCGTGGGTCGATGTCCGCTCGAGCGTGGCGGCGGGCGTGTCGTTTCCCTCGCTGACGCTCCGCTTCCCCGACTCGTCGGATCGCGACTTCGGCCAGCCGTATGTCTTCGGATCGCTGGGGGTCAGCCTGCACTGAGCCGCGGAAGCCAGCTCCGGCGACTGGAACGAACGATGAGAACCTTCGCGACGATCGGGTGGCTTCTGCTGGCGGGCTGTGGCCCGGTGTTGACGCCAGTGAAGGCCCAGGACGTAGCCCAGGGCGTCCAGGCGCTGGCGGCGCACACCAGCCCGCCCCGGGTGGTGTGGATCGTCGACAAGTCGGAGTCGATGAACGATTGGCTCGATCCCGGCGACCCCAGCGGGCCGGCGAAGCTCGCGGTGCTCAGGAGTTGGTTCTCCGAGGCATTGGTCCAGCTCGCCGCGCCGGCGCGCCACGGCCTCGTGCTCTTCCCTGCCGACCAGTCCTGCGGAGCTCCAGCCACGTTCACGCAGGAGGTCCCGGCCGTCGACGACGGATCCCTCGCTCGCGTCGTCGCCAGCGTCGCGGCCGTCGCGCCTGGTGGAGGGACGCCGACGGCGGCGACGCTCCACTTCGTCGGGGGTGCGGTGGCACCCGATCCGACGACGCGCACCATCGTCGTGCTCGTCACCGACGGCCTCCCCAACTGCAACACGACGAACCTCAACAGCTGCAAGACTCCGGTCGCCTGCCGGTGCACGCTCGCGAGCTGCGGCCCCGAAGGATCGCCCTACTGCACGCTGGGCTGCCTCGACGACGCCAACACCATCGGCGCCACGCAGGAGCTCGCCAACCTCGGCTTCGAGCTGCTCGTGGTGGGCCTCGGCCAGGACGTCGGCGGCCCCTCGTCGGACGTGCTGCGCTCCTTCGTTCAACCCCTCGCCCGCCGCTGCGCGCTCGACTCCGACTGCCACGCGGGCAGCCGCTGCGACGTCGAGGCCGGGCTCTGCCAAGAGCGCTTCTTCCAGGTCACCACCGAGGCCGACCTCTCCGCTCCGCTGCGGCGCGTCGCGCAGGAGCTCACCGAGTCGGCGCGCTGCGCCTGGTTCCTCGATCAAGACGTCTCCACCGGTACGCTCTCGGTCGCGGTCGGGGGCGTCGAGGTGCCGGTGGGCGCGGAGGGCTACGAGCTCAGCTCCGGCCGGCAGCTTCGCCTTCACGGCGCGGCGTGCGCGAAGCTCCTGGCCGACGCCTCGCTCACGCCGGTCCTTCGCTTCAAGCCCTGACCGCTTCAGCCCTTGCGAATGATGGCGATGCGATCGGTCGGCTCGAGCCGCACCACGCGCGGCGCGCCGGGGCCGGTCATCAGGAAGACGCAGATCGCGACGCCGTCCTCCATCGCGAAGCCCGACACCGGCTCCGGCCAGGCGGAGGGCCGCGTCACCTCGACCCAGAGATCGGGGAAGAGCTTGAGCGTGCGGTCGCCGTAGACGCGCGTCTGAATGCGCATACCCGGAGCCTCCATCGCGTCGACCAGCTCGCGCTGGGTCCCCGCCTGGGCGCCCTGCGTCTGCACCTCCTTGTGCTCGTAGGCCTTGGAGAAGCGCTCCTCGCGCAGGGGCCCGGCGGCGGGCGCGGCGGCGGCGGGCTTGGGCTCGTCCTCGACCTCCCGGCGGAAGGTGTCGAGGGCGATGCGATCGAGCTCCGCCGGCTCGAAGAAGGGGAAGATGCTCTTCCCGTCGACGTCGATGGCGATGAGCTCGCTGCCCTGCAGGCCCATCAGGCTCGGCTTGCCGGAGGCGTGCTGGACGACGTAGCCGAAGCCGCCGCGCTTGAGCTCCACCAGCCGCACCGGCGCCGCCTCGGCCCCCGCCGCCCGCTTGAGCACCACGTCCTGGCTCAGCACCCGCGTGGCCGCGCGCGCCAGCAGCTCGAGCAGCCGCGGGTCCTTCTGGGCGAACGGCGCCGACTCGGGAGGATCGGCGGGGTGCTTCTCGAACGCGATGCGGTAGGCCTCGCCGTTCTCGCCCACCATGTGCAGCCGCATCACCGCCGGCGCCTCTTCCTCGGGCTTGGTCTCGCCGAGCTTCTTGAAGAGCACGCCCAGCCGGGTCTTCTCCAGCACCGAGCGCGCCGCCTCCTTCTGCTCGCCGCCGTAGAGGGCGTACCGCGAGAGCATGCGCCAGACCCCGCCGTTCGCCTGCTCCTGGGTGAGGAAGGACTCCCAGGCGGCGAGCTGCGCCGGCTCGAACTCGGCGCTGAAGCCGGCGAGCCCGTCGGAGTTCAGCCGCATCGCGCAGGCCTTGCCCGTCACCGTCCCGCCGTCGGGCAGGTACACCACGAAGCCGAACTGCGAGCCCACCTCCGGGAGATCGGCGCACGGGGCGCTGAAGCCCGCCAGGGAGACCTCGTCGGTCGTCGTCTCCAGCTCCCCGGTCGCGAACTGCAGCCGCAGCCGCAGGTTGGCGGGGTACCGGCCATGAAGACGTTCGGCTGACATGAGACGAGTGTAGCTCACCGCTGGGTGGTAGGGTCCGCCGCTCACCGAGAACCAGGAGCACGAGATGGCCGAGACTGAAACGATCGTGAAGGTGCAGGCGGAGAGCGGAGGGCTCTCGGTCGTGCGCCGGTTGAGCAAGGGCACGTGGTCCTTCGAGGCCAGTCCCGCCGCGTCGGGGACCGCGACCCAGAGCCACCCCACGCTCGCTGCCGCCCTGGCCGACTTCGACCGCACGAGCTGGGCCGAGCTGCCGCCGGTGGTGGTGCACCCAGCCTTCGTCAAGGCCGTGGTCGACGCGGCGCTCGAGCGGCTGAAGGCGGGCGGCAACGCCGAGGCGAAGACGCAGTGGCAGACCGTGCTCTCCGACGGCGGCAAGCCCAAGCCCGCGCCGGTGGCGGCCGCGGGGACCGGCCAGCCGCTGGTGCTCAAGAACACGGCCCAGCCGGACTGGGGCTCGGGCGTGGTGACCGAGGACTCGCCGCAGAAGTGGGTGATCTTCTTCGAGGACGGCAAGAGCCGCACCTTCGTGAAGAGCCACGCCAAGAGCATCGTGCCGGGCTCGCTGACGCCCGCGCAGGTGACCGCGCTGCAGGCCAAGGCCTCGGGCAAGCGCGCCTCCGCCGCGAGCACCAAGTCGAAGGCCAAGACCTTCACGCGCCCCGCGTTCAGCTCGTTCCAGGAGCAGCTCACCCTCTTCACCAAGATCTTCGAGGGCGGCTTCGGCGGAGAGAAGTTCCGGGCGGAGGAGCGCGGCGCGGCGGACGTCACCGGCAAGGCCGGGAAGATCGAATCGAGCCTCGCCCTGTTCAAGGCCGAGCTCTCCAAGGAGGCCTTCGCCCAGAAGTCCCCCGAGGCGCTCTTCGACGCGGTGAAGAAGCTGCTCCAGTCCTCGTCGCTCGTCTTCCCCATCGAGGGCGCGGTGCCCTGGGGCACGCTCGCGGCGGAGAAGCGCGCGGGCGCGGTGAAGGCGCTCGAGGACGTGCTCTACGGCAGCGGGGCCTACGCCGAGCGGCTGGCGCGCTTCGCCCAGGCCGTCGAGCTCAAGGACAAGAACGGCACGGTGCGCAACGCGAGCTGGCCGCTGGCGACGCTGTTCGGGGCGCTGGTCGACCCCTCGGCGAACGCGCTGGTCAAGCCCAAGCCTTTCGCCAGCGAGGGCGCGATGGTCGGCGTGACGGTCGAGGCCACGCTGCCGGTGACGGAGGAGAAGTACGGCAAGTTCCTCGCCGTGCTCCAGAAGACCCGGGAGCTCTTGGTGGCCGCCGGGCAGCAGCCCAGGGATCTGCTCGACGTGCAGGCCTTCATCGTCCGCACCCAGGCCGACAAGCCCGCCTGATCGGAACCGGCCGGCGGTGGCGGCTTCCGTGAGACACTGCTCGCATGAGTGACGCGACCGGCCCGTGCCCGCGCGACGAGGTGCTCACGCGCCTCGCGCGCGGCGAGCTGCCCGCGAGCGAAGCCCGGGGCCTCGAGGAGCACGTGCGCGCGTGCCCGGGCTGCCGGCGCGTGGTGCAGGCCATTGCCGGCGTCCTGGTGACGCAGCTTCAGGCCACCCTCACCACGCCGGTGGGGAGCCCGCCGCCGGGGCCAGAGGCGACGCCGAGCGCGAAGGCGGGGCTCGACGAGGAGCAGCACGTCTTCCCCTCCATCGCCGAGCGCTTCGTCTCCCCCGGCGGCCTGGTGGAGCTCGGGCGCGGCGGCCTGGGGCGCGTGCTCGAGGTGCTCGATCGGGGCCTCGACCGCCAGGTGGCGCTGAAGGAGATCCTCGAGGTGCCCGAGCCCGCCCGGGCGACGGTGGAGCGGCGCTTCGTGCGCGAGGCGCGGCTCGCCGGGCAGCTCGAGCACCCCGGCATCGTGCCGGTCTACGACCTGGGGCGCGCGCCCGACGGCCGCCTCTTCTACGTCATGCGCCGCATCGAGGGCCGCACCCTCGCCGAGCGCGTCGCCGAGGCGAAGACCCTGCCGGAGCGCCTGGCGCTGGTGCCGAACGTGCTCTCCATCTGCCAGGCCGTCGCCTACGCCCACAGCCGCGGCGTGGTGCACCGGGACATCAAGCCGCAGAACGTGATGATCGGCGCCTTCGGAGAGACCCTGCTGCTCGACTGGGGCCTGGCCCGCGAGCAGGGCGAGGCGGAGTCCAAGGGCGTGGCGGTGGACTCCGACGACGCCCGGCTCACGCGCGCCGGGCAGGCGGTGGGCACCCCGGCCTACATGTCGCCGGAGCAGGCCAAGGGCGATCTCGAGGCCATCGACGAGAAGAGCGATCAGTGGGCGCTGGGCGCCCTGCTCTACCACGTGGTCGCGGGGCACCCGCCCTATCGCGAGCTGACCGTGGAGGCCGTGCTCGCGAAGGCGCTGGTGGGGCTCGTGCCCCCGCTCGAGCTGCTCGAGCCAGAGGTGCCGCGCGAGCTCGCGGCGATCGCGTCCGCCTGTCTCGCGCCCGACAAGGCGAAGCGCTACCCGAGCGTCTCGGCGCTGGTGAACGATCTCTCGGCGTGGCTCGCGGGGCGGCGGGTGCTGGCGCACCAGTACTCCAGGCTCGAGCGCGCCCGCCGCTTCGTGCGCCGCTACCGGGTCGCGACGGCGGTGGCGGCGACGGCCCTGACGGTCCTCTTCGCGGCGAGCGTGACCAGCTACGTGCGCCTCAAGCGCGAGCGCAACGAGTACCGCACGCTCTCCACCGTCGTCGTCACCAAGGGCATCTCGTCGCTGCGGCACACGCCGGGCAATCGGGAGCTCGTCACCGAACTCGCCACCACCGTGCAGCAGACGCTCTCGCGCATCGGCTCGTACCTCGACGCGCCGATCGAGGATCGCGTGCGGCTGATGGACGCCGCGGCCTCGGCGGCGGCGATGCAGTTCGAGTCGGGCCGCTGGGCCGAGGCGGCCGCCTCGCGCCGGCTCTCGGCCACCGTGGCCGACTCGGTGGCGCGGGATCGGCCGACGGCGAAGGACCTCAGCGCCGCCGCCGAGGAGCACTCCTTCCTGGCGCTCGCGACCTACCGCGCGACCACCTTCGCCGAGGCCGAGCCTGAGCTTCTGAAGGCCCAGGCCCTGATCGAGCAGGCGCGGGCGATGAGCCCGGACGCGAGCGAGGTCCTGGTCGCGGAGACGCTGATCGACTCGGCGGCCGTCGACATCCTGCAGGCGAAGGGGGACTACGCCTCGCTCCTGCCGCTCGCGCTGCGCGCAGTCGAGGCCGATCGGCGGCTCGCCGCCACCAAGTCGACCGTCGCGGCGGTGGATCTCTACAACCGCATCATCGGGATCCAGCAGCTCTCCGACATCGCGCGCGCCTCCGGCTCGCCAGATCGCGCCCGCGCGGCCGTCACCGAGGGCCTCGAGGTCGAGCGCCAGCTGGAGGCCCGGTTTCCGGGGACGAACGACTACCTGGAGGGCGTCCTCGAGATCCGCGAGACCGCCGCGCTGGTCGCTCAGGACGACGGTCACGACGCCGAGGCGCTGGCCCACCTGGCCACCGCGCGCAAGGCCGCACAGACGCTGATGGAGAGCGAGCCGACCAACCTGCGCTACCACGAGGCGCTGTTGCGCATCGACGTTCACGCGCACGACGCCGAGAGAGCGCGCGCCGATCTCGCGCAGGTGCAGCAGGTGAGCGGCTTCGAGGAGGCGGTCAACGCGATCATGAGCGCGGCGCTCTGCGCCGGCGAGCCCGACGAGACGCTCGCGCTGGTCGACGCGCACCCCAAGCTCCTCAAGACGCCCACGGGCAAGACCTCCGCCGCCATCGCCGCCGTCCTGACCAACCGCCTCGCGCGGGCCCGCGAGCTGGCGGACCAGGCCGCCGCCGACGACGACTTCCTCGACGAGTGGCAACGAGGGCGGGTGCTGTCCCGGCTCGAGGGCCGCGACGGCCCGGGCGTCACCGCCGTGCGCCACCTGGCCCAGGAGCTCGACGCCACCGAGGCCCCACGCGACGAGGCGCGCCGGAAGCGGGCCCTGAAGCGCTTCGCTTTGGACCTGCGCGCGCTGGCCCCCGACGGCGAGCCCTCCCCTTCACCCTGATCATCGCCCCGACCGCATGGCGGCGACGGGCTGGATGCTGGCGGCGCGCAGGGCCGGCACGATGCTGCCCACCAGCGCCATCGCCACGCCCAACAGGCAGCCGGTGAGGAAGACGGAGAGCGAGAGCTGACCGCGCATGGTCTCGGCGATGGCGAAGGGCACGTTGCCGCTCACTCGCGCGCCCAGGTGCACGCCGCGGGTGGCGAGCAGCCAGCTCGGCAAGAGCCCCAAGAGCGCCCCGCCCGCGCCGCCGACCGCCGCGATGGTGACGGCCTCGAACACCACCATCGCCACCACCCGCGCCCGCGACATGCCCATCGCGCGCAAGACGCCGATCTCGCTCGTGCGCTCGAGCACCGACATGGTCATGGTGTTCCAGATGCCGAGCGCGGTGAGGAGCCCGATGATGAAGGCGACCAGCCGCTTCAGGGCGTCGACGTAAAGGATGATCATGCGCCAGGGGTCCCGCTCGCTCCACGGCTGCACCGCCAGGGCGCCGAGCTCGGGCAGCCGCCGCAGCCCCTCGGCGAGCGCCCCCGCCTGGTGGAAGTCGTCCGCGTAGACGAGCAGCTCGGTCGCGCCCTCGCCGAGGCCGGCGAGGCCCTGCAGGCGCGCGAGCGGCACCAGGACCTGCTGATCGATGACCGGCCCGCTCACCACGCCCACCAGCCGCCCGGTGATGGACGAGGGCGAACCTCCTTGCGTGGCGCCGAGGAGCACCAGCTCGTCGCCCACCTTCGCGCCCGCCTGCTCCGCCACCCAGCGGCCGGCCACCAGCTCCCCGGGCGCGCCGGTGAACCACCCACCGGCCACGACCTTGTCCTTCGCCCCGAGCCGCTCGCGGAAGTAGCGCTCGCTGCCGCCCACCGCGAGCGCGAAGACGTCGCCGGGCTTCTGCCCCACGGTCACGATGGCGCCCAGGGCGAGGCGCGCCTCGACGGCGCTCACGCCCGGCTGCCGCGTGAGCGTCGCCCCGAGCCGCTTCGCGTCGGGGAGGTGAGCCGAGAGCGGCATCAGCTCCTCCTTCCGCGCGAACTCCGGCGTGACCAGCCGCACGTGACCGCTGCTGCCGAGGCCGTCGGTGAGGATCTGCCCCATCGCGCCCTCGAGCATCGTCATGGCGACGATGAGCATGGCGACGCTCACCACCACCATCCCCGCGGTCAGCGTGGTGCGCGCCTTGCGGCGGAGCGCGTTTCGGGCGGCCAGCCGCAGCATGGTCGAGGTCTTCACGATCAGGCCCTCACCGCGTCCGCGGGCCTGAGCGCCGACGCCACCCGCGCCGGGTACCAGGACGCCGCCACCGCCACCACCACGCCGAGCACCACCGCGAAGACGAGCACCGCCGGGCTGAACCGCGTGCCGAGCAACGGCGACATCGCCACGGTGCCGTTGGTCTTCAGGGCGATCTCCTTCGTGAAGTCGATGGGGTGCACCGACCACCACCAGGAGAGCCAGCCGCCCCAGGCCACGCCCAGGAGGCTCGCGGCCAGCCCCACCAGCGCGCCCTCGGTGACGAAGAGCGCCGCCACCCTGCCCTCGGTCATGCCCAGGGCGCGCAGGGTGCCGACCTCCCGGGTGCGCTCGTGCGCCGCCATGAGGAAGGTGTTCGCGACCCCGAAGGCCGCGAGCGCCAGGAGGATGAAGACCACCACGTCGAGCATCTTGCGGCGCACGGCCTGCAACGCGAGCAGCTCGGCCGTCTCCTCCTCGAGCGTCGCCACCTCCGCCTGCGGGCCGAGCGCGGCCGCGAGCGCGGGCTTGAAGGCCTTGGCGTCGCCGCGCCGCGCGAGCTTCACCAGGACGTGCGTCGGCGCTTCGGCCCCCGTCAGGCGCGCCGCCAGCGGCATCGGCACCCGTACGCCGAGGGAATCGGTGGCCAGGTTGCCCGTCTGCACGATGGCCGCCACCCGCACCTCCAGCGCGTTGAGGGCGCCCTGGTGCGTGCGCGCCTGGAGGACGAAGCGATCGCCGACCTTCAGCCCGAGGATTCGAGCCACGCTGGGCGAGATGGTGAGCTCGTCGCCGTCGGCGGCCGGCTCGGCGCCCTGGACGACCCAGCGCTCGCGGGTGAAGACCTTCGCGTCCCGCGCGGGCTCGTAGCCCGTGGCGCGCACCCGCACCGCGTCGGCGCCGTGGACGGCGGTCGGGGTGAAGAGCACCCGCGTGGTCCAGGCCACGGCCTCGCGGTCGAGCAGCGCCCGGGCCTCGGGTCCGACGGTGACGAGCTTGTCGAGCGGCGCGTGCACTCCGATGGTGGGGTAGCCGGCCGGGCGCGCGAGGAGGCTGCCCACCGTGCCGTTCTCCGCCGCGGCGATGGTGTTCTCGTCGAGGCCGCCCAGGAAGGCGTCGCCGACGACGAAGACGCCGATGCCCACGATGAGGGAGAGCGCGGTGAGCCCCGAGCGCCTGGGGTTGCGCCACAGGTTCTTGAGGGCGAGGCGCACGATCACGGTCAGGCCCCCGTGGCGGTGCGCTGGTCGTTGACGATGGCCCCGTCGTGCAGCGTCACCACCCGCTTGGCGTGCGCCACCACCCGGGGGTCGTGCGAGCTGAAGATGAAGGTGAGGCCGAGCTCGGAGTTCAGCCGGCGCATCGTCGCCAGCACCGCCTCGCCGCTCTCGGAGTCGAGGTTCGCGGTGGGCTCGTCGGCGATCACCAGCACCGGCTTCTTCACCAGGGCCCGCGCCACCGCCACCCGCTGCTGCTGGCCGCCGGAGAGCTCGTTCGGCCGCCGGTGCCCGAGCCCCTCGAGCCCGACCTGCTTCAAGATGTCCAGGACGGCCGCGCGCCGCTCGCCCGGCTTGCCCGCGAGGTCGAGCGCCAGCTCCACGTTCTCCTCCGCGGTGAGCACGGGGATCAGGTTGAAGGACTGGAAGATGAAGCCGATCTTCTCGGCGCGCAGCCGGGACAGCGCCTTCGAGGAGAGCCCCGCCACCGTCGTGCCGTCGATGGACAAGGAGCCCTCGTCGGGCACGTCGAGGCAGCCGATCTGGTTCAAGAGCGTCGTCTTCCCCGAGCCGGAGGGCCCTTTGAGCACGGTGAACTCTCCGGGCTCGATGGTGAGCGACACGCGCTTCAAGGCGTCGACGCGCGAAGGGCCGGTGCCGTAGCGGCGCGTGACGTCGGTGAGCTGGCAGATGGGCATGGGGTTCCCTTTCACTCGCCGATCCCGTGGACGATGATCGCGGCGAAGGTGCGCGCCAGCGCCTGGGCCTCGAGGCCGAAGCGCCTCGGCGTGGCGCTCGCCGAGACGAGTCCGACCAGCACCGCGTAGAGCGTCTTGCAGCGGGCCTCGCGCTCGGCGGGCGAGAGGGCGTCGAAGTGGCCGATGCCGGAGAGCAGCGTCGACAGCCCCTCGATGGTCTGCGCCTCGAGCTGCTCCCGCATCTTCGGCGCCAGATCTTCGAGCATCGCGAACAGCTCGCGGTCGCCGCCGAGGAGGCTCGAGACCAACGGCAGCTGAGGCAGCGCGGTGAGGGCGAGCTCGAGGGCCTTCTTGAGCCGCTCCGCCGGCGGCACCTTCTCCTCGAACAGCGGGAGGAAGCGGTGGGCCAGCGCCAGCTTCTCCGCCGCCACCGCGTGCATCAGCAGATCGGCCTTGTTCGCGAAGTGCACGTACACCGAGCCCTTGGCCACGTGCGCGGCTTTGGCGATCTCGTCGACGCTCGCCCGCCGGTACCCGAAGCGCCGGAAGTGCTCCGTCGCCGCCGCCAGGATGCGCGCCCGCGTCCGCTCGCTCGCCTTGGCCGGGGCCTGGGCATCGGCCGCGTAGGCCTCGAGGAGCGCGCCGAGACGGGAGCGGGGGGACGCCTTGGACATAATGACCGTTTATGCCGATTCGGTCATTTCGCAGCAAGCGAAGACTTTGCCGGCCCACTCCCCGTTCGACCGGAGGCACCTGTGGGAAAGCGCCTCGGTTCTCCACAAGAAGCTGTGGAGTCTTGTGGACGGAGAAATTGTCCCCAATCTCCGCGCGGACTTCCCCGAGCGGGCCTTGGGAAGACGATCTCGGCTTCGCTGTTGCAGAACTCCCACCGCTTCATGCCTGTGGGGGGCGCAGACAATGCACGTGGAAGATGGCCGGACCTTGATCCTGACGATGCACCCGACTCTCGACGACGAGCGCTTCCTGGCGCTCGTGCGGCAGGAGGGTCATCGCGCGGGGCCGTTCAAGCTGGTGCTCGAGCTGCCGGTGGAGGTGCCGAGCACGCTGGAGATGGCGCGCGCGTGGCTCAGCGCGGTGACCGACCCCTCGCAGCCGCTGTCCGCCCTGGCGGTGGTCTCGGACACGGTGCTCGCCCACGCCATGGTGCAGGCGACGGAGCTCGTCAGCCGCGCTCGCGGGTGCAAGGTGCCGGTGCGTGTCTACGCGTCGCTCGAGCGGGCGCTGCAGCCGAAGCCCTTCGCGATGGCCGAGCGCCTGCAGCTCGCCTGAGCCTCGAGAGACCCGAAGACCGCGGGCGCGGACACCTGCCCGAGCGTCCATCACCTGCGTGGTGAAACGGTCGCGCGCTGGTCGGCACCTTGCACCGGCTTTTCCCCATGATGTTCAGCGATCGCATCGACGCCGCCCGGCAGCTGGTGGCGCGCCTCTCGGCCTTCAAGGGCACGCACCCCCTGGTGCTGGCCATTCCACGAGGCGCGGTGCCGATGGGCCGCCTCATCGCCGACGCGCTGGGCGGAGACCTCGACGTGGTGCTGGTGAAGAAGCTCGGCGCGCCCGACAACCCGGAGCTGGCCGTGGGGGCCGTCGAGGAGTCCGGCTGGTTCACGGTGGCGGAGTACGCCGGCGACCTCGGCGCCACCTCCGAGTACCTGACCCGCGAGGCGGCCCGGCAGCTCTCCACGCTGCGCTCCCGGCGCGCCCGCTACACCCCTCACCGCCCCCCCGTCGACACCACCGGCCGGGTGGTCATCGTCGTCGACGACGGGCTCGCCACCGGAGCCACCATGCTCGCCGCCCTGCACTCGGTGCGCACGCACGCGCCGGCGCGCCTGGTCTGCGCGGTGCCGGTGGCGGCCGAGGAGAGCCTGGCCAAGGTGCGCCCGCTGGTCGACGCGGTGGTCTGCCTCGACACGCCCGCCGACTTCCGCGCAGTGGGGCAGTTCTACCGGGTCTTCGACCAGGTGGAGGACGACGAGGTGGTGCGCATTCTTCAAGAGCGGAGGGCGGCATGACGCTGGACTCGGACCGGCTGGTGCACGTGGCGAGCGGAGCCGCCTGGCTCGAGGGCCAGCTGGTGGTGCCGACGAGCCCGCTGGGAGTGGTGCTGTTCGCGCACGGCAGCGGCTCGAGCCGCCACAGCCCGCGCAACCTCGCGGTGGCCAAGGAGCTGCGGAAGAGCCACCTCGCGACGCTGCTCATCGATCTGCTGTCTCCCGAGGAGAGCGACGATCCCGAGCGCGTGTTCGACATCCCGCTGCTGGCCGAGCGGCTCCACGCGGCGGTCCGCTTCCTCGGGCAGGCGGCGGAGACCAGCCAACTCCCCATCGGGCTCTTCGGCGCCAGCACCGGGGCCGCCGCCGCGCTGAAGGTCGCCGCCGAGACGCCGGTGTCGATCGCGGCGGTGGTCTCCCGCGGCGGCCGGCCCGATCTCGCCGGCCGCACCACGCTGCGCGACGTGCACGCGCCCACGCTGCTCTTGGTCGGCGCCCGCGACCCCGAGGTCTTGCGGCTCAACCAGGCGGCCCAGGCGCTCCTGCGCTGCCCCCACGCCCTGGTGATCGTGCCCAACGCCACGCACCTGTTCGAGGAGCCGGGCGCGCTGGACACCGTGGCCGAGCAGGCCGCCCGCTGGTTCTCCGATCACCTCACGCCCACCCACGCCGCGGCGTGATCTACCGTGCCTTGGCGTAACCCGTGATCGTGGTCGCGCGGCTCGACAGGTGGAGCGCCGG
Source organism: Archangiaceae bacterium (assembly GCA_037443525.1). Classification (GTDB taxonomy): domain Bacteria; phylum Myxococcota; class Myxococcia; order Myxococcales; family Myxococcaceae; genus JBBIOE01. Next base: position 7,517 of record JBBIOE010000147.1, on the reverse strand, counting down.
GACGGTGTGTTCGGCCCATTCCCGAGCGTGAGACGCCCCATAGAAGTCGTCGTAGCTGGCCGTCAGCTCGTAGCTGCCGAGGTTCACCGACAGGTCGCCGCCAGGGAGCGTTCGCGCCATGGCCTGCTCGGGCAGCTCGTACGGAACGAACTCCCGCGCACCGCCGGGCGTGACGACTCTCCAGTTGAAGACTGGAGCCAGCGACCCGAGCTGGAAGTCGAGGACGTGCATCGTCGCCCGCGCGTCGCTCTCCCAGGCGAACTGGAGCGTCCTGGAGTCGACCAGGGGCCGGTGATCGGACGCGCCGAGGAGAAACGGATCGCCGGGACACGTGCTCACGCTGGGGCCGGCCTTGATCGTCGGGGGCTGAATCAGGCGCGATGGAGCCAGGAAGCCGATCGTAGCCGAGGTCGCGGAGGCATCGACGACCGTCCGGGCGTAGAGGTGGTCGAGCGGAAGGCTCGGATCGCCGAGCTCCGCGAGAAGGTTCCATCGGAAGCCGCTCCAGCGACCCGACTCGCCGACGATGGAGACCGACGCAGGTCGGCGGGAGATGAACGAGCTCGTCGCGACGGAGTAGTCGAAGCCCGCGGCGACCACCGTGGTCGAGACGCGGAGGTAGTCGGTCCCGAACGACCCGGTGTTCTCGAGCCTGAGAGCGACCTCGTGGTTCACGGGCGTGTCGAGCGCCAGCGAAGCCTCGACCCGCCCTGCGTCAGGCGTGAGCCCGGCCACGACTCCGAGCGTCGTCCCCTCGGGACCGTCGCGCTGGGCGAAGATCGTCACGTCGCTCGCGCACGCGCTTGTCACCGTGATGGGAAACTCGAAACGCCCCGCGCTGGAGTCGCTGCCCTGACCGTAATAGCCGTCGCCTCTCGCGGTGATGATCGCCCGGGAAGAACCGGCGTCGAGCAACTGAACGTCGGCGCGGATGGTTGGAAGTGTCTGACTGCGCTCCGGGGCGAAGCCGGTGAGCTCCCAGGGCAGATGGAGGTCGGGCCGGTTCACCCCCTCGATGGTGAAGACCTGCATTACGACTCGATTGCAGGGGTCGTTAGAGCGCCCCGTCATGAGCGTGACCCGTTGCGGCCCCTTCAACGAGGGATCGGCGAACGTGACCTCCGATCTCAACCGAGCGTTCTGGACGAGCCGCGAGCCGTCTCCCACGAAGACGAAGACGTCCTGATCCACCTGGTCGAGGTGCACGGTCAGCGAGCCGTTCAGCTCCACTGAGGACGCCAGACCTTGACCCGAGGGCACGCCGCACAGCGCGCGGGCGGGCGGCGCGGTACAGCCGGCGAGGCCCACGGAGACGACGAGCGCGGTCAGAATCTGCGGGCGAGCGGTGGCGGGCACTGTCGCTCGTCGTCCCAGCGGCCCCCACGAGTGTCAAGGCCGATTCCGTCGACGCGCGGTGAGAGCCCTCAGCCCTCCGCCTGGGCCGGGCGAATCTGCAACAGCCCGTCGGGCAGCTGGAAGCTCTTCAAGGCGTCGAAGCTCAGCACCTGCCACTTGCGGCTCTGGTCGAAGACGATCACCAGCGAGGTGCCCTGCCCCCGCGCCTTGCGGATCACCTGAATCACCGCGGTCACCGTCGAGGAGTTGAGGAACTCCAGCTCCTCGAAGTGCAGCTCAAGCCCGCAGCCCGTCTCGCTCGCCATCGTCAGGATGGCGTCGAAGAAGGGCCGCAAGGTGTCGCCCGGGTTCTGCTCGGTGCTGCGGCCGGTCCAGTCCAGGCGCAGCGTGGTGGGCGAGGCGGCGCTGGCCTCGATGACCAGGGCGCCGGACGTCAACGTGTCGACGACGGGTCCCATTCAGGTGGCTCCTGCTCCCGGAACGAAGGTGGCCGCGCCCGCCACCCGCTTCAGCGCGATGAGGGTGAGATCGTCGTCGAGGTGATCGGTGAAGCTGCGCACGTCGCGCGCGATGTTGTGCACGATGGCGTCGACCTCGAGGTTCGCGTAGTCGAACAGCGCCCGCTCGAGCTGCTGCTCGCCGAACATCTGCCCCGCCGCGTTGGTGGCCTCGGTCACGCCGTCGGTGAAGAGCAGCACCACGTCGCCGTCGTCGACGTGAATGGTGCCGTCGAAGAGGTGCCCGCGCAGGTCCGTCAACACGCCCAGCCAGGTGCCGGTGGTCGGCACCACCTCCACTCTCCCCTCCTCCCGCCGGTACACCAGGATGTCCTGGTGCTTGCCGGCGAACACCAGCGAGTCGCCGCGCAGGGCCAGCGCCGAGATGGTCATGTAGCGATCGGTGCCCAGGCGGAAGATGTTCTCGGTGAGCACCGTGTTCACCAGCTCCAGCACCTTCGACGGCTTCTGCAGCGCGTCGTTGTTCACCGCGGTGCACAGGCTCGTCTGCGTCATCATCATGATCAGCCCCGACTCCACGCCGTGTCCGGAGACGTCGCCGATGGAGACCCATGTCTCGCCCCGGCTGCTCTCGATCACGTCGAAGTAGTCGCCCCCCACCTCCGCCGCCGGGAACATGGTCGCCGCCACCTTGAAGCCCGGCAGCTGCCGCACCCGGGGGAGCAGCGAGGTCTGAATGCGCTTGGCGACCTCCATGTCGCCCCACAAGGCGTCGCGGGCCTTCTGCAGCCCCGAGCGGGCCCCGAACTCCTCCCGAATCAGGTGCTCGCGCACCCGGTTGGTGGCGATGGAGATGATGGCCGTGGAGATTAGGAAGTAGAGGTTGTTGATCAGCGCCACCCGGCTGACCGGCGTCTCGTTCGGGATGAAGAGGTTCAGGCCGACGTAGAGCCCGATGAGGATCAGGCAGTTGACCGCGGAGTGAATCGTGCGCCACGGCAGGAAGGTGTTGGTGGAGATCATCACCAGGTTCAGCCCCGCGTAGTACGTGGAGTTGAAGCCCGAGAGATCGGTGGTCATCGCGGCGATCATCCCGCCGGCGACGATGGAGAAGAAGTAGCCGTGCCACACCGAGAAGCGGCTCGGCTGGGTCTCCTTGATCACCACGTACTGCCCGAGCACCAGCGCCATCGTCACCAGGCGGTAGATGGCGAAGCGCGGCAGCAGGTCCGGCGGCATCATGAAGACGTCGAGGACGAAGAAGAACGGAATGAGCGCGAAGCCGAGCGCCGCCAGCGTCTTCGACCACTGGTGAATGATGGTCTGCGTGTAGTCGTCGAAGTCTTCGACGTCCGGGAGCGGCAGCGAGTATTGGCCGCTCAAGATGCTCATGGGCGCTTCACCGAGAGGAACATCTGGGTCCCGGTCTCCTCGAAGGTGACGCGCGCCTCGGCGCCGGGCAGGTCGGCGGCGAGCTCCAACAGCTCGGCCTCGGTGCGGTGGTAGATGGCCCAGTCCATCCAGTACTCCATGTAGACGCGGGTCTCGTTCTTGACGTGGTAGTTGCCCACCACCAGCTCGCCGCCCGGCGCCACCACCTCCCAGAGCTTGGCGAGCACCGCGCGCGCCACCGGCGGCGTGAGGTAGTCGAACAGCCCCATCGAGTAGGCGAGATCGAAGCTCCCGAACCGGCTCGACAGGTTCGGCGTCCGGAGCATCGTGCGCACCGAGTCGCGGACCAGCGCGGCCTGCAGCCGGGCTCCGTAGGCCGCCTCCAGCGCGGTGATGGTGCCCTTGGCGTCGGCCAGCGCCAGCGGGTCCTGATCGAGCAGCACCAGCTCCAGCGCCTCGAAGTCCTCCTTGCCGGTCAAGACGTCGCGCAGCTCCCACAAGGGGCCGCACGCCACCGACAGCACCCGCGCCTTGGCCCGCGGCGCCGCCCGCCCACACGCCGCGCGCATCGCCTTGGCCAAGAGGCTCCGCCGGTTCCGCACCGCCTCGGCCGCCCGGGTGTCGAGCGGGTGCCGGTGCATGAACTTCGAGAACAGCGTCGCCCCCCTGAACTCGCGCTCGTAGACCATGCGCATCATCAGCGAGTCGCCGGCGTACCCCCTTGGCTTGAGGTTGGTGCGCAGCATGAACTCCGAGGCCTGGATCAGGTCCCACAGCTGCTTGCGGAAGAAGTAGCCGTGGCGCTCGTGGTCTTGCCGGCCGAAGTCCTTCACCGCGCCCTCCAGCGCGGCGAGCTGCTCGTCGAAGAACCTCTTGAAGTTCGCGTACTCGGCCTGGGTCGCCACCCGGTGCACCGAGTCGCGCACCGGCAGCGGCTCGGTGGAGAGGCTGCGATCGAGCGTGTCGAAGAGCCCGCGGTAGACCTGGAAGTCGTAGAGCAGCTGAGAGGTGAAGTCGCGAAACGCCGGCTGAATGGTCGCCTTGCGGCCCCACAGCAGGGGGAGCTGGCGCACCTTCTGGGACAGCTCGGTGATGCGCCCGTTCGCGAACAGCTGCGAGAAGTCGTACACGTGCTCGAGGAAGACGAGGTGCCCGTCGCCCAGCGGCGGCACCCCCAGCGGCGTGTGGTTGAGCAGCGGGTCCCGCTCGAACTCGCAGGGCCCCAGCGTCGCGGAGCGGCCCGAGCAGACCAGGGTCACCCGCTCGAAGCGCTGGCCGTCGCCGGGCACCTTCTCCCGCTCCTGGAAGCGCACCACCAGCGAGTGCGGCCTCGCGCCCTCGACCTTCAGCAACAGGGGCACGTCGCCGCCCTCGGCGCTGCCGAGCACGTCGGCGGTGGTGGCGGCGAGCTCCATGTCACACCCCGCGAATCTCGATGCGCTGATCCGAGGTCTGGAAGACCTCCAGGGCGCTGAAGGAGAGCTCCTGCCACTTGAGCTCCTTGCGGTAGATGACCCGCACCGCGTCGGGGTTGCGCCGGGCACGGCCCAACAGGCGGATGATCGGCGTGATGGTCGACGAGTTCATGTAGGCCATGTCGCGGAAGTCGAGCACCACCAGCTTGTTCTTCGTCCGGCCCCAGTCCATGGCCCGGCTGAGCACCGGCACGATGAAGTGGCTCGGCTCGCGGTTGGTGCTCCGGCCCGACCACGACACCGTCACCGCGTCTTCCTCCTCGCGCAGCGTCAGGGTCAGCGCCTCGTCTTGGAAGGTCTCTTGGGTCATGGCGAGCGCCCCTTTAGGAGTTGAAGCGGTGAACCGCCGAGATGGCGAGCACGTCGTGCTCGTTGACGAAGAAGTCGAGAATGGACTGCCCCTCGTAGGCGACCCGCGCGAGGCCCAGCCCGCTCTCCCGGCTCTCGAGCGACTGCGCGGAGATCTCCTTGAGCCGCTCCAGGTACGCCTCGAAGGGGCTCTGGAAGCCGCGAATCCACTGCACCGCGCGATCGAGCCGCCTCAGGTGATCGTCGCCGCCCTTGGCCACCGGGCTCTTCACCTCCACGGTCACCGCTCCCGGCGTCACCGCGACGCTGATGCGAATGGCCACCTCGTCGCCGCCGAAGGCGCCGTACTTGGTGGCGTTCTCGGTGAGCTCGCAGACGATCATCGTCGCCGCGTGGATCGCCTCCTCGTGCAGGTGATGGCGCCTCAAGAACAGCACGGTCTCCTGCCGGGCCGTGTCGATCTGTTCCCACTCCGGGCGAACCGACAGATGCAAGACCTCGCTCATGTGGTCCTCCTGCCATGACCCATCGACGTCAGTGCTCGAGCAGCGACTCGAGCTCCGGTGTGAAGCCGACCACCCGGTTCTTCCCCAGGGCCTTGGCGCGGAGGAGCGCATGGTCGGCGTGCTTGAGAAGCTGCGGATAGGTCTCCCCGTCCTCCGGGAATGACGAGACGCCACAGCTGATGGTGATCGACAGGGGCTTCCCGTCGACGTCGAAGACGTGGTCGCGGAGCCTGGCGCAGAGGCGGTTGGCGAACTCCACCCCCTGCTCCTTGGTGCAGTCGGCGAGGAAGACCGCGAACTCGTCGCCCCCCAGTCGCACCGCCACGTCGTCCGCGCGGGTGGAGGCGGCGATGGTGGCTGCGAGCTCGTTCAAGGCCTTCGAGCCCCCGGCGTGGCCGTGGCGGGTGTTGAGGTGCTTGAGATCGTCCAGATCGATGACCACCAGGGCGTAGGTCTCGCGGCTGCGCTGGCTCTTCTCGTGCTGCCGGTGCATCAGCGCCGCGAAGTGACGGTTGTTGTAGAGGTTGGTGAGGCCATCGTGCACCGCGAGGTCGTAGAGCGAGCTGGTGTCCTTCTGCGCCTCCTCGATGACCACCCGCTGGATCTCGACCAGATTGCGGCCCAGCTCGACGTTGCGGATCGCCATCATCACCCCGGCTTCGGCGATGAGCGACGGCCAGGCGAGATCGACCAGCGCGTCGAAGGGGTGCCACTCCACGAGCTGGCGGGTGCTCGGCATGGCGCAGTTGGCCGCGAGGACCACCGCGGCAGCCTGCGCGCGCCCGGTGAAGCGCAAATGGTGCAGCGCCGCGTCGACGTCGCGCGCCTGGGGCTCCACCATCGCCACGCAGTCGACGGTGGCGAAGGAGGGCAGCGGCGTGGACGGCGCCGCGAAGTGCATCTGGAAGCCCTGGAACCTCCAGGCGCGGGGCCAGGCGTCTGCTTCGGAGATGACGACGAGCTGGCGCATGATCGACGGTTCCAAGAGACGCGCGAGTGGAGGGGGCCTACGGGCGCTGCGGCGGTCAGGCCGACCGAGCAGGTTGTGTGCCACCCCCTCCCGGGCGCCGCCTTCCTCTGTGACTCCAGACGCCGCCCGGTGCGAGTCCGCAGCGGCTGCGTGCGCTCCGGGGGCGGGCCGGTGATTTCCGCGCGCTCGTGGGCGAGCGGCTCCCACCATGGCCCACCCGATGCTTCTTCGTGCTGGCGAACCAGAGCTCACCCCGGTCGGCGCCGCGAGGGGCCGGCGCTCGGAGAAACGCCATGACCCCAGTCCTTCGAGGTTGTCTGCTCGTCGCGCTCGTCAGCGGCTGCGGCGTGACGAGCCACGCGGGGCTACCGGGTGGCGGCGCCGGCGTCGTGTCGACCGACGTCTTCTACGAGGAGCTCGAGCCCTACGGTGAGTGGCTGGAGCTCGAGCCCTACGGGCTGGTCTGGCGTCCGTTCGAGGACGAGGTCGGCTACGACTTCCAGCCCTACGCCACCGGCGGCGCGTGGGTGAGCACCACCGCGGGCTGGTCCTTCGAGTCGCAGTACCCCTGGGGCTGGGTGACCTTCCACTACGGACGCTGGTTGCTCGACGAGAACCTGGGGTGGCTGTGGATCCCCGACACCGAGTGGGGGCCGAACTGGGTGTCCTGGCGCTACGGCGGCGGCCTCGTCGGGTGGGCGCCGCTCCCGCCGCTGACGGCGTCCATCGACATCGATCTGTGGGATCCCTACTGGGTCTTCGTCGACACGCCGCACTTCACCTCGCGGCACCTGCGCCGCTACTGGCTCGATCAGCAGCGGGTGCCGATGGCGATGCGCACGGCGCGGCCGTATCACCGGCGCGAGTTCCACGGCCCGCCACCGCAGCAGATCGAGAACGAGCTCGGGCAGCCGCTGCGCCGCCTGCGCGTGCGGCCGCCTCCGCCCGATCAGCCCGGCCGGCCGCGGTTCGAGGGTGGCCAGCCGCCGGTCGTCCCGCAGCCGGCGCGGCCTCCTCCGGTGCCGCGTGACGAGGCGCGCCCGAGGCCGGC